>JAFAKN010000047.1 GCA_019235415.1 Alphaproteobacteria bacterium
GTTGCATGGCGCGCGACGACGACGACTTTCGCATCCGCCCCGGCAAGGTCGGCGATTGCCGTGGCGAGCTCCCGCGCGGCCGGCGTGTGCGTTCGGTACGGACCCGTGCGACCAGCTTCATAGGCCAGGTCCATCAGGCGATCCGACGGGCGGGCGGCAGCCCTAATCGGTCGGGCGAGCCCGGGAGGACGAAGGGAGGCGGCCGGTTCAATGCGCGCGGCCATGGCGCGGCGGCGGCAGCGACGCTGAAGAACCGCAGCCCCTGGAGCCGGGACGGGAGTGGCAACCGCACGCGGGCACGCCGAGTCGCGGTCAAGGCGCGCGTTGTGAAGCTCAACCCGCACCACGGCGCGCCGCGCGGCCGGCAGTTCGTCAGCGCCAAGGCGGTCGACGCGCACCTGCGGTACCTCCAACGCGACGGCGTCACGAGGGACGGCGAAAAAGGCCAGGTCTATTCGGCCACCGTGATGAGGCGGACGGTCGCGCCTTCCTCGACCGCGGCCGCGACGACCGCCACCAGTTCCGCTTCATCGTATCGGCCGAGGAAGGGGGGAACTGTCCGGACCTGCAGCAGACCACCCGCAACTTGATGAGGCAGATGGAAGCCGACCTGGAGACCAGGCTCGAGTGGATCGCGGTCGATTACCACAACACCGGCCATCCCCACACCCACATCCTCGTGCGGGGCGTCACCGGCGACGGCAAGACGCTCAACATCGCCGGCGACTACATCGCCCACGGTGTCCGCGAGCGGGCGACCGAGTTCATCACGCTGGAGTTGGGCCGCCAGACCGAGCAGGAGGTGTCGCGCAGCCTGGAGCGGGAGGTCGACGCCGAAAGCTTCACCCGGCTCGACCGCATGCTGATCGCCGAGCAGCAGGGTCGCAATGAGTTCGCCGACCTGCGCCCCGGCCGGGACATGCTCGACACGATGCGGCAGAACCGGGCGCTTTTGGTCCAGCGGGCACGTCACCTCGAGCGCATGGGGCTCGCCACCCGAGGTCGAGGTCGGCCGCTGGACCATCTCAAGTCGGACCGAACCCGTCCTGCGCGAGCTCGGCAAGCGCGGCGACATCATCAAGGGCATGCACCGGGCCCTGGAGCGAGAAGGCTTGGCCGAGGCGCGTCCTTTTGCGCGCTACGTCCTGCACCGGGAGGACACGACCGAGCGCATCGTCGGCCAGGTGCTCGACAAGGGCCTGGACCGCCACGAGATGGGCGACCGGGTGCGCCTCGTGATCGGCGGCATGGACGGGCGCGTCCATCACCTCGAGATGGACGCCGCCCGGCGCCGAGGAAGTGAGCCGGGACATGCTCGTTGCGGCCGGCTCCGGGCCAGCCGGCCCTCGCGCGGCCGATCGCAACATCATCGACATGGCGCGGACGGACGGCGTCTATCGGCCGTCCCAGCATCTGGAGCGAGCCAGGGTCGCCATCGAGCGCATCGGCGGCGATCCCGAGGCGTTTGTCCGCTCCCATGTCCGCCGGCTCGAAGCGCTGCGGCGGGCCGGCCATGCCGAGCGGATCGACGCCGACCATTGGCGCGTTCCGGCCGATCTGGTCGAGCTCGGCCAAGCCTATGACCTCGTCCGCGACCGTGCGAACATCCGAGTCAGCGTGCTGTCCCCTATCGGCCTCGATCAGCAGATCGGCCAAGATGGCGCCGTCTGGCTGGACCGCGAGCTTGCGGCCCGCGACCGCACCGTCATGGCGGATGAAGGGTTCGGCCGGGACATCAACGCAGCACTGGAGAAGCGCAAGCAGTCGCTGGTCGATATGGGGTATGCCAACGATCTCGGCGCCGGCCGTATCGGCACGCCGGGAGACCTGATCCAGCGGCTCGAAGCTGCTGACACTGACCGTGCCGGCAGGGCGCTCGCGTCCGAGCGCGGGCGGCAATGGCGGCCAGCCGCTCCAGGCAATCACGTCAGTGGTCGGCTTGTCGGCGCCACACAGCTCTCCAGCGGCCGCTTCGCGATGATCGATGATGGGCTGGGCTTCAGCCTCGTGCCTTGGCGGCCTGCGCTGGAGCAGCATATCGGACGCCACATCTCCGGCATCGCCATGCCTGGCGGGGATGTGAACTGGTCATTCGGCAGGAAGCTGGGATTGGGGCTGTGAGCGTTGTCGGCTTGCGGGCAAGGAGGCCGCCCCCGGAGCCAGAGGGTAAAAGCCGCACCCGCTCCCGCAACACGATGCCTGGGTCTCTAGTCGACGCCATCGACCCGGATGAAGCACCTGGCCAATTCCAATCCGATCGTTGTCAGCTTGCTCACGAATGGAACTCCCTCTCGATGATCTACGTCGGGTGCCACTCTGTGCGGTGAACCCGGTGAAGGGACCATCCATCCCATCAATTCCAGTCGTCCACCCAGCTGACTCGAGCGGAAGTATCGGACGCGCGTACCATCCGCAATGTCCACGCATCCCAGTGAAATCCGCGCGTTGATCTATTCGAAGCACGCCGGATGCCTTGCTGTCCGCGGGCTGCCATCGACTCAACTCTGGCCAAGCGCGCAGATCGCTGGGAAAAGCCGTTCGTAGAGAGCCCATGGTCCATGGGCGATGATGTGGCGGTCCTCCGGCTTCACGCCTCCAGTCTGGTAGTAGGCGACGCCTACCAAGCGTCGATCGACAACCGTGGGCCTTCCCGCCTCGTCGCGTCCAAAGCAAACCGCCCAGATTCCACCGCCGCTCATTCCCTCATACGACTTTGGATAAGAGCGCATGCCGGCTGGCTCAAGTCGGACTCGGTCGAACCCATCATGGGCGCTTCGTCGTGCAACCTGCCACAGACTATACCGGTCCCTGCAGCAACAACCGGGTGACCGAACATTGGCGCAGGCGTTTCGCCGTATTCGGCCGGTGTGCCGTACGCAAGGTATATCCGTTCGACACCGGGCTCGAAGGACTTGCCTTTCATCGCTGCCTGCGCAGCGAGACATAAGGTCGAGCCCATAGAAGCCGGTGGGGACATGGTGTTTGGTGGTGGTCGCACGAAACCCAGGTCTGGGCCATTGGGGTGATCCGACTTGGCGTCAGTCCTGCCCTGAATGACCTTCATCGGGAGTTTGGCAACCTGAGACAAGGGCATGCCGATCGCCTGTATCCTCGCGGTGCCGGCCGTGCAGACGGTGAGCGCTATCTTTGCCGGACGATCACGCTCCGCACGACGTCGTAT
>JAFAKN010000243.1 GCA_019235415.1 Alphaproteobacteria bacterium
CTATGACCGGCTGCGTGAGTCGCCCGACCAGGAGATGGCGCCGCGCACCTTCTTCTTTGCCGGCAAGGCGGCGCCGGCCTATCACCTGGCCAAGGTGATCATAAAATTCCTCAACAACCTCGCCGGCACCATCGACAACGATCCGGCGGTGCGCGGCCGGCTGAAAGTCGTGTTCCTGCCGGAATACAGCGTGTCCCTGGCCGAGCGCCTGATCCCCGCCGCCGACGTCTCCAACCAGATCTCGACCGCGGGCTACGAGGCAAGCGGCACGAGCAACATGAAGTTCATGATGAACGGCGCGCTCACGATCGGCACCCGCGACGGCGCCACCATCGAGATGGCCGAGGCGGCCGGCGAGGACAATTTCTTCATGTTCGGGCTCACGGCCGACGAGGTGGCGACGAGCCGCGGCTGGTACAGCCCGCAGTGGCATTACGACAACCAGCCGGAAACGCGCGCGGCGCTCGACCTGATCTTCTCGGGCCATTTCAGCCGCAACGAGCCGGACCTCGTGGCGCCGTTGCGTGCGGCGCTGCTCACGGGCGGCGACCACTACATGCACCTGGCGGATCTTGCCGCCTATCTCGAGGCCGACCGGCGACTGCTCGAGCTCTATGCCAAGCCGGAAGGCTGGACGACCAAGGTGATCGCCAACGTGGCGAGCTCCGGCAAGTTCTCGAGCGACCGTACCATCGCCGAATATGCGACCGGGATCTGGGGCGCCAAGCCGTGTCCGGTGCCGTAAGAGGTGATGCCTCCCGTCATCCCGAGCGAAGCCGCCGCAAGCGGCGTAGTCGAGGTGTGATGCCTTTTCGTCCCGTCATCCCGAGCGAAGCCGCCGCGGGCGGCGTAGTCGAGGGATCTGTCTTTGTTTATGCAATGGCAAAGAAAGGTCCCTCCACTACGCCTCGCTTCGCTCGGCTCCGGTCGGGATGACGCTTGGTGACACGAAAGATCGCGCACATGGAAAAAATCTCTCCTCTTGCCGGCAAGCCGGCGCCGCGCGAGATGCTGGTCGACATCGGCCGGCTCGAGCGCGACTACTACGCGCGCCGGCCGGACATGGACGATCCGACACAGCGGGTCGCGTTCGGCACCAGCGGGCACCGCGGCTCGCCGTTCTCGGGCTCGTTCACCGAGGCCCATATCGTGGCCATCACCCAGGCGATCTGCGACTACCGGGCCGGCCAGGGCATCGACGGCCCACTCTATCTCGGCAAGGACACCCACGCCTTGTCGGCGGCGGCGCAGCGCACGGCGGTCGAGGTCCTGGCCGCCAACGGCGTTTTAGCGATCATCCAGCGCGACGACGGCGTGACGCCGACGCCGGTCGTCTCGCACGCCATCCTGGTCCACAACCGCGGCCGCCGGGACGGGCTGGCCGACGGCATCGTCGTCACGCCATCGCACAACCCACCGGAGGATGGCGGCTTCAAGTACAACCCGCCGAACGGCGGCCCGGCCGACGTCGACGTGACCAACTGGATCCAGGACCGGGCCAACGGACTGCTGCGCGACGGGCTTGCCGGGGTCAAGCGCACGCCGTTCGAGGCGGCGCTGAAGGCCGCGACGACACGGCAGGAAGACCTCGTGCGGCCCTACGTCGAGGACCTGGGCAATGTCGTCGACATGGACGCCATCCGCGGGGCCGGGCTGAAGCTCGCGGTCGATCCTCTGGGCGGCGCGGCCTTGCCCTACTGGGAGCCGATCAACGCCCATTACAAGCTCGACATCGCCGTGGTGAACCCGACGATCGATCCGACCTTTTCGTTCATGACGGTCGACCACGACGGCAAGATCCGCATGGATCCGTCCAGCCCGTTCGCCATGGCCAGCCTGCTCGGCCTCAAGGACAAGTATCATCTGGCCTTCGCCAACGATCCCGATTCGGACCGGCACGGCATCGTGACGCCCGCCGGCCTGATGAACCCCAATCATTTCCTGGCGGTTGCCATCGACTATCTGCTGACCCACCGGCCGCGCTGGCCGGCGCATGCCGTCGTGGGGAAGACTCTCGTCAGCAGCAGCATGATCGATCGCGTGGTGGCCGAGCGCGGCGGCCGGCTCTACGAGGTGCCGGTCGGCTTCAAATGGTTCGTGCCGGGACTGCTGGACGGGTCGTGCTGCTTCGGTGGCGAGGAGAGTGCGGGGGCGAGCTTCCTGCGCCACGATGGCACCGTCTGGACCACCGACAAGGACGGCCCGATCATGGACCTGCTGGCGGCCGAGATCACCGCCCGCACCGGCCGCGACCCGGGCGAGCACTTTCACCAGCTGACGACGAAGCTCGGGACGCCGTTCTACCGGCGCATCGACGTACCCACGACGCCGGCGATGAAGGCGCGGTTCGCGAAGCTGTCGCCCGACGCGATGCCCGCAACCCTGGCCGGCGAGCCGATCACCGCCAAGCTCGCCCGAGCGCCGGGCAACGATGCCCCGATCGGCGGCCTGAAGGTCGTCGCCGGCAACGGCTGGTTCGCGGCCCGGCCTTCCGGCACCGAAAGCCTCTACAAGCTCTACGCCGAAAGTTTTAGGGACGAGGCGCATCTCGATGCCGTCCTCGGCGAGGCGCAGGAGATCCTCGGCAAGGCGTTGGGGAGCGGGTAGCTTACATCCATCCGTCATCCCGACCGGAGCCGAGCCCCTCGACTTTGCTCGGGACAGGCTCCGCGAGGCGTAGTGGAGGGACCTCTCTTGTGCTGGCCGAAGCGTGAAAGGTCCCTCCACAACGCGCTTCGCGCTCCGGTCGGGATGACGAAACTAAAGATCACAACGCCCCAGACTCTAGCCGCGGGACTACCGCCGCGCGGCCGTCGAGACTAGAGTCGCCGAATAACCCGAGGCGACGACCATGAAGACACACGTGCGTTGTGGCACGCTGTTCGGCACCGGCGACGGCGAGGCGAGGACCGGGCAAAGCCTGGTGTATGACGGGCGCGGCGTGCTGGAGTTTGTCGGCCCGACAGAGCAAGCGCCCAGGGCGGCGCCGGGCGAGCCGGTGCTCGACTATTCCCGGCAGTTCGTCATGCCGGGCCTGATCGACGTCCATGTCCATCTCGCCTACGGCAACGCCAAGAGCGAGGAGGACATCGATCTCTACAGCCCGCTGGAGTTCCGCGCGCTGCGCGGCCTGTTCTTCGCCCAGAAGCTTTTAGGCGCCGGCTACACCGCGCTGTGCTCGCCGGGCGACGCCGGCCAGGTCAGCCTGTCGATCCGCAACGCCATCCGCGCCGGCCTGTTCGACGGGCCGCGCATCAGCGCCGCCGGGCCCTACATCACGGCGCGGCAGAGCCTGACCGACTGGTATCCGAGCTGGATCGGCGCGCCGTCGACGTCGATCGGCCGGCTGGTCGCCAGCCGCGACGAAGCGATCGAGGAGATCCGCGTCCAGGCCAAG
>JAFAKN010000326.1 GCA_019235415.1 Alphaproteobacteria bacterium
CGAGCTCGGCGTCAAGTTCCACGGCATCAACATCCTCGTCGATCCGGAGCTGCGCCAGGGCATCAAGGAATTCAGCCAGTGGCCGACGATCCCCCAGCTCTACGTGAAGGGCGAGTTCGTCGGCGGCTGCGACATCATCCGCGAGATGTTCGAGACCGGCGAGCTCGAGCAGCTCCTGAAGGACAAGGGCGTAACGCTGGCCCACGCGGCTTAGGGCTGAGTCGTCTAAAGCGGCGCCCTCGCTGTCATCCCGAGCGCAGCGAGGGACCTTTCCCGCGGCCTCAAAGGTCCCTCGCTTCGCTCGGGATGACACGTGGGCTGCTCTTCACCCAAACGCGTACGACGCCATCGAGAGATTGCCCAACGTGAAGCTGCGATGCAGCGGCCGGCCACGCGCGCCTTCTCCAGCTGCGCCAAACGCTACATGCAGCGGCAGCAAGTGCTCGTCGGTCGGATGAGCCTCGCCCGCGTAGGGAGCGCGGCTGCGGTAGTTCGCCAGCGCCGCCTCGTCGCCTTTCGCCACCGTTTCCGCCAGCCAGTCATCGAACGCCTTCACCCACGGCTCTGGCTCGGCCTCCCGGCCGCCCCGCACCAGCGCGCGCAGATTGTGCGTGGCGCTGCCCGAGCCCATCACCAGCACGTCTTCCTCACGCAGCGAGTTGAGCTTGCGGCCGAGCGCAACGTGGTGAGCCGGGCTCTCGTTCGGCTGCACTGACAGCTGGAAGATCGGGACGTCGGCCTCCGGCCATCCCAACAGCGCGGGTACCCACGCGCCATGATCGAGGCCGCGATGCGGGTCGTGCGCGGCGCCCGTCAGCTTGGCCACGCGTTCGGCAAGCTCGGGCGCGCCCTTCGCGTCGTAGGTCAGGCGATAGAGGGCCTCCGGAAATCCGTAGAAGTCGTGGATGGTCGGAGGTCTGCGCGCCAGCGAAACGGCCGGAACATCGGTGTCCCAATGCGCCGACACGGCGATGATGGCTTTGGGCTTGGGCAAGAGCTTGCCGAGCGATGCCAGGAACGCGCGCGCCGGCACATCCTCCAGGATCAGCATCGGAGAGCCGTGCGAGACGAAGATCGTTGGCATGGACATCGCATTGTTCCTCGTGCGGCTAGATTCACCGCGTCGCTAGTGGCAGCCTGTGTGCAATCGGACTTGCAGGCAAGGGAAGGCCGACATGAACCATTTTTCGCGCATGGCTCTCGCGCTGAGTTTCTGTGTTGCGCTTCTGGCGACCGCCCCCGCCCGTGCGCAAACCCTCCGAATGGTCGCCCATTCCGACCTCAAGGTGCTCGACCCGATCTGGACCACCGCCTTCATCACCCGCAACCATGGCTATCTGATCTACGACACGCTGTTTGCCAAGGACGCCGACCTGCGCATCCAGCCGCAGATGATCGACACCTACGATACCTCGGCCGACAAGCTCACCTGGACGTTCACCCTGCGCGATGGGCTCGAATGGCATGACGGCACGCCGGTGACCGCCGAGGACTGCATTGCCTCGATCAAGCGCTGGGGCGCGCGCGATTCGCTCGGCCAGCAGCTCATGGCATCGGTGAGCAACATGAAGGCGGTCGACGCCAAGACCTTCACGATGGTGCTCAAGGAGCCGTTCGGCCTGGTGCTCGAGGCGCTCGGCAAGCCCTCGTCCAACGTGCCGTTCATGATGCCCAAGCGCGTCGCCGAGACCGATCCCTTCAAGCAGATCGAGGACTACACCGGTTCCGGTCCCTTCATCTTCAAGAAAGACGAATGGAAGCCGGGCGAGAAGATCGTCTACGTCAAGAACCCCAAGTACCAGCCGCGGCCCGAGCCACCCTCGATGCTGGCAGGCGGCAAGGTTGTGAATGTCGGCCGCGTCGAATGGATCGCGATCTCCGATCCGCTGACGGCGGTCAATGCCCTGCAACAGGGCGAGATCGACCTGATCGAAGCGCCGCCCGCGGATCTGTTCCCGATGGTGAGGGCCGACAAGAACCTCGCGCTGTTCGGCTGGAATGCGATGGGCAGCCAAATCATCATGCGCTTCAATCACCTCCACCCCCCTTTCGACGATCTGAAGGCGCGGCAGGCGGCGATGTACGCAATCGCGCAGGAGGATTTTCTCAAGGCGCAGGTCGGCGATCCCGAGATCTATCGCGTCTGCAATGCGCCGCTGGTCTGCGGCTCGCCGTACGAGAAGAGCTACGGCAACCTGCTGATCAAGCCCGACTTCGAGAAGGGCCGCCAGCTCCTGAAGGAAAGCGGTTACGACGGCCGGCCGGTGGTGATGCTGCAGCAGACCGACCTGCAATCCTCCAACCAGCTGCCGCCGGTCGCCAAGCAGGCGCTCGAGCGCGTCGGCTTCAAGATCGATCTGCAGGCGATGGACTGGCAGACCGTGGTGTCGCGCCGCGCCAAGAAGGACCCTCCCGACAAAGGCGGCTGGAACATCTTCTTCACCACGACGACCACGGTCGACGCCGACAATCCCGTCGGCAATTCCTTCACCAGCGGCGGCTGCGAGAAGGCCTGGTTCGGTTGGCCCTGTGACCCGGAGATGGAGAAGCTGCGCGCCGCCCTTGCCCGCGAGAACGACCCCGACAAGCGCAAGCAGCTCGCCATCGCCGTCTCCGATCGCGTGATGGACCAGGCGAGCTACATCGTGCTCGGCCAGTACAAGGCCTTCGGCGCCTACCGCAAGGACCGCATCTCCGGCTGGCTGGCTGGACCGGTGCCGGTATGGTGGAACATCACCAAGAAGTAGCGTCACATCATGCCCGGGGCGCCGAGGTCGGTGCCGTCGATCATGCGGCTGTAGCGAAACGGGTGTGGGTCGACGATCGGCGGATCGCCGGCGACCAGGTCCGCCGCGAGCCGGCCGGCTGCCGGACCGATGCCGAAGCCATGGCCTGTGAAGCCAGTCGAGACGAAGAGGCCGGGGAGCGAATCGACCGCTGAAATCACCGGGATGCCGTCCGGCGTCGAATCGATGAGTCCGCCCCAGCTCGCGCCGACTCTCAGGTCCTTCAGTTGGGGATAGTTGACCGCCAGCCGCGCCAGGCTCCGCTGCACCAGCTGCTGGTCCGGCGGCGGATCGAGCGTGCGTATGCGCTCGAACGGCGACACGCCATCGAGGGTCCAGCGTGCAAGCGACTCGGGGCCTGCGAAAAACGACCGACCGATCCCGAACTTGAGCAGCGAGCGGCGCGCCTTGAAGGTCGGCCAGAACTGCCGGGCGTAGAGCAGGCCCTGCGGCGTGAGCTCGAGCAGGCCGCGGCCGCTCATCCCCACCGTGTAGCCGCCGTCGAGCCGACGGCGGATCGTGACGTCGGGCATCGACAAGCCGCCATCGATCACCTGCGGTGCCGCTTGCGTGAAGAACGACGTCGAGCGCACGCCCGCCTGGGCCAGTCTGAGGCCATGATGGCGAAGCAACATCGACGTCCAGGCGCCGCCTGCCGCGAGCACAGCGCGGGCGCGGATGCGGCCTTTCTCGGTGACCACGCCCGCGACCTTCCCGGCTTCGATGTCGAGGCCGCGCACGGCGCAATTCTGATGGATCGTGGCGCCGTGTCGGCGCGCTCCCTCGGCAATGGCGGGCACGGCGAGCGCCGGCTCGGCGCGCCCGTCGCTCGGTGAATGAACGCCGCCGATCCAGTCGACCGTGCTGCCCGGCGTCAGTGCTTTGGCTTCGGCTGCGCTGAGGACGCGGCTGTGCATCTGGTACTCGCGCGCCTTGAACGTCCAGGCTTCCCATTGCGCAAGGTCGCCGGGTCGCGTCGTGACGTATGTGAGACCCGTGCGGCGAAACCCCAGGTCGACGTCGAGCTCGCGGCCAAGCTCGTCCCACATCTGCAGGCTCCTCTGGGCCAGCGGCAGCTCGCGCAGGTCGCGATGCTGCTGACGGCACCAGCCCCAATTGCGGCTGCTTTGCTCGCCTGCGACGCAGCCTTTTTCGACCAAGACGACCGACAAGCCCTTCTTCGCCAGTGCATAGGCGGCGGCGCTGCCCGCCATGCCGGCGCCGATCACGACGACGTCGGCCGAGGCCGGAAGCTTCTCGTCGCTGGCGACGGATTTTACGGGCGGAGACATCCGACAGGTCCTTCTCTTGAAATAAGGAACCTGCCGGATGCAGAGGCCGAGCCAAAGCCCTGATTGGAGCGCGTGTCAGGCAGCGACCGCCAAAGGCTCTTCCCGCCAGCGGTGAGCCGCTTCCGCCACGCGCTTGCCGAGCGATTCCATGGTGCGGAAGTCGGACGCGGCGATACCGTCGCTGCCCTGGTCGGCGTTGGCCTGCGCCATAGCGCCGACCGAAGCGCCGAGGCGGTTGAGGTCCTCTATGGAGCCTTTGGAATGATTGAACCCTGGCGGCAGGCCGAGGCCGACCCAAATCATGCCATGCTGCAGTGCAAGAGTGAGCAATTGGTAGAGCGTGTTGTGCTTGTCGCCATTCCACGAGGCCGAAGCCGTGAAGCCGGCCGCGAGCTTGTTGCGCCACGTGCCCTCCATCCAGCGTTTGGAGGTCCAATCCTTGAACTTAGCGAAGTCGGCCGAGACGCCGCCCATGTAGGTCGGGCTGCCGAAGATGATGGCGTCGGCGGCATCGAGCTCGGCTTGGCGCGCCTCCGCCTCGGCTACCGGGATCAGCGCCACCTTGGTGTTGGCAACCGATCCGGCGCCTTTAGCGACGGCCTCCGCAAGGGCGTGGGTGTGGCCGAAGCCCGAGTGGTACACGATAGCGACGTTAGACATTTTCCTCTCCAATCCGCAGTAGATAACTGAAAGTGACTGGAAACATCTAATACGCGTGCTATATATTGGCTAGTAGGTACGGATTCGTAACCAACGAGGAGCCTTCATGAGCGTGACGACCGGTGAGCGCAAGGAGAGTGCCTCCTGCCCCATGGACTTCATCCTGCGCATGCTGATGGGTCCTTGGACGACATACATCCTGTACAATCTGAAGACCCATGGCCCGCAGCGCTTTGGTGAGTTGAAGCGGCGGGTCCAGGGAATCTCCGCCAAGATGCTGACCGAACGTCTGCGCACGCTCGAGGGCGCGGGTCTGGTGCGGCGCGACTACGAGGCGACCATCCCGCCCAAGGTCACCTATTCGCTGACTCAGCGCGGCCACGAGCTCGACGAGGTGATGGGCACGTTGGCCGAGATCGGGACCCGCTGGGAGGCCGAGGATGCCGCCCGCCGCGCCGTGCGGGCGGCCGAGCTCAAGGCCGCGGAATAGGCCCGCTCAGGCGAACTGCCCCGCGAGGACACCGGCAACGAAGCTCCGCGTCGCCTGCGCCACCTCGGCAGGCGATTCCTCCATCAGGAAATGCGCGCCCTTCACCGTGACTTGCCGCTGATTGGGCCACGCCCGACAGAACTCGCGCTGGGCGCCGATCAGAAAGCCGGCCGGGTCGGCATCGATGAACAGCTTCGGGATGCGACTGGTGCTGAGCCAGCGCCCATAGGAGTCGACGATCGACACGACATCGGCCGGCTCGCCGGCGATCGGCAGGTCGCGCGACCAGCTGAGCATCGGCTGGCGCACGACACCCGGATTGCGATAGGGCCGGCGATAGACCTCGATCGCCTCCTTCGACACGCCGCGCAAGGGCAGCAGGTACTCGATGAAGAGGTTCTTCTGCAGGATCAGATCCTCGCCCGCGGCCGAGCGCTGTCCCTGGAAGAACGCACGCGTGGCCTCCGGCCATTCGTCCCACGACAGGAACGGCCGCACGATCGCCTCCATGTAGACGATGCCGCGCACGCGCTCGGGATGGCGCTCGGCCCATGAGAAGCCGAGCGCCGAGCCCCAGTCGTGCACGACCAGGATCACGTTGCGGTCGAGCCCGAGCGCCTCGAACCACGCATCGAGGTAACGTTGATGGTCGACGAAGCGGTAGGCGCCGGTCGGTGACGGGCCGGAGTTGCCCATGCCGAGATAGTCGGGCGCGAGACAGCGCCCCAAGGACAGCAGCTCCGGGATGATGTTTCGCCACAGATAGGACGGCGTCGGGTTGCCGTGCAGGAAGACGATGGGATCGCCTTCGCCGACGTCGACGTAGGCCATGTGCGAATCGAGCACGGCGATGCGCTTGCGATGGGAAGCATCCTCGGTCGAGATCGCAGCCGGGTGCATGGAACTCTCCGTTCGGGTTAGCGGGACTAATCGGTCGATGAAAGATTGGTGTTTGCCGTCAGCGCCAACAAACCAGATGTTCTCACGTGCTCAGTTGAGGAGATCTGAATGATCGGCGAGCGACTGCCGCCGTTGAATGCGCTGCGCGCCTTCGAGGCGGCGGCGCGTCATCTCTCGGTGAAGGAGGCGGCCAGCGAGCTTTGCGTGACGCCGGGCGCGGTGAGCCAGATGGTCAAGGCGCTCGAGCTCAGGCTCGGCGTGGTGCTGTTCAACCGCATGAATCGCCGCCTGACCCTGACCGACGCAGGCCAATCCTACCTGCCCGCGGTGCGCAATGCCTTTCGCCAGATCGCCGAAGCGACCGGTCGCCTCGCGACACACTCCGAAACTGGGCTGCTATCGCTCAGCACGACGCCGTTTTTCGCCAACGCCTGGCTGGTCCCGCGCCTAAAATCGTTCCAGCAGGCGCATCCGGACATCGACCTGCAGATCACGACGTCCAACTCCCCGATCGACTTGACCCGCTCGGGCATCGACGTGGCGATCCGCCATGGCCTTGGGCGCTATGCAGGCCTGCGCAGCGAGCGGGTGCTCACGCTCGACGTCGTCCCGGTGGCGACCCGTGAGCTCGTCGAGCAAATGGGTATGCCGGCTTGCCCGAGCGACCTCGCCCTTTGGCCGCTGGTTCACGACGCCGAGCGGCAGGCTTGGCATCGCTGGTTCGGCATCCGAGGCGTATCCGATCTCGGCGTGCTACGGGGGCCCTCGTTCGACGATCCGACACTTTTGTTGAAGGCAGTCCTGGCGGGACAAGGAGCCGGCCTTTTGCCTGCCGCCTTGATCGCGAGCGAAGTCGATCGGGATCATCTCGTGAAGCTCGCGGATGCAGCCTGGATCGAGGATCTCGCCTACTACCTGGTCTACCCCGCCGCCAGCCGCGACCGACCGAAGATCGCCGCCTTCCGCCGCTGGATCACTTCGGCACGTTGAAGTGTCCGCTCACGAAGCTGAGGTCGATGAACGACTTCGGATCGGCGTCACGCGACACTTGACCGGTCGATTGCCAGAAGGCGACCTGCTTGTAGATGTCGCCGACATCGAGCCGGCCTTCGGGATCGATATACGGCAGGCCGGAGGCCACGAGCGCCGGCGGCTGCTTCAGCGCGTTGCCCAGGATCCCGATCATCTCGGCGTAGTTGGGACCGGGTACGATCTTGCCCCCTTCCCGCGTGCCGAAGGCCTCGTTGTAGGCTGCGGCACCGTGGCGGTAGCCGACCAGGAATTTCTCCACGACCGGCCGGCGCTCCGCAATCGTCCTGGGCGAGGTGAACACCGCGCCCAGTTGCCAAGGCACTTCGTCGCCGACATAGGCGATCGGCTTGCCGCTGCCCTCGGCTTCGATCTGGCGGAACGTGGTAATGGGAAACACGGCGGCATCGACCTGCCCGCCCTTGAAGGCGGCCACCATGTTGGGAATCGACTGCAGCGCCACCACGGTGAGACGCTTGGTGTCCACGCCGTGCTTGCGCGCCACGACCTCGAGCGAATAGTGCACCGACGAGCCGACCGTGGTGACGGCCACACGCTTGCCGACGAGATCCCTTATCGAGCGGACGCCGGCATCCCAGGCGGCGTCGGTGACGGCGACCACGTTCAGCGGGTAGCCGGGCCGCTCAGCGCTCTGCGCCGCGACGACGACCAGCCCGCCTTTGGCGGCGAGATTGAAGAAGCCGGCAGTGAAGGCGGTGACGCCGAGGTCGGCATCGCCGGAGACCACGGCAAGCGGCACTTGGGCCGCGGCCTGGAAGTCCTTCAGCGCCAGGTCGAGGCCTGCTTCCTTGAACCACCCCTTCTCCTGGGCAATGAAGATTGGTCCTGACGACGAAAGGCGCAGCAGGGCAATCGACGCCTTGGTCAGATCCTGCGCCCGCGTCTTGCCCGCCAGAGACAATGCAACCATTCCGCCGAACGCACTGCGGCGGCTCATTCTCCCGGAAACCACTTAAGCCTCCTGCTCTTCCTGGCAGCGAGCTCGGTCAGCTCGACAGATGCATGCCAATGGGCCACTGCCGCTTTGCCTTGATCAATATCGCCAGGGCGCCACGCTGCATAGCCGAAGCCGCGGCGCTGATTGTATGGCTCGTCGGCTTGTGCTTGCATCCGGCCCCTGACGCGCCTGATGGCCATCAAGGGAGAACGGCATGACTGACCCCGCCAAACTCGACTCCTTGGTGAGCCGACTGGTCGACGAGCTGGGAGGGGCGGCCAGCGTGGCACTGGTGCGTATCGGCGACCAGCTCGGCCTTTACACGGCGCTGCAGAAACAGCCGATGAATTCGCACGAGTTGGCGCAGGCCGCGGGCATCGCCGAACGGTATGCGCGTGAGTGGCTGGCTCAGCAGGCGGCTTCGGGGTACATCGCCTACGACGAGGCGAGCGGCAAATTCGCGCTGTCGCCCGAACAGGCGATGATCTTCGCCGAGGAGGACAGCCCGTTCTACATGATGGGGGCCTTCGATGCGATCGCCGCCAATCTAGAAGGTCAGGCCAAGGTGCAGGCTGCCTTTCGCACCGGCGCCGGAGTCGAATGGGGCGCCCATTCCGCCTGTCTGTTCTGCGCTGTGGCACGGTTTCTGCGGCCAGGCTACCGCTCCAATCTCGTGAGCTCGTGGTTGCCGGCCTTGGACGGCATGGTCGAGCGCTTGCAGGCGGGCGCGCGAGTCGCCGATGTGGGGTGCGGACATGGTGTGTCGACCGCGTTGATGGCCGCGGCCTTTCCCCAATCCGAGTTCGTTGGCTTCGACTTCCACATCGGGTCGGTCGAAGCAGCGCGCCGACACGCCGCCGATCATCGCGTCGGCAATATCCGCTTCGAGGTCGCGACGGCCAAGACCTTTCCCGGCACCGACTACGACCTGGTGACGTTCTTCGACTGCCTGCACGACATGGGCGATCCGATCGGTGCCGCCGCGCACGTGCGCCGCTCATTGAACCCGAATGGCACGTGGATGATCGTCGAACCGCAGGCCGGCGACACCCTGGCCGAGAACCTGAACCCCGTTGGCCGCCTGTGGTACGCCGCCTCGACAATGGTTTGCGTTCCGACGTCGCTGTCGCAGGAAGTCGGCCTGGCGCTGGGCGCGCAGGGGGCGAGAAGAGGCTCAGGGAGGTGCTCTCCGAGGGTGGCTTCACGCGCGTGCGTCGCGCGGCGGACACGCCTGTGAACATGGTCCTGGAAGCGCGCCCCTGATCATTGAAATAGCGTTCCGCCGCCATCGGCCATGCGCTCGGCCGTGGTGCGGGACGTGGAACGATGTATGATCCTTGTTCGCTATTCGGCAGCAAAGACTCGTCATGATCGCCTACCTCGTCCCCTTCATCTATCTGGCCGTCTGTGCCCTCACTGCCTATTTCGGGCGACATGTGCGCATCGGTTTCTGGGGCACCTTCACGCTTGCGCTCGTGGTGACGCCGCTGGTCGTGCTGGCGGGCCTTGTGCTGCTCGGCGCACCCTCCCGACGCAACAGCTCGTGAGGAGCTTGGCCTTTCAATGCCTGGCGCGAGCCGATACGATATGCGGCAGGGAGCCGTGTTCATTGCCGAGTAGCTCAAAAGGGGATTGCCATGGCGACTGACAGCAGCAGCCCGGCCGCCGACGCCGCCGCCGCGACCGAGGTCGAGCGTTTCGAAGTCCTGAATCGCGAGGCCAAGACGAACGACCTCGTCAAGAATCATGTCATGATGGCGTCCGCCGCCAGCCTCGTGCCGCTTCCCCTGCTCGATGTCGCGGCAATCACCGGAGTCCAGCTGCGACTGATCGCCAAGCTGGCGCAACTTCATGGCAAGAGCTTTTCGGAGAACGCCGCGCGCAACACCATCGCGGGCCTCGTCGGCGGCGTGTTCGGCCATGGCGCCGGCATCCTGACCGCGATCAGCGTGACCAAGTTCATTCCCGGTTTCGGCTGGATGCTGGGCGCGGTGTCCTTGCCGGTCGTGGCGGGTGCCTCGACCTACGCCCTCGGGCGGGTCTATGCCCGTCACTTCGAGTCGGGCGGCTCGGTCTATGACATCAGCGTCGACAGCGTGCGCGCTTACTACAACGAGCAGCTCAAGAAGGGCCGGCGCTTGGCCCGAGTCGTGGGCGAGCAGATGGGCGGCGAATCGAACGCCTCACAATCGGCCTGACCATCTCCGCTCATTGGGCCACCGCGGCCCGTTCGAAGCGGCCGTGCTCCATGGTGATGACTCGGTCTGCCAGCCCGAAGTAACGGTCGTCATGACTGACGACGATCAGAGTCTTGCCCCGCGCCTTGAGGGACGGCAGGAACTCTTCGTAGTAACGCCGGCGGAAGCCAGGGTCCTGATCGGCGCTGAGCTCGTCTAGCAGGTAGACCGGCCGATCCTCGATCAGGGCGACGACAAAAGCGAGCCGCTTGCGCTGGCCTGTCGACAGGGCAACCGTGCTGAAACGGCCGTCCACGTAGCCGACTTTGTCGGCCAGCCCAACATCTTGAAGCAGCGCGCGCACGCGCTCGGGATCGACGTCCTCCATGCCGTACAGGCGATCGAACAGATGGAAGTCGGCGTAGACCGCCGAGAACAGATTGCGGTAGCGGTCGACGCTCTGCTCGTCCACTAGATCGCCGTCCCACAGCATGGCGCCGGCCGCCAGCGGATAGAGGCCGGAGAGCACCCGCATCAGGGTCGATTTGCCGCTTCCATTGCCGCCCACGAAGAAGATCGTTTCGCCCGGCGCGATGCTGAGGTCACACGGGCCGAGCGTGAACGCCACGCTGCCATCCGGCGCACGATGCTGGTACACGACCCCGTCCAACAAAATGCTGCTGAAGCCGGCGGGTGGAGCGACGGTAGAGGGCCGGTCCTTCGCCGCTTTGAGCAGGTTTTTCTCGAGGTGGTCGAGGTTGTCGAGGGCGAGATTGGTCTTGGCCAGCACCGGCAGGGTTCGCGACACGGTTTGCACCGTGGTGAACAGGAAGATCACCATGTACACGACCTTCATCGACAGCCGAGCATCCTCCAGATGCGGCGGCAGGATGAACACGGCCGACCCCAGGATGACGTAGAAGATCGCCAAGGACGGCACCATGCCGTTGTTCAGCCGCCGGCCCGCGATCACCTGCGTGCGCTCGGCCTCGCGAGACGCTTCGGCGAGGTGAACCTTCTCGAGGTCGTCGCCGCGGCCTTTGTGCAGCTTGACCTCCTTGAAGCCGTACAGCAGGTGGCTCATCAGCTCGAAAAACCGTCCCTGCGCGGTGTCGGCTGCAATCAGCGCGTGGCGGCTGTCGCGTTGGCTGAAGGTGTAAAAGTATACCCATGCCGCCAGCAGGACGCCGATCACCGCGAATACCAGCAGCGAAAGCCACGCGATGTAGGCGATGGCCAGAACGAGCGCCACGCCCGAGGTCAACGAATAGATGATCAGCGCCGCGGACTGCGAGACGATGGTGGTTTCGCGCGCGATCGTGTCGTAGATGCGCACCGCGCCCACCTGCTCCAGGCCGTCGAGCTCGCTGGTGCGGACCAGGTCGGCGATGCGCAAGCGGGTTCGCTCGAGCATGCGCTCGCTCAGCTCTGTGGTGAGATTCGCCGCGTATTGCTCGAAGCTGACGATCGCCACCGCAGACAACGCGAACAACCAGAATTGCCACCAGTCGATGGTGCTGTCCGATTTGAGGTCCGCCACTGAATTGACGATGGTCATCATGAGCGCCATCGCGCCGCCGGCGCCCGCGATGCTACCGACCAGGCGCCACTCCCTCAGCCCTGCCTCGGCCAGCATCAATCGAATGAATTTCATTCGTGTATCGCAGTCCCCCCTCGAACCACTGCTTGCCGCCCCACAGGCTGGGCGACTTTAGCGCTGCGCTTTCATCCGGATCAATCCGAACTTGCCGCCGCGGCTGCAGCGGGCATACCGAGCGCAAATTCGCCGATCGTGGTCTCCTCCAGCCTGTCCAGGCCGATGGCGTCCTCCAGCAGCCGGGAATCTCCTGTCCCCGTCGCGCACGGGGCCAGGCCCATGTCGGTCGCCACCATGTACATCAGATGATAGACGACTCCGGTGTTCATCAGGCTGGCGCGGTAAGCCATGCCCTCGTACTTCCAGGCAAGGCGCGGAAGTCGCGAGGTAACGACGATCGCTGCCGCCGGCAATAGCCGGCCCGGTTGCAGCGCCATTGCGCGCCCGCATCCTTCGACAATTCGCAGCGCTGCCTTCTGGGACCCTTCGAACTCCACGAGCGCATGGTTGTGACTGTCATAGTGATGGACCGACGGTCGGAGGTCTTCGCATCGCCGCGCGGCGACATAGAATTCGAGCTCGTGGACACTCCCGGCGGCAGGATATCGGCGCGACAGCAGGTCTTGATGCTGCAGAGGCAAGGTTCCGGTTGTGCGGCACACGCGCCACAGAAACTCGCCCAGCATGTCGAGAGGCAGCGGTGAATCGGCATAGTCACGGATCGACTTGCGCTCGGCCTGCAGGTCATCGAGCGATCGGCTGCGCTGCCGGATGGATTGGCTGTCCGGCGCCGGCAACGCGATCCGCTTGCCCGAATAGTCCGGGCGGACAGCCGACATTGGCGGAATCGCGCCATCGAATCTGTAAGTTCCGCCTACGGGCAGCACCTCCCGATTCGCTCGCGAAGCCTCGTGCAGGAGGAGATCGTGAAATTCCCAGCAGCGCTGCGCGGCGGACTCTTCGACATCGACCGCCTCGAAGAAGCCGAGTTGCCATAGCGCACCCGCCAGACTTTCGCTCGCCGCCTTGCACGGCGCGCCGAGGATCGCTCCCAGGAGCGCCAGTCCACGGGGCTTCAGCTCGATGCGCGCTCGCACCAGGCCCGACTCCAGCAGCATCGTCTCTTTCAGCCGCCGCAGATAGGCGAACCGGCTCATTGCGACCGGGCCTGCCGGCAGCGGTTCTCGCCTGGGCACAAAAAGCTTCGCCAGCGCCTGGACGCGCCCGAGCTCTCCTTCCTGGTCGACGATCGTCCAGCCGAGCAGCCGGCCGAAGGCGAAGCGGTCGAGATAGTAGTGGATTGCCTTGCCGCCCAAGTCCGCGCCGGCGCTCGCGATGCGCACCAGCTCCGACAGCGTGGATCCACGCCCTTCAAGAGCGGCGATGGCCTCGGCGTGCGCGGCATGGGCCGGTGCGAAGCCGATCGGCTTCCAATCCTTGACGTCGAGGACCATCCGGTTGCCGTCACGCCGTACCGATTGCACGTCGGCATTGAAGTGGTAGAGCAGGCGGACTGGTCCGGCCACGATCGGCTCAGAGGAAGAACGGGAGCGGGTTGACGGTTTCTTCGTCGAGTGGGCTTTCCACCCATCCAAGCGCGGCCGGCGCATCGTAGAGCCGTCCTGCCCGAAGGCGCGCCCAGAAGTGCCGCAGTCCAGGCACGACCACCCGCGCCGCGGCGAAGTCGATCTCGGGGCGTGAATGATCGAGCACGATCATCTCGAACCCTTTCTCGGCGACGCGCCGATTGCACAGATCGACGGCCTCCTTGAGATCGCTGATCGACGGCCGCGGATGAAGGTCGCTGCGCACCGTGCCGACCGGCACGCAATAAGGTTCGGTGTCGAGGCTATGGTTCAGCGTCCAGTCGACCATCGCCTTGTTGTCGCCGTCGAGTTTATGCTCTTCCAGCAACTTGCCGGCCTCGCTCTCGAGGGTCAGCATCTGGTTCATCTCCGCGAGGGCACGTCCGATGGCGATTTCGGCATCGAAATGAGCGCCGAGCCCCAGAGCGATTCCTTTGCCGGTGGCCTGGCTGTAGGACACGGCAATTGCGACAGGGATCGCAAGATCGTTGGTCAGGTCGAGAACGTGCAAGCCGCGGCCGGTGCGCGCGCAGAAGGCGCGCACGCGCCGCACGAAGGCACTGTCGATGGCCTCAAGATCGAAGGCTGGGCGGCGAACGCGGTTGTACCACCAGAGCGCGCAGGCATCGCGCTCGACCAGTTCGAGAAAGCCCTGCAGGATCGCCTCCTCGACGGTGCTGCCGGACGCGCAGCCATTGGAATCGCCGTGACAGAGCTTGTTTTCCTCCTCGTCCGCCTGCGCTGCCTGGTCGTAGTAGTTGAAGTAGCAGTAGCGCGTCGGCAGCCAGCGCCTCTTGCCATGGGTGAGCGACCATGCCGGCGTCCATTCGATCGCGCGATTTTCGTCGAACCGCTCGCCCACCCAATTGAAGCCGGAGTTGCTCTTGTTCCATTCCTCGCGCCGGTCGTATTGCCGCTCGCTGTAATGCAGGAAGCTGTAGGGATGCGGCGCTTCCGCGGCCACGTCGGCCCATGTCGCGCGACGGCGAGGTTCGCGCCCGGTGAAGCCGCACAGATGGCGCTCGATTGCCTCGGCAAGACAGCTCGCCTGCGCCTGGGCCTTTTCCATGCCTTTGCCGGCCGCCGCGCCTGGCCGCCCGAGCAGCCGGTTCTCGCGCGGGCTGGCGGCAACGGGATTGGTTTGCCTGGCCTGAAAAACCGGCAGGTCGGCTCGCGGCGAGGTGTCGGTGACGTCGGCGATGATGCCGGTCACCGGACTGACGTAGCGACTCAACCGCTTGACGACTTCGTCGGCAGTGGAAATCCGCCAGCCGCCGTCGCTATGCGCCAGCATCGGCCGCGCCTGCAGCTGAATAGGCAGCAACGCCTGCTCGAGCGTTTTTTGCGCATCGTATGGCTCGCCACACACTGGACAGGCGGGATCGGGCCGGACGAAGTGCTCGCGCCGCTCATAGCCCTTGAGATCGAGGCTGACGATCCGGGGCTCGAGCCCCTCCAGGCCATCCTGCGCGATCGTGCGCGCCATCTCGAGGGCGGCGAAGTTGACGGCAAGGCTCAGCGAGCTCGCGGTGTAGGCAAGTGCCGGGCGCACCATCTTCACGACCGGCGGCACGACACGGTCGCCTGGGCGATTCTCCAGCATGCGCTCGGCCACGCATGTCCAACATGTCGGCCTGTCGGGTCGAAACAACGGCCCCAGCAGCGGCATGCTGCCGCCCGGCTTGAACGGAAGCCATGCACGCCCGGCCTTGCGCATCGTGGCGTTCAGTGGCCCGAGATCGCGATGCAGATAGTCGTCGGTGCAAACGACGGTGAAGCTTTGCGTCTGCTCGGTCGCGACCGTGAGTCCCGTTTCGAGCGCTGCTCGAGAAAGCAGGCGCGCGGCGTCCGACATGGCTTCTGAACCCGGCAATGCCATGACGGCAATCGACTGTTGCACCAGCGCCCGTTCGGCCTGCGCCGGGACCACCCCGAGCTCGACCCACATCGCCTGCCGGCTTGTCGGCGCGAGCCGATCGACGGCGCAGACGTAGCCTTTGGCGATCATATTGCTCAACGCAGCCCGAAGCCGGTCCTCGGGCACGCGAGCGAAAGCGCGCACGATCTCGTCTTCATCGCGGCTGCCATCGAGGTACGGCAGCAACGCCACATAAAGCTTGCCCGAGAGGCGGAAGCTCCTCTGCTCGGAGAGCAGCAGAACCTGACGTTCGCCCACGACATGGACGGAAAACTGCGGGCTGATCCGCAACGGTGCCTGCAGGTTGTTGTCCCTCATGCCCGCCTAACCTTCGCCGCGGAACCGTGTGCCATACTGGCCGTCTTCAAGCATGCACTCCTGTGCTAAGAAAAGGTGCGGGCGGGAGTACTGGGAACATGGCCGATTTCGACGCCTATGCGAAGAGCTACCTTCGCCAATGGGACCGGCGAGCGACGGTCCGCTCGCGGCAGCGGTACCAGCTCAAGGCGGAAGACTTGGAGGATGGGTTGTTCCCTCCAACGCTGCAGCCTGCCGCTCAGCATCCGGAGATAATTGCACGCGGAAGCGAGACCGTGCGCGAGCTGCTGATGCGCAGCGCCTATCATTGGCAGTCCGCCGTGGCCGACCTCGAAGTCGATGTCGTGAGCGAGCTGTGCGGCCGGCTGGCGCACGGAAATCCCCGGTTTGCGCTGCCCCGATCGGCGCGGCAGGTGGCGCTGACCATCGGTGCCGACGAGATGTATCATTCCTACGTGGCGAGCGAGTTCAACGAGCGGCTGCAAGAGTTGGCCGGAGTGGCTTTCACGAACTCCAATCCCAGCCCGCTGCTGAAGGCGTTGCAGCTGGTGCGCACCGGCGCCCCGGCCGATCTCGTGCACGAGGCCGAGATCATGGTCCTGTGCTTTGCCGAGCACTTGGTCACCGAGGAACTGTTCGGCATGTCGAGCGAAGGCGCACCACGCGGTGCGTTCCAGGTGATCACGCGCGAGCACTTGATGGACGAAGGCCGCCATCAGCAGTTCTTCGCTCGCCTGGCAGCTCATATGTGGGCCGAGCTCGACCCCGCGGCGCGCGCCACCCTGGGCAGGCTTCTGCCGGGATTTCTCAACGCTTTCCTTCGCGATGACGATCACTTTACGGCCAACGCGACGGACCTTGTCGTGGCGCTTGGTTTCGGTCCAGAAGACGCTGGGCGCATCGTGAAAGAAGCCTTCGATGCTCAATACGGCGGCACGCCGCGGCCCAATTGGGAATTGCGCTATGTCAGGCATTGCCTGGACCTGGTGCGTTCGAGCGGCATGCTCGCCGATTCAGGCACTCGAGAAGCGCTCGTCACGACGGGATGGATCGCGCCCTGAACGACGCACTCGCCGTTCACGCATTGCGCGTGGCCAGTCGCTGATTCATGATGTTGATTGGCTGGCGGAAGCCTCTGCCAGCTGCTGCTGTTTCGCAGTCGCTTGCAACTCCAAATGAGGATTACCGTAGTGACCGAAATCATCGAGACCATCCAAGAAGCGGAATTTCAAGACGACCTTTCGGACGAGGCGCTTGACCGCGACCAGACCAAGATCTGCAACTGCTTCCGGTGCGGTGCGCCGGACGCGCTGAGCGACGACTAGGGTCAGGCCGACAGCGCATCGCGCACTGCGTTCGATCGGAGAAGCGAAGGCGCTGCGCCAGGCATAGAGTTGGCGCAGCTTCGGGCTTCACGTTCAGGCGAGCTTCGCCGTAGAGCTTCTCGGCTTCCTCTGTTGAATTTTCTGTGCTTGTTCGTGGCACTTCCTCGTCGCTTTTGCCGGACGCGTCCTTGCTCGCGTCGATGCATCAGGCTTTGCTCGATTGCATGTTAGGTGCGGTCCAATTCTGTGGCAGACTTGGGCCGGTTCAGGCATGCTGGTAGTCGATCGGCCAGTGCAGGCCGGTTGCTTGCGGGGGCACAGCACATCTCTCGATGTTTGGGCACCACGAAGCCGTTCCAGCTCAGAAGAAGGAATGCGGTCATGGTCGAGAAGATCGAATTCGTCGCCGAAGAAGCAGAGGACTTCACCGAGGAGCTTTCCGACGAGGCTCTGGATCGCTCTGACGAGCCGAAGTATTGCTGCAGCTCACGCGTCGGCTAAAGGTCGCGCAGGTCGGCCTGCGGTATCAGGCCGTGGGTTTGATCCGGAGGCCGACCACAGCGGTAGTCAGCGGGTCACGCATCCGCTGGCCGGTTGGCCATCAAGCTACCTCGCCTACCGCATGATCCCACAATCCTTCTCAGTTCTTGACTAGCGCTCGACGATGGCAACGAGCCGGTTGCGCAATGTCCGGGCGGCCTGTTCGGCCTCCAGCTTGCCGGTCAGATAGTCTTTCACCGTGCCGCTCACGGCGCTCTCGATTTCCGACCAGTTCTCGTCCCGGTCGCGCGGGGTCGAGATCTCCAGTGCCTCGAGGATGGTGGCGAAGTAGCCCTTGCCGCGCTCGGCGGCGAGCTTCTCGAAGACGCTGCGCCTGGTCGGCGGCGCCAGGGCGTAGGCCGCCTTCTCTTGGTTGGCAAGCGCCCAGACCACGAAACGTTCAGCCTCGGCCTGGCGCGGATTGGGCGCCCAGTCCGGTATCGCCAACAGCCAATTGCCGATCATCGATGTCGCCTTGGCTTTTCCCGCTGGCGGCAGCGCCACCTCCCAGAGATCGCCGAAGCTTCCTTGACCGAGCGCGCCTTCGATGGTCGGAATGGCAACCGGCCAGTTGAGCTCGAACATCGACCCGGCCACGAAAGCCGACGTCATTTCCGACCAGTCGAAAGTGATGGCGTTGGGCGGACTGGCCTGCATCAGCGTACGGTACACTTGAAGCGCGTCGATGAAGGCACCCTCGTCGAGCAGGACCTTCTTGGGGCCCTCGCCTTCGCTCAGCAAACGTCCGCCAAAGCTCCAGTAGATCGGCAAAAAATCCGAAACGATGGGCGCACCGCTTTCGCCGTGGATGGCGTAGCCGAACGTTCCCTTCTTGCCCCTTTGCCGCGCCAGAGGCGCTACCTGCTTGGCTTGGCTGGCGAGCGCCTGCCATTCGGTCGGCATCCCCGTCCAGCCGAAGTCCGCGCGTATGTCCTTGCGCACGAACAGAAGCTCCGTGTTGCCCACGAAAGGCAGCGCACGAAGCTCGCCGGTTCCGTACGGGTAGCGCGCCAATCGCAGGCTCGCGGGCACGACGTCCGACAACAGGTCGGCCGGCACGTTGCGCAGTGGCAGCAACGACGGGGCAAATTCGGTGAACCACGGATCGTCGATCAGGATGACATCGAAATCCGCCGTCTTGTTGCGCCTGCTGGCCACCAGCTGTTCGCGCAGCTTCGAATAGCCGAGCCGTATGGCTTCGACCCGAGCCTCCTTGTAGTCGCGCGACAATTGAACCAGCCCGTCGCCTTCGTCGAGATCGACGACCCCGAGCCTGAGCGTGGGCGACTGCGCTTGCGAAGCGCTGGGGTGGATCGCCGCCAGAGATATCAGCAGCAGGCCGGTACATACCCGGGACGTCCAGCGGCGAGGGTGCAGG
Source organism: Alphaproteobacteria bacterium (assembly GCA_019235415.1). Taxonomy (GTDB): domain Bacteria; phylum Pseudomonadota; class Alphaproteobacteria; order Reyranellales; family Reyranellaceae; genus Reyranella. The sequence goes on from JAFAKN010000326.1 coordinate 18,955, forward strand.
GTTTGCAGAAGGGGCGTTCGATTGTCGAGCACGGTGGGCCCTGTACACTTGGGTGATGGACGACGCCGAGGTTAGTAGCATAGTCTTGCGCCTGCCAGCTGGCGCGGAGAGGACGGGACGTGGTGATCCTGCCGTCGTTTCGACGGCAACCAATTGGGGCAGCGATGCGGGCCGGCATTGCCTTGGCGTCGGCCATGTTGCTACTTTCGAGCGCGACGGCGGCCGCGGCACAGACCTACGACCAGCTGCGAAAATGGTGCTTCGGGGACGCCTCTACAGACGACCAGACCATCCAGGGATGTGATGCAGTCCTCGGCCTGCGCAAGGAAGCGGGCGCCAACATCGTCAAGGCCATGCAATATCGAGGGCTCGCCTTTCTCAACAAGGGCCGGATCGACAAGGCCCTCGACGACTTCAGGCAAGCGATAAACCTCAATCCGTCGTTGGCCAGCAACTTCGAGCTCGCCGGCAATGCGCACTATCTCAAGGGCGAGTACGACCGCGCCATCAAAGAATATGATCGGGCGCTGGAGCTGAGGCCCGACTACGCCTCGGCGCTGGACAACCGCGGCAGCGCTCATGCCGGCAAGGGCGAGCTGGACCACGCCATCCACGACTTCGACGACGCTCTCAAGATCCGCGGCAGCTACGCGCCGGCCTACTTTCATAGAGGCAACGCCTACTTCGAGAAAGGCGAGTACGACCGCGCCATCCAGGACTACGATCGCGCGGTCAAGCTGGATTCGAGAATCGCCGGCATCTTCAATGGCCGCGGCCTCGCCTACTACGCCCTCGGTCAGTACGACCGGGCGATCGATGATTTCGAGCAGGCGATCAGGCTCGATCCGACGCGCGCGGGATTCTTCTACAACCGCGGCATCGCCTACGCGGCACACGGTAAGTACGATCGCGCCCTTCGCGACTTCGACAGAGCCGTCACGATCAACGCCAACCATGCGTCCGCCTACAACAACCGCGGCAACGTCTATCTGGCTCGGCGCGAGGACGACCGTGCCATCCAGGACTATGACCGCGCCATCTCGATCAAGCCGGACTACGCGCTGGCATTCCGCAATCGCGCCCGAGCCTACGCCGACAAGGACCAGCCGGGCCGCGCCATTCTCGACTACGACCAGGCGATCAGGCTCAATCCCAAGGATGCGGAGGCCTACAATGGACGCTGCTGGAACAACGCCATCGTCGGGAACCTGAAATCCGCTTTGGCCGACTGCGACGAGTCGCTGCGTCTTCGCCCTGGCGACGCGAGCACGCTCGACAGCCGCGGATTCGCTCATCTGAAGGCAGGCCAGTTCGACGCGGCGATCGCCGACTATGACGCCGCCCTCAAGGCGAACCCCAAATTGTACACCTCCTTGTTCGGCCGCGGCGTCGCTCGCTACAGGAAGGGAGATGCGGTCGGCGGTAACGCCGACATCGCTGCCGCCGAGACGATGCACGACAACATCGCGGATTCTTTCGCCAAATGGGGTGTAAAGGCGTTTTGAGCGGCAACGCCGGGATCGTCGCGTCCACGGTTGCTTCGGAATGGCTTGTCCATGCTAGCCACCAACGCTACGATTGCCGAGGCAACAGGGGCGGGGAGATTTCCATGTCATCGCAGACTGCCGAAACGACTGCTGCCGACAGCAACGCGGCGGTGCAGGCAGCCGACCCGGACAGCCTTGAGCGGCGCTTCAAGGCGGAGAATCTCATCAAGAATCATGTCATGGCTGCCGGTGCGCTCAGCGTGGTGCCGCTGCCGTTGCTCGACATCGCGGCAATCACCGCCGTCCAGCTGCGCATGATCCAGAAGCTGGCGGCGATGTACGGCAAGACGTTCTCGGAAAGCCCGGTGAGGAACACCATCGCCGGTCTCGCCGGAGGTGTGCTTGGCCACGGCGCCGGCGTGTTGACGGCCCTCAGCCTGGCGAAAGTGATTCCCGGATTCGGTTCACTGCTCGGCATCGTGTCCATGCCCGTCGTGGTCGGTGCGTCGACCTATGCAATCGGACGTGTCTACGTCCGCCACTTCGAGGAGGGCGGCTCGATCTACGACATCAGCGTGGACAGCATGAAGAGCTTCTATAAAGAGCAGCTGGACAAGGGCAAGCAGGTCGCGCAGGCGGCGAAGACGGCTACGCGCACCGAGCCCGACTCGCAAACGGCGTAGATGCACCACGGTGGCTTGGCATTCGCCCAGGACGCTCCGGAGAAAGTCGTGGGGGGACCGCTAGGCCATAGAGCCATTTCTGTCGGTGAAGATGTCGATTCGTCACCGAGGTCAGTCTCGACGCGGAGTTCGATACCGGCACCAAGGCTTGCGCACCGAGGCGCCTTCAGACTGGCCGGCGCAACCGTTTGGCCACCTTCGTGCCCGGCCACCACCGACAGTTCGATCTCGCCAGCGCGATGAACGTCATGGAGGACGCTCGGTTCAAGCATGAGGCCAGCTCGTCATGAGCATGGCGTCCGGTGAAGCCGCGCCGCGCGCGATGCGTTTCGGGAGCCGGCTACTGTCGCTCGTCATCGGCACGGCATTGGCCTGCGGCCTCGCCGTTCTGCTCTTGTGGCACAGCGTCATGGTGCGCATTCCGCCCGGACATGTCGGCGTGCTCTACAGCCTGCTGTCGGGAGGCACAGTGACCGACGCCGTCTACCGAGAGGGTCTGGCTTTCAAGCTGCCATGGAACCAGATGTTTCTCTTCGAGACGCGGATCCAAGCGTTGCCGTTCACGCTGCTGGCTTTCAGCGCCGAGGGCATGCCGATCACCGTGGAAGCAACCACGCTTTTTCGAGTGAAAGGGGAGACGGCGCCGAAGCTGCTGACCGACGTGGGCCTCGACTACGCGGAACGTATCGTGCGGCCGATTTCAATGGACGCAGTCCGCCGCGTCATCGGCCGCTATTCCTCGCATGACATTTACACGCTGGGTGCCGACTACCTCGAGGCCGAATTGCTGGAGTACCTGCGAAGCACCACCGAGGCACAGCTGCTGTTCTATTCCGAAGTGCCGATACGATCGGTTCGGCTGCCCGATCGGCTTGTCAGCGCGATCGAAGACAAGCTCGCCCAGCAGCAAATTGCGGCGAGCTACGAATTCCGCCTGATCAGCCAGAAGCAGGAGGCCGAGAGACAGCGCGTCCAGGCCATCGGGCTGCGGAACTTCTACTCCATCGTCCAACCGGCTCTGACCGACAAGCTGCTCACATGGCGCGGCATCGAGGCTACCGTCGAGCTCTCGAAGTCGCCCAACAGCAAAGTCGTGATCGTCGGCGGCAACAAGGAGCAGATGCCCCTGATCCTCGGCAGCGACATCACGCGCAGTTCTCCCACCCCCGAGCAGCCGGTGCCTCCGGTATCCGGGAACGCGTCACCGTTACCGAACTGGGCTCAGCTGCCGCCGATTTTCGAATCGCCCCAGCCGACCCAGCCGTCGGCCGTACCGCCGACGGCCGGCGGCACCCCGGTTCCCAGTCTCGGCCCACGGACTGGCGACACGGAGGGCAAACAGCCTCCTGCCAAGGCGCCCTGACACATGATTGGGCCCCTCCTGCCTGTTGTTTATTTGGCCGTGTGCGCGCTCACCGCCTATTTCGGCCGCAACAGGCGGATCGGCTATTGGGGTACTTTTTTGCTGACCATCCCCTTGACGCCGCTCGTGATGCTGGTCGCCTTGGTCCTGCTGGCGCCCATGACCGACGCGCCGGGCCATGCGGAGCGACCCGGCAGAGGTGCCGCGACACGACCATAGCGCTGTTGCCTCGAGTCGGAGCTATGCGCTGCGACCGAGCGCGGTGCGAATCGAAGCATGGAAGTGCACCAGCGCCGGCTCGTTGCGGCCGTAGATCACTTCGTCGGTCGCGCCGCACTCGAAGCCGATCTGCATGCGCTCGCTCAGCGGGAAATCCTCCTCCATCACCGTGCGCAGGACGATGCTGCGGTTCTCCGCGTAGTGGGCGTCGGACCGGTCGGTATCGGCCGGCTTGTAGATCGTCATCTCGACGTCGCAACGGCTGGGATCGCCGCGGCCGGGGAAGGCGCGCCAGAACTGGATGTGGTCGAAGTGCGGGATGAGGACGGTATTGGGAAAGAGCTGATAGATCGGGAAGAGATGAGGGCGGTGCTCGCGCGCGCCCTCGGGCACGCCGCGCACCTCGGCCAGCGAGGCGAGCGCGAGGCAGAGCCGTCCATGCGGCCCCGCGCCGTCGAAGGTGCCGCAATTGCCGACGAAAAACGGCGCGACAGTTTTGTGGTGCAGGTACGGGATGTGATAGCTCTCGAGGAAGGTGTCGATCGCAACCTTCCAGTTGATCCTGGGGCTGACGCGATCAGTCGAAGCCAGGCGATATGTCTCGAGCCTCAGCGCCGCAAGGTCGGCAGCGAAGGCGCCAAGACCGGCGTCGATGTCGATCTCGACTGTTTCGCCTTGTTGCACTGGGTTCGGCCGCACGAACAGCATGCCGTGGCGCTCCACCGCCGGCAGGCGCAGCAATCCATGGGCCGCGAGATGCAGTCCGGCGAATCCGGTCTTGTCGGTCGTACCCAAGAGCTTGCCGCCGAGGTCGTAGCTCCAGCCGTGGTAGGGACAGGTGAAGGCGCGCGCGTTGCCACAGCCCCGCGCGACCGGCGCGCCGCGGTGGCGGCAAATATTGACAAAGGCCTTCACCTGGCCGTCGGCGCTGCGGATCATCAGGACCGGCATGCCGGCCACGTCCTCGGTGACGTAGTCGCCCGGTTTTGCGAGCCGCGCGGCGAGGCCCATGAAGATCGGCTGGTCCCGGAACAGCCGCTCGCGCTCCACGGCCGCGCGGTCGTGGTCGAAATAGGCGGAGACGGGATTTCGGAACATGGCGCCGGCCAGGTCGGTGGTGCGGCCATCGATGTGACCCAGCAGCCGCTCGCCGACTGCCACTTCTTGCTGTCGTTCCATGGCGAAATCCTATCCTTCGCTCCCCGAGCACTCCAGCCACTCCCGCCCTCTGCGAGCACCGTCTTGTTGCCATCCTGCCCGACACCGGGCCAAAGAGGTGTCCATGGAACAGGACAAGAGCCATCGCTCATGAATCGCATCGATTGCGACGTCCTCATCGCAGGTGGCGGCATGGCCGGCACCGTCGCGGCGGTCGCTGCGGCACGGCAGCGCGCGCGCACGCTGCTGTTCGAGCGCCACGGCTTTCTCGGGGGCGCTGCCACTGCTGGCGCCGTGGGCCAGTTCGTGGGCTGGGAGACGCGGGCAGGCCGGCGCGTGATCGCCGGGATCGCCGAGGAGATCGTGCAGCGGCTTCAGGCGCTGGGCGGCAGCAGCGGCCACGGCCACTTCGTCATGTCGACCGGCCACCGCATGGACCGCGTCGAATACGACACCGAGATCCTGAAAGTCGTGCTGGACGAGATGGCGCACGAGGCCGGCGTGAAGGTCCTGTTGCATAGCCATCTGGCCGAGATCGGGCGGCGCGGCCGCACCGTGACGACGGCAAGCGTGCTGACCAAGGGCGGTGTGATCGAGATCCGCGCACGTCTCTTCATCGACAGCTCGGGCGATCTCGATCTCATGGCGCGGGCCGGCGCGCCGTTCCTCGGTCTCGGCGAAGGCGAGAGCCTGCAGCCTGCGACCATGATGTTCCGGCTAGGACCCATCGACTTCGCCGCATTCGACGGCATGAGCGGCGAGGCCAAGGCAAAGCTCGCCGCCCGCGGCGTCGCCGAAGGTGCGCTGCCGCGCGCCGCACTGCACTGCAGCCGCGTGCCCGGCACCGATGACGGTTGGTTCAACGTCACGCGACTTGCGATCGACGCGGCCGATCCTTTCGCCTTGTCTGACGGCGAGCGTGAGGGCCGGCGCCAGGCGCTCGATGCGGCGCGCTTCATCGTCGCCAACGCGGCGGGCTGCAGCCGGGCGCGGTTGGTGGCATTCGCGCCGCAGCTCGGCGTCCGCGAAACACGCCGCATCGCCGGCCTCGCGACGCTCACGGCCGACGATCTGCGCAACGGAGCGGAGTTCATCGACACGATGGCGCTCGGTGCCTATCCGATCGACGTGCATCACACTGGCGACGCCAACATCACATTCGAGGAGCTGGGTCGGGACCATGTCTATGCCCTGCCCTATCGCATCGCCGTGCCGCAGGGCCTGGACAATGCGCTGGTCGCCGGCCGCGGCCTGTCGGCGACGCACGAGGCGCATGGCGCGATCCGCGTCATGCCGACGGCGATGGCGACGGCGCAAGCGGTCGGCACCGCGGCCGCGCTGCTCTGCGCGTCCAATCAGCCGGCCGCCGCGCTCGATCCGGGGACCCTGCGCGAGAAGCTGCGGTCCGCCGGCGCGATCCTTTAGTTCGCTTCGCTATTTCTTCGTGACGCCCCAGAACACCGTGATGGGCGGCGGCACTGCCATGGTGCCGATGTTGGCGCGCACCGCGCTCACGCCGAACCATTCGCCGAGCGGCACGTGGGTCACGATCTGCATGGCGTGGCGCTGCACTTCCTCGGCGACGGCCTTCTTCTCGGCCTGCGTGGTCGCCAACGCGAACTTGTCGCGCAGCTGTTCCATCGTCTGGTCGCACGGCCAACCGGCGCGCGCCTTGTCGCAGCTCGCGACGAGGTTGGGCGTCATCAGTGGATCAAGGATGTCGAGCTGAACCCAGCTGGTGCCGAAGGCGTTCCAGCCGCCTTCCGACGGCGGACCCTTCTTGGTGGTGAGCCGGGTCACCATGCTCTGCCAGTCCATCGGCTGGACGTCGACCTTGAAGCCGGCGCGCTCGAGCTGCGCTTTGGCGACCGGTGCCAGCTGCTTGATGACGCCGAGGTCGGTCGGCTGCGGGATCACCACCACGGTGCCGTCGTAGCCCGCCTCCTTGAGCAGCTCCTTCGCCTTGGCGACGTCGCCCTCGATCAAGCCATCCATGCCGACGGTGGTGGCGAGCGACGAGCCGCAGGTGAACATCGCCTTGCAGGTGCGGTAGAAGCGCTTGTCGCCGATATTGGCCTGCAGGAACTCCTCCTGGCTCAGCGCGTAGGTGACGGCCTGGCGGATCTTCTGGTTGTTGAAAGGCGGCTGCAGCCAGTTCATGCGAAACACGTACTGGTTCGGCGTCGTGCCCTTGATGATGCGAACCTCCTTGCTATCCTCCAGGACCGGCAGGTGGTCGTAATCGACGCTCTCGATCATGTCGATCTCGCCCTTCATCAGAGCGTTGAGCTGCGTCTGGGCGTCGGGGATCCAGATCCATTCGACGCGATCGACGCTTACCACCTTGCCGCCCGACAGGCCCGACATCGGCTCGGGACGCGGCTTGTACTTGGGGTTCTTGATGTAGACCAGCTTCTCGCCGGGCTTCCATTCGTCCTTCTTGAAGATGAACGGGCCCGAGCCCGTGGTGTCCTCGAGCTGCTTCATGGGATCGAGCTCGGCCACGCGCTTGGGCATCATGAAGGGCACGACGACCGAGGGCTTGCCGAGCGCCTCGAGCAGCGGCCCGAATTTCTGCTTCAGCACGATCTGGAAGGTCTTGTCGTCGAGGATCTTGTAGTCCTGCACCGACAGCGCGAGCTTCTGGCCCATCGAATCGCGCTGCGCCCAGCGCTTGATCGAGGCGACGCAATCCTCGGCCGTGACCGGCGCGCCGTCGTGCCATTCCAGCCCGTCGCGCAGCTTGAAGGTCCAGGTGAGCCCGTCGGGGCTGGTGGTCCAGCTGTCGACCATCTGCGGCTTGACCTGCAGCTTCTCGTCGATGGCGAACAGCGTGTCATAGATCATGTAGGCGTGGTTGCGCGTGATGTAGGCGCCGCTCCACACGGGATCGAGCGCCTTCACGTCGGAATGCATGACCACCCGCAGGGTCTCCGCCTCGGCAAACGGTGCGGCGACGAGCGCGGCCAGGCCGGCGATGGATGCAACAAGCGAACGACGCATCATTGGTCCCCCAACAGGCAAACAGACGAAAGCTTAGGTTTGTGTGCTCCCCCTGTCATCCCGAGCGCAGCGAGGGACCTTTAGGGCCAAGCAAAAGGTCCCTCGCTTCGCTCGGGATGACAGGGATTGCGCGCGGGACGACAGCATGTTCGTTCACGCGACCGCCGCCAGCGCACGCGCCACGGCGACCAGCGTGGCGTCGCTGCCGCGCGGGCCGATGATGGAGAGGCCGATCGGCAGGCCGTCGACGGTCGCGCCGGGAATGCTCAGCTGCGGATGGCCGGCGAGCCCGCCCTGGGCGCACAGGCATGTGATGCGGTCGCGCAGCGGGTCGAGGGCGGACAGGCGCTGGCCGCGCAGCGGCGCGGGGAACGGCGTGGTGGGCAGGCAGAGGATGGTGCGCACCGGCAGCAGGTAGGCCATGCGGCCGCGCGCTTCCTGGCGCATCAGGCTGGCCCAGCTCCGCTCGCTCTCGGGGATCAGCGCGCCCATCACCAGGTTGCGCGCCACCGAGTAGGCGAAGCGCGGATTGCGCTCGTCGAGCCAGTCCTTGAAGGTGAGCCAGGCCTCGTAGGGTTGCAGCGTGCGCTGCGCGCGGGCCCACGCCGACAGGCCCGGCGGCGCCATCACCTCCTCGCGCACGTCGCCCAAAAGGCCGCCGAGCTTGTGCACCAGGGGCCTGAGCGCCGCGGTGACCTCGGGATCGGCGAATCCAAACGTGTCGACCGCCACGATCAGCCGCGTCGGCAAGCCCGAGGGAATCTCCTCCCCCAGCATCACTGCCGAGACCTTGGCGAATGTCTCGGCATCGCGTGCGAACCAGCCAGTCGTGTCGGAGGTCGGCGCCTGCGGCAACATGCCGGCGAGCGGGAGTCGGCCATGCGTCGGACGGATGCCGTACAGGCCGCAGAAGCTTGCCGGCACGCGCACCGAGCCGCCGGTGTCGGTGCCAAGCGCGGTGTCGCAGAGGCCCGCCGCGACGGCCGCAGCCGAGCCCGAAGACGAGCCGCCGGGCACGCGACCCGGCGCGCGCACGTTCACCGGCGTGCCGTCGAAGGCGTTCTCGCCAAGGATGCCGAGCGACACTTCGTCGGTGATCGTCTTGCCGATCAAGGTCACGCCCGCGTCGAGCAGGGTCTGGACGGCCCAGGCATGCTTCTCGGGGATGGGCCGGCCGTTCGGCCAGTCATGATTGCCGCCGCCGGTCGGCACGCCCGCGACGTCGAACAGGTCTTTCGCGACGAAGGTGAGGCCAGCCAGCGGGCCGTCGCGCCGGCCCTCGATTCGAACGCGAGGACCGGGAACGAAGGCGCCGATGTCTTCGCTCACCGGCACGCTATTCCGCCGGCTGCGAGGCGGCCTTGCGGCGGCCGAACCTCAAATCTCCGAGCTTGACGCCCAAGAGCACGTCGAACCAGACGTACACCACCGATGCACAGCGTCAGCACCTGCGCTCGACCGCGAAGTCGACCCAGACGGACAACGTCCCTGCCAGACTCTCCACAACCCAAGCCCCAAGCCCGACCTTGGGCCTGCCCCCGACCGACAGCCATAGCACCCCCAGACGGAAGCGCACCCATATGCAAGAAACCCGCCACAAACGCGGCGGGTTTTGAATTTCGTCGGCGGCTTTCCCCGCTGCTCAACGGCTGTAGTACTCGACCACCAGCGACGGCTCCATCTGCACCGGATAAGGCACGTCGGCGAGCTTGGGGCCGCGCACGAACGTGCCTTTCATGTCCTTGTGGTCGACCGTCACATATTCCGGTACGTCGCGTTCGGCGCTCTGCGTCGCCTCGAGGACGCGGGTCATCTCCTTGGCCTTGGGCGTGAGCTCGATCTCGTCGTTGTCGCGCACCAGGTAGGAGGCGATGTTCACCCGCCTGCCGTTCACCTTTACGTGACCATGGCTCACCAGCTGGCGCGAGGCGAACGGCGTGATGGCGAACTTCATGCGGTAGATGACGGCGTCCAGGCGTCGCTCCAAAAGCTCGACGAGGTTCTCGCCGGTGTCGCCCTTGCGGCGCACGGCCTCGAGATAGTAGCGGCGCAGCTGACGCTCGGAGACCGAGCCGTAATAGCCCTTGAGCCGCTGCTTGGCCATCAGCTGCAGGCGATAGTCGGTCGGCTTCTGACGCCCCTGGCCGTGTTGGCCGGGACCATATTCGCGCTTGTTGATCGGGCTTTTGGGACGGCCCCACAGGTTGACCCTGAGGCGGCGGTCGATCTTGTACTTCGAGCTCGCGCGTTTGCTCAACGCAACACTCCATGGTTGTGCGCGCCGGCAAGCGGCGACGCTGTTGTCCGGATAGGCCTTGGTCCGACGGAGCCCACTTGCGAGCGCCCGTCGGGGCGGGATGAGGGCCACCCTGGCCCCAGCCACGTTCTCCGGAAGAAGCGCGGAACATACTTTTGGCGGCGGCGTAGTCAAGCCCGCTTTCTTCTCGCTGAATCAAGGGTTTAGACCTCGACGAGCACGACTTCACGGGTGATCGCCGCCGATTTGCGGATCATTGCCGTGGCCGAGCAGTACTTTTCGTCCGACAGGCTGACGGCCCGCTCGATCAGCGCCCGATTCAATTTGCGGCCACGCACCGTGTAGACGAGCTTCACCGCGGTGAAGACCTTGGGGTGATTGCCGGCCCGCTCCGCCTCCAGCGAAACCTCGACACCCTCGATGTCCTGGCGCTGCTTCCTCAGCATCGAAACCACATCGATCGCGGTGCAGCCGCCCATGCCCATCAACATCACCTCCATTGGCCGCGAGGCGAGGTTGCGGCCGCCGACGTCGGGCGCGCCGTCCATGGTGATCGTGTGCCCGCTGCCGCCTTCGGCGACGAACAGCGCGCCGTCGACCCAAGAGATCTTCGCCGTCGTCGACATCGCTACTCCTCGCTGTGCTTGCCCTTGGCGAGATACTTGATGACGCCGTGAAACGAGCGCACCTCCTGCTCGGTCATGTTGGCACGCTGCAGGAAGGCCCGCAGGTTCTGCACCATGCCCTGCCGCATCGCCTTGTGGCGCAGAAAGCCCGACTGGTCGAGCGCTCGCTCGAGATGATCGAACAGGTTCTGCAGCTCGTCCTTGGTCGCCGGCCGCACGGCAAGGTCGGACAGACGCTGCGCCGGCGTCTCGTCGGCCGCAGTCAACCATTCGTAGGCCACCAGCAGGACGGCCTGGGCGATGTTGAGCGACGAGAACTGCGGATTGAGCGGGATCGAGATCACGGTGTCTGCGCACACCAGGTCGTCGTTGGTGAGCCCGGCCCGCTCCGGCCCGAACAGGATGCCGACCGGATGCCCGTCTGCGATCCAGCCGCGCATGTCGGCGGCCGCGCGCCGGGGTGTCAGGATGCGCTGAGTGAGCTCTCGGTTGCGTGCCGTCGTCGCCAGCACATGCTCCAGGTCGGCAACGGCCTCAGCGACGCTGTCGAACAACACGGCCTTCTCCAGCACGACGTCGGCCCCCGACGCGGCCCGTTGCGCCTTGGGGTTCGGCCAACCGTCGCGCGGCGCGACCAGGCGCAACGACGACAGGCCGCAATTCAGCATCGCGCGGGTCGCCATGCCGATGTTCTCCCCGAGCTGCGGACGCACCAGGATCACGGTCGGCGTCGATGCCTGGGTCGCTCGGCCTTTGGAGGGACGTCCCATCGACGGACCCAACGCCTAGTTCCGCATTGCGGCGTGGCAGGCACGTGCCGCATCGGACAGGTTTCCGAGGTTTGCGCGGTTTCGGCTTGTCGATTGCAGCGCCGAGGTGCTCGTCGCCACGACGAATCGCGGCGAGGCATAGCCCGGCATTGCAGCTTGTCCGACCTTTCCGGCCTTTCCGACCTTTTTGGCATGGCTTTTGGACCATCCGCTTCGCCACCCGCCGTAAGCACCGCTCGCACCACAAGGCGCGCCGCCGCGAGCGCCGGCACAGCCGACGCGACACGCCGCGCCGGTGACCATCGCCGCGATTTGCATCGCCTTGGCGAGAATGGGCAGACCTCCCTGTTGAAAATGGCGCAGCGGCGTTCGGCTCGCCCGCGATCCTTCCCGCAATATGAGTTACGCTTCTTGCTTTGTCAATTAATACTTAACACCTTTGTTTTCGTCCGCAGGGACGACTGAGGGGACGCGCGGCCGCCACGACAGGTCGTCGGACAGCACGTAGATCGTGATCGCCGCCAGGAAGAGCACGACGCCGCTCCAGAACAGCGGCGAATGGCCGGCCCTGTCCCGCTGTTGAACGGCGCCATCATGGCGGTGGGGATCGCGTCGCAGCCCTGGACCTATTTCCAGTGGCTGGCCGGCATCCTGCTTGCCTACTGTGTCCGGACACAGGCGCTGAAGTTCGTTTTCCGGCGGCGCTTCGGCATGTGGCTGTAACGGACGGCCTGTCGCTTCGATGGGAAACCTCATCGATTCAAGTGCCTGAACGTCGATGCGCGATTTAAACGAATGCAAAGGTTCGTCCAACGAGGGCACCTGTATCGGCAAGACGCCGAAGGCAAGAGTCTCGATCGGCTACTTGAAATACGAGTGAACGATCTCGACGAGTTCCTCGGCGGCCTGCGCTCGGGCATCGTCCTTCGGCGCCGATGCATCGACGAGATGTTCCAGGATGTGGTCTTCGATCACCTCGGCAATGAAACCCTCCAGTGCGCCACGGCAGGCGGTGGCCTGCTGCAGGATCGCCGAGCAGCTGGCATCCTCCTCGATGCGCCGCTCGACGGCATCGAGCTGGCCGCGGATGCGCTTCACCCGCATCAAGAGCTTGCGCTTCTCTTTTTCCTGCGTCGTATGCGACATCGGGCTTGATCCTATCCTGGGGGGGAGTATATAGGGGTCCTGGCGGGGGGTATGGGTACTCTCCCGCCGGCCGCTACCTTCGCTCGGGGTGGCGTCGGAAGCAACGTCTTACAAGGGAACCGATGAACCCGCGATCTAGCGACACCCGGTCGGCAGAGAGCGGTCACGCAGTGGCCGCCATGACGACCGGGCCCATAGCCCGGGACAATCGAGTGCAGCCGAGGTCGGCGTTCCGCTAGCCTCCTGATCCTCGCGCCTCCCGGGTCGGACCAACCGATCTCGAGAAGGAGGCGCGCCCATGCTCGCCACCACTTTTTTCGCCCGGCCGGACGCAGCGCCTAAGGCGAACTCCCCCAAGGCCACGCGAGACTTCGTGCGCCTCCTTGCGCTGCGCGCCGTCGCCGCCGAACGGCCGCGGCTTGTCTGCCGCTGGCAGGCCGATGCCGACGGCCGGCTTTTCTGCACCTGGGAAGCCGACGGCCATCCCGCGCCGCGCAGCTGATCCGCCAGCCCCAACGCTCACGCCTGGAAACAGTCATGTCCACCATCGAAGCAACTGCCGACGCCGTCGTCGAAGGAAGCGCGATCCTCGACCAGGCCCATGTCGGCGACATTCGCGGCGCGCTCGGCACCATTCGCCACGGAGACATTGCGGCCCGCGACGGCTGGCGGGCCAGGCTGGTTACCCTGCTCGCGATCCTGGGCCCCGGCCTGATCGTGATGGTGGGCGACAATGACGCCGGTGCGTTCGGCACCTATACGCAGGCCGGCCAGAACTACGGCACCACCCTGCTGTGGACGCTGCTGCTGCTGATCCCCGTCCTCTATGTGAACCAGGAGATGGTGCTGCGGCTGGGCGCGGTGACCGGGGTCGGCCACGCCCGGCTGATCCTGGAGCGCTTCGGCAAGTTCTGGGGGGCTTTCAGCGTCATCGATCTCTTTCTGCTGAACGCGCTCACCATCGTGACCGAGTTCATCGGCATCAGCTTGGCGCTCGAGTATCTCGGCCTGTCCCGCGACCTCGGGATCATCGCCGCCGCTGCCCTCATCATCGGCGCGGCGAGCACCGGCAATTTCCGCCGTTTCGAGAGATTTGCCCTGCTCCTGGTCGTGGGCAGCTTTCTCCTGGTGCCGGTAGTGTTGTGGGCGCATCCGCCGATCGGCCAGATCGCGCGCGACCTGGTGACCCCGCAATTTCCCAAAGACGCCAAACTGAACGAAGTCATGCTGCTGATCATCGCCATCGTCGGCACGACCGTGGCGCCCTGGCAGCTCTTCTTCCAGCAGAGCTACATCATCGACAAGCGCATCCCGCCGCGTTTCATGCGCTACGAGCGGCTGGACCTCTGGCTCGGCATCGTCATCGTCATGGTGGGCGCGATCGCCCTGATGGCCTTCGCGGCCGCGGTCTTCGCCGGCCGGCCCGAGTTCGGGAACTTCCAGGACGCCGGCGCCGTGGCAGTCGGCCTCGAACGCCACGCCGGACGGGTAGCCGGGGTGTTCTTCGCGATCGCGCTGATCGACGCCTGCGTCATCGGCGCCTGCGCCGTGTCGCTCTCGACTGCGTATGCGATCGGCGACGTGCTGTCGCTGAACCATTCGCTGCACCGCAAGCCCGGCGAGGCCAAGGTCTTCTACCTGGTCTATGGCGGGCTGATCGCGCTCGCGGCGGTCCTCGTGCTGACGCCGGGCACGCCGCTCGGTCTTCTGACCAACGCCGTGCAAACCCTGGCCGGGGTGTTGCTGCCGGGCGCGACCGTCTTCCTGTTCCTGTTGTGCAACGACAAGGCGGTGCTCGGACCATGGGTCAACGGGCGCTGGGTCAACTTGTTCACCGGCGCAGTGGTCGCCCTCCTGGTGGTGCTTTCGATCATTCTCACCGTCTCGGTGATGTTCCCCGGCATCGGCGAGAGCACGATCTTCGTGATCCTCGGCGCCGGTTCGGCACTCGGCCTTGCCGCAGCGCTGGTGTTCGCCCTGTCGCGCCGCCGCGAGGCCGCCGCGAAGATCGATCGCTCGGGTCAGGCCACGTGGCGCATGCCGCCGCTCGACGCGCTGCCGCCGCCACGCATGACGGCGGCGACCAGGATCTGGCTGGGCGTGCTGCGTGGCTACCTCTTCGTCGCGGGCGGGCTGGTGCTGGTGCGCATCGTCCAGCTCGCGACCGGCTGATCCCCTCTCCGACAACGGAGCTCGACATGAAGAAAAATCGCAGCAAGGCCGAACAGGCCGCCATCGGGCTCCTCCTGCCCGCCGCGGCGCTACTCCTGTTCATCGAGCGCGGCGATCGTGCGCGGCGCGAGACGCGGATTGCCGACCACTGGGCGGTAACACTGACGCGCGTCGTCGTGACCTTGGCGGCGTTGTGACAGCCATGACCACGATCCGCCACTATGAGCTTCGGTTCTGGGCCTGGATGGAGCAGATCGTGATCGCGTTGAAGAGACGCCACTGGATCAGCCGGCGACGCGCGTTGGCTCTGTTCGCACGAATCGACGAACACTTGAGAAGGCACCACTGCCATCACCGCACCGTCGGCTAGCCGACGAAACGGAAATTCCCTCATCCGAACACGAGCATCGAGGATTTGATGAACTCCCAGTCCAGCAACGAACCCGCCGAGGAACACAGTCGACGCGCGACCGTGACCGAGGACGTCGCCGTTTCCGGGCGCGGGTTCTTGAGGCTCTGCTCGTACCGAGCCAACTGAACCGCTGTCCTTCGGGGTCGGTGTCGCTAATCTGAACCCGAAGGAGGAGCGGATGAAAGCAATCCGCCAAGTGCGCTCAGTATCCTGGCCGAGTTTTGTCATTCCAAGCCGTCGCGAGACGATGGCGCTTGTGGCATTGCTGCTGCCGCTCCCGGCGTTTGCAGCCGATCCTGTCGCCATGCCCGATGGCGCCTACTTCGGTGGCCATGTCGGCTACCTGTTCGGCACCGGAACAGCCACTCTGGCCGATCCGATCGGCGGCTCGACAGGCAGCGGGACCAACGCCATCGGCACGCTGATCGGCGGCGTGCAGGGGGGCTACGAGCACATCTTTGCATCGCGGCTGATGCTCGGCATCGAGGCCGACCTGTCGTTCACCGACTTCATCGACCAGGCGCCGATCCTCTCGCAACAGTCATCGATGAACGCCAGTGCCAACGAACAGCTCAACTACCTCGCCACCGTGCGCGGCAGGGTAGGCTACAACATGGGGACATGGACGCCGTTCGTCACCGGCGGACTGGCGCTCGCTGCCATGCGGACCTCGCTGATCGACAACACGACCGGCAACGAAGACGCCACGCCCAACAACATGCACCTCGGCTTTGCGGTCGGGGCGGGTATCGACTACGCCCTCGATCGCCGTTGGACGGCGCGGCTGGAATATCTCTACACCCATATCGGGCTCACGGGCTTCTCGTTCGCCTCCGCGCCGGCGAACTACAATTCCGAATACGACATCCAGCGCTTCCGTGTCGGCCTGAACTATCATTTTGGCGTCGCCGAGGACGAGAAGAAGAGCGAAGAGCGCGCCTTCGATCGTGGCCCTGGAACGTGGGAGGTGCACGGCCAGTCGACCTTCATCTATCAGGGTTATCCCGCCTTCGCCGCGGCCTACGACGGCCCGCAAAGCCTGCCCAGCATTGGCCAGTCCCGCGATACCTGGACCAGCAGCCTCTTCCTGGGCGTGCGCCTGTGGAAGGGCGGTGAGCTCTACTACAATCCCGAGCTGCTGCAGGGCTTCGGCCTCGCCGGCACATTCGGCGCCGGCGGCTTTCCCAACGGCGAAGCGCAGAAGTCGAACTTTCCGTTTCCGCGCTACAGCACCTCGCGCCTGTTCCTGCGCCAGACCTTCGGCCTCGGCGGCGAGACCGAAAAGATCGACAGCGACTACGGCCAGCTGGCCGGTGTCTATGACGTCTCGCGCCTCACCGTCCAGGTCGGCCGCTACGCGGTGCATGACTTGTTCGATGGCAACGACTACGCCCAGGACCCCAGGACGGACTTTCTCAACTGGTCGATCTGGGCCTCGGGAGCCTTCGACTATGCGGCAGACAGGATCGGGCTGACCTACGGCATCACCGCCGAGTGGAACGAGGCCAACTGGGCTGCGAGGATCGCCTACTTCCTGGTGGGCAACCAGCCCAACTCGAACGTGTTCTCCGTCGATCTGTTCGGGACCGGCGCCTACAACGCCGAACTCGAGTTGCGCTACAAGCTCGCCGGCCATCCCGGCGTCGCCAAGTTCGGCGGCTGGATGCACGAGACATTTGCTGGCAACTGGAACGATGCACTCAACCTCATGGCCGCGACCGGCCTCGACCCGCAGACCGCCATCGCGCAGGTCCAACACAATCAACCGATGTTCGGCTACTACATCAACCTGCAGCAGGAGATCGCCGAAGACCTCGGCGCCTTCGCGCGTTGGAGCTGGAACGACGGCCAGAGCCAGATCTCGGCCTTCACCGACATCAATTCCAGCCTGTCGGCAGGTGTTTCGATCAAGGGCAAGCGATGGGGGCGTCCCGACGACACCGTCGGCATCGCCGGCGCGATCAACTTCATCTCGCCTTCGTTTGCGAGCTACTTGTCCCAGGGCGGCCTGGGCATCCTGGTGGGTGACGGCGCCCTCACCTACCTGCCCGAGCAGATTGTCGAGACCTACTACGCCTGGAAAGTCACGAAGGCCATGACCGTGACGGCCGATTACCAGCTTCTCCTCAATCCGGCCTACAATTTCGTTCGTGGCCCGGTGAACGTCTTCAGCGGCCGATTGCACCTGCAGTTCTGACCTACTCACCTGTTGGGCGCGGCCGACGTTCGACTAGTTGTGGCTAGGCAGGCTGATTTTGGCGTCCTGCAGCTTGCGCTCGAGCACGGGAATGCCGGCTGCTGTATTTCCGGCCTTGCACTGCTCCATCGCCACCTGGCCTTCGACGCTGCCCGGCTGAACGCTGTGCCCGTTCATGTTTTCGACGAATGCCTCGTAGCGCGCGGTGAGCCTTCTGCAGTACGTGGCGTCACTGACTTGTGCAGACGCTGTCAACGGCAGCCCGACGGCAACGGCGGGAATCAGCCACTTGAGATTCGCAATCATGTCTAACCTCCATGCCCATGTTTGAACGATGCGGAGGTACTGCCCTATGGCGACCTCCATGCGGCTGTACGATTACTGAGCACTGACACGCCGAAAGCGGAACGCATGAGCGACCCAGAGTTACGCGGTCTCATCGAAGGGCTGCGGAGGAAGCTGGAGGCTTACCCCAAGCTCGCGCCACTGTTCGAAAGGCGCCTTGCCGGAATAGTCAGCACGGCTCAAAAGGCCGGACTGCAAATGACGCGCGCCGCATTCGCAGCAGCAGTGGTCGAGGTTATCGACGAGTTCATGCGCCAAGGTCCCCTTCAAGGGGGTGACGATCATATTCTTCGGCAACTCATGAATGCTTTTTTGGCAACGCCAATGATCCGGCACGACGCCATCCGTGGCGCCAGCTCACGGGGTGCTGCTTCAATGACGCGGTGTGGATGTTTGACGCGCGGGCGCCTGCTGCTTATTCGGCTTCGGCGTCGCCGAGGTGCGTGTCGCCATCGCAATTTTCAAGTCGGTGCTCTCGCTGACCGATTCCCCAGCTAGGGTCGCCGATTGAACTTGGCGGTCCATCGTACGTACGTCGGCCATTGGAGCCGAGAAAGCTCCCTCGTTTGCATGGGCAAACGCTGGCGGCGACAAAACAAGCGCACCGACCAGCCAGCACGCTCTCGCTAACATGCCTGCCTCCCTCGTGTTGCTCGAGCCGACTATTACCATGTCGTTGTGTGCCGCCGCTTACGCCACAATTACTGACCGCCACATCGGATTGCGCGCCGGCGTCGAGGCATGTGGAGCACTTGTGTGCACCGCCCGCAGCCTCACCGAGGCGCAAGCCACGCGCCGCTGCCCTGATGACGGCGTGAGCGGCTGAAGTCGAAATCCACGGCATTGCCACCCGCGCCGCGGCCTGTGTCAGAAGGTATATTCCAATCGCAGCAACACTTGGTGATTGGTGAGGGTCTGCAAGTTGAGCCCGCCGACTACGCCAACTGCCCCGCCGGCCACCTGCACGCTCCAGGCCGCCGAAATCGCCAGATGTTGCGAAGCACGCCAGTAGGCCGTCGGTCCCAGGAATAGGCCATCGCCACTGAACGAATTGAGCGCAGCACCGTCGTAGCTCCTTAGGTAGTACGCTTCGGCACCGAGAAAGAGCCCTTCGGAGGCTTGGGCCGTCACGGCGGCAAATAGTCCAAGGGTCGACTGTTGCTGCCAGCTGTTGCTCGCCGGCAGATGGGACCATTCCGGATCGTAGAGCACGTTGAATGCAGCGAAGACTCGATCCTCGACCAGCTCCTTGTCGACCGCAACGACGATCGGGCCGCCCCAGTTGGTGACGGCTTGACCACTGGTGTCGTCGACCCGCAACCAATGCGGTTCCACGCCGACGGTGAGGCCGAACGGCGCCGATCGTCGGTCGAGGACGCGATATCGCCCCTGCACCGCAACACCGGCGAACTGGAAAGCATCCTGATTGTCGAGCCCGCTTACACCCTGGATCGCGTAGTAGGTGAACAACGCGCCGGCTTCGAGGCGGAGATTCTGGAACGGCGTGAACTCCCCTCTGAGCTCGCTTCCTAGCGCGGTATAGGTTCCATCGGCCTTTCCGAATGCGCCATTGTTCTGGAATTCGACCTCCCTCTCGCCGAGTTCCCCGACATCCGAGCCCTGCGCAAACCCGAAAATGAATTGTGTGTCGACATCGCCGGCATACGCTGCAGGCAAGGGCAGCAGCAGCGTCAAAAGCCCTGTCGTTAGCCAGTTTCTTGCCGTCACGGGCCAGGATGCTACATGCTCCAGCTACTAGAGGATCAATCGCATGACCCATCCGAGAGTGCCGATCGGCATTGCCGCCGCGCAAAGCGGGGTCAAGGTTCCGACGATCCGCTACTATCAGGCGATCGGGCTGCTGCCGCCTCCGTATCGCACCAAAAAGAACTGGCGCCTTTACGGGCAAGCCGATCTGCGGCGGCTGGCCTTCATCCGCCAAGCCCGCGGATTGGGCTTCACCCTCGACGCTGTTCGGGCGCTGCTCGTCCTGCTGGACAACCCAAATGCGCCGTGTGAGGAGGCCGATCGGATGGCGCGCGCGCGACTCGTCGAGGTCAAGCAGCGGATCGCCGAATTGAACGACCTGAAGCGCGAACTGGAGCGCCTCGTAAAAGCGTGCCCTCTCACGCGCGCCGCCCAATGCGGTCTGATCGAGGGTCTGGCCCGGCGAGCCGCGTCCCGCGCTCCGCCAGAGCATTGAGCGGCCGGCGCAGCAGGCGGTTGGTGCAGCTTTGACACACATCAATGCCGTGTTCCGGCGTACCAGCTATCGGAGGATGGTTAACTCGCGGAGGAGATCATGCAAGAACATCTGAGCGTTCTGTTGATTGCTGCCGCCTTTTCGTTGCCGGCTGCGGCGTTCGCGCAGTCCAGCGATGCTAAATACTGCGCCGCTCTCGTCAGCAAGTACGAGCAATATCTCGATCAAAGCCAGCGGCGAGGGGAAGCGCCACAGTCGCTCGACGCGAAAGCCGGCGTCGAGAAATGCAAGGCGGGCGATCCTTCCGGCATCCCCGCGATCGAGAAGGCGCTGAAGGATGCCAAGCTCGACCTGCCAGCGCGAACCTGATCCTGCAGCGCCAGCGGGCGCGGATCCTCAACGGTAGTTCAGGCGGTCCTGGCAGAGGGCCGCGTCTGCTGGATCGACTTCGGTGGGAATTGACGGAACGGCTGGTCCCCATGCCGCTGCACCAGCATTCGTTGGAGGTGCTTGGCGGGTCAACACGACTTCCGGATTTCGCGGAATGATGCATTTCCAGATCAGGGTTGGCGTGTCGGGCCAGCCGACGCGGAAGCCATTCAACTCCGCGCAAACCTGCACCGGATTGGTAATGTCGGGCGGGATGTAGTTCCACGTCGCCTGCCCGTGCCCGAGCACGCGTAGACAGTAAAGATGGACGGACTGTGCCTCCACGCCGAGAGGCAGGACCGACAGCACGATCGACAAAGCAGTTGCGCGCGACCAGAGGGAGGCAAAGCGCAAACGCTCCAGACCGGTCGGCAGCATTGCTTCCCCCCGAAGACTTCGTTCACTCGAGCAGCCTGCACATTGTAGCCTCTGCGCTCTGCGACAGGACAGAGGTCAACGCGCTTAGTAGGACAGGCGACTGGGGTCCTATTCGCGTCGCTGACCGGCACGCTCGACCATCGTCGGCAGGCACGGGATAGATAACCCGGCCCGAGGACGCGCGCGGAGGCGGCCCGGGGTCCATGCGCCCCGAGCACCTTCAGCTGACATCTTGCTTACGCAACGGGTTCCGCATTGCGTCGTTCCAGGATGGGCAAATCGCAAG
>JAFAKN010000553.1 GCA_019235415.1 Alphaproteobacteria bacterium
GACCTCAAGATCGAGGACAACGGCAACGTCGTGCGGGTCAACATGACCAAGGACGAGCTCAAGTCCAAACCGGCCTACACCTACAAGGACCAGTCGACACGCGGCACCCTATTCACCGACAATGGTGTGTGGCGCGACAACGACAACGCTGTGCGGGCCGATCGCCGCAACGAAACCGAATCGGCCAACTCCGCGAGCAGTGCGCCCACCACCCGCTCGACCGGCGACTTCAACGTCACGGGCCAAATGTCCGCCGAATCTCTGATCGGCAAGACAGTCAAGAACGCCACCAACGAGTCGATCGGCAAGATCAACGACTTCTATCTCGACGCCTCGGGTGAGGTGAAGCTGGTCGTGGTCTCGGTCGGCGGCTTCCTTGGCGTCGGGAGCAAGGACGTCGGCGTGCCGTGGCACGACCTCAAGTTCGGCCGCGACGGCAACAGCATCACCATCATGACAAACTGGACCAAGGATTCGCTCAAAGCGATGCCCGACTACAAGGACGAGCGCCGCATCCGCACGAGCAGCGAACGATCGGGCGGCTGAGCTTCGCTTCTCGGCCAGGCCTAAGGGGTTCGAACAAAACCGGACCCAGTTTGAGGGCAATCTGGCGTCCGGTTATTGCTCCGCAACTACCACTGAAAATCCGACGTTTATAAATCCGCGATGTCCAACTCCATTCCCCGACGTCCATTTGTGGTCGGCGCGGCAGCAATTGCCGCGGCAGGCACGTGCGCCTCTCTCCGAGCGCAAAACGTTCCCCCTCGTACGGAGGAGCCCGCGGTGATCGATCCGACGAAAAAATATCCGAAGCCGCCCTTTGAGAGTCAGTCACAGCCGTGGCCTGGTCTTGCAAGCAAAATGCATCCGGTGCCCGACCATGGCGAGAAATCGTACCGGGGATCAGGACGTTTGACCGGCCGCAAGGCGTTGATCACAGGAGGCGATTCAGGAATGGGACGCGCTGCCGCCATCGCGTTTGCACGTGAGGGGGCAGACGTCGCGATCAACTATTTTCCTACTGAAGAACCTGACGCTCAGCAGGTGATCGGCCTCATAAAGGCGGAGCAACGAAAGGCGATCGCTTTGCCCGGCGATCTCCGCAACGAAGCATTTTGCAAGGACCTCGTAACGAAGGCCGTCGCAGGCCTTGGCGGCCTTGATATTCTCGTGAGCAACGCCGGGCGCCAGCAGGCCCGCAGCTCCATCCTCGATCTCACCAGCGAGGATTTCGATGCAACGATGAAGACCAACATCTATGCGCCCTTCTGGATCATTCAGGCTGCTTTGCCGCACCTGCAACCTGGCTCCGCGATCATCGCGACCACGTCGGAGCAGGCCTACGATCCTTCCCCCGACTTATACGATTACGCGCAGACCAAAGCGGCGACAATGAACTTTGTAAAGTCGCTGGCCAAGCAACTTGGCCCCAGGGGGATTCGAATCAACGGTGTCGCGCCGGGGCCGATCTGGACGCCACTTCAGATTTCCGGGGGTGCTTCGCAAGGTAAGGTTGTGAATTTCGGAGCCACCGCTCCGTTCGGTCGCCCCGGCCAGCCCGCGGAACTGGCGGGTATCTATGTTCGGCTCGCTGAAGAAGACGGCAGTTACACGACCGGGAACATCTATGGCGCAGGCGGTGGGCAAGGCCAGCCATGACGATCGCTGCGTAGTGGACCTGTTCTCGTGCCACCATTCGCACGACCTCGGCGCTGAGAACGCTGCGTCGCGCATCACCACTGACGTGTGGATTTCGAATCGTCACAGTCTAGTCCGGCTTGATGTGGGCTGCTTTGATCACTGTTCGCCACTTCTCGGTCTGCTCGGCAATATGTTTTCCGAAATCGGCAGGTGTAACGGCGAAGGGTGAGGAGCCGAGCTGCGCCAGCCGTGCGGCTATTTTTGGGTCGGCGAGCCCGGCATTGATTTCCTGGTTGAGCTTGTCGATAACCTCGATACGGGTGTTCCTTGGCGCGCAAACGCCATACCAGGCGCTCACCTCGTAGCCTGGTAGAAAATCGGCCACGATGGGCGCGTCTGGCAGTGCGCTGGCACGAACTGCTCCGGTCGTGGCAAGCACGCGTAGCTTACCGTTGCGAACGTATTCGATGGACGAAGGAAGCGGGCAGAACATCATCTGTACCTGGCCGCCCAGGAGATCGACCAGTGCTGCCGCCGAGCTGCGATAGGGCACATGCACCATCTCGACGCCAGCCATTATCTTGAACAACTCGGCGGCCAAATGAAGTGAGCTTCCGTTGCCGGCAGAGGCATAGCTGATCTTGCCAGGATTGGCTTTCGCGTAGGCGATGAAATCGGGTACCGACCTTGCCGGAAAGGGCGGATACAGCTCCATGCCGAGGGGCTCGCGGCTGATCCCGGCAACCGGTGCAATATCGCGCGAGAAGTCGTAGCCAAGATTGTCATAGAGCGTCGCGTTCACGGCACTGGGCGTAGCGACCAGCAGCAGCGTATGCCCATCCGGCGGCGCCCGTACAACGGCTTCGGTCGCGATGTTGCCGCTGGCACCTGGCCGGTTCTCGACGATGAACTGTTGACCAAGGCGTTCCGACAGCCATTGTCCGATCAGGCGTGCGAAAATGTCGGGTGCACCGCCGGCACCAAAGCCAACAATGATGTGAACAATTCGCGACGGGTAGGCTTGACCCCAAGCGAAACGCAAAGCGGTCGCCGGCGACGCAGCGCCTGCCGCTGCGCCAAGGACACGTCTACGAGTGAATGGGCTCGACACGTATCGCATTGCCGCCCCTCCGGTGACTACGCAAAACGGCACATCGGTTGCAGTAGCGCTGTCGCAATAAGCTATGGCGCGAAAGGCTGCTTCGTTCAACTTCAACAGCCTGTCCTCGCGGCGTGAAGCCTTGGCAACTGGCGGCGGGGGCACGCTCCTATCGCGGTGGCCGGCGTTGCAGGAAGCTGGCGCGCTCGGCGGGCGATTCGACATGGGCGGCTAAACCCTGCCACAGGGCCTCGACGGTCGAGACCCGGGCTGCGACCTGGCGCACCAGGACGCGGGCGATCGGGCCGACAAATTCCGTCAGCGCCGTTCGCGCGCGCTCGAGCTCCTGCTCGGGCAGCGCGCTCGCCACGCTGCGGCTGCCCAGCGAGGTCGTGCCCGCCGCGGGCGCACGGTGCGACCGGACCAAGGGCTCGACCTCGCGGCGGAAGCGCTCGCGCTCGGCGGCGTCGCTCACGGAAAGCACGAGCTCGGCAATGAAATCCTCGGCCGACCGGCTGCGCTGGTTGGCGCTGCGCACCAGCACGGCGGCGATCGGCCCGACATAGGTGCGCAGCCTCTCCTGCACGGCCTTCAGCGTGTCGACATCGAACAGTGCTCCGGTCGAGGCTTGCGATGGCGAGACGAACGCTGTCGTCGCGTGCGGCGAGGGCGGTGGAGAGGTTGTTGGAGAAGGGAACTGCGAGGACGCGGCACGCGAGCTGGACGCCTGGGAAGGCGAGTCGCTGCTTTCCGTCGACCCCGGCGGCGGCCCGCGCGCCGCGCGCTCCGCAGCCTGCAGGCGCGTGGCCTCGTCGCCCAGGCTGTCCAGCACCTGCCGCAAGGCCAGCGCCATGTCCATCGCATTGACGAAGCGATCCGCCGGATCCTTTTCGGTGGCGCGCTCCAGCACCAGCTGCAGCCGCGGCACGGCGGCGCGCACCTCGGCCGGCAACAGCGGCAGTCGATCGTTCTGGATGCGATGGCTGACTTCGGTGACGTTGCGGCCCGAGTAGGCGCGCTGTCCCGCCACCATCTCGTAGAGCGTCGTGCCGGCGGCGAACAGGTCGGAGCGACCGTCGATCGCGCCGCCGCGGCATTGCTCGGGCGACATGTAGGCAGGGGTACCGGCGGTGGCGAAGCTGGTCGTCGTGGTCTCGGTGTTGGAGATGCGCGAGACGCCGAAATCGCCGACCTTCACCAGCTTCCTCGGCGTCAGCATGATGTTGGCGGGCTTGATGTCCTGATGGATCACGCCCTGCCCGTGCATGCAGGCGAGCGCGTCGAGGACCTGCAGCATGATGCCGATGGCCTCGCCGACGCCCAAGGCCGGCCGCTCGTCGAGCATCTGGCGCAGGCTGGTGCCGGAGACGAACTCCATCGCGAGGAATGGCTCGCCCTCGTGCACGGCAAAATCGTAGATCGTGACGATGTTGGCGTGCACGCAACGCGCCGCGGCCTCCGCCTCGCGCCTGAAGCGCCGAACGTAGTCGGCCCGATCGGCGCCGCTCATCAGCTTGGTGGAGATCAGCTTGATGGCGACCGTGCGCCGGATGTCCGGATCGAGCGCCTTGTAGATCCGCCCCATCGCTCCGACACCGACGAGCTCCTCGACGACATAGCGGCCGATTTTGCTCGGGATCGGCTCCACGATTACCCCTCTGCGGTCGCTCCGCTCACGTGTTGCCCTCCAGCATCCGGATCGCGTTCTGCAGGCTGCGATGCATCAAGTTGAACGACCGCCCGAGCGAGGCGATCTCGTCCTTGCCCTTGACGGGGTACTCCGGCACGTCGGTCTTGCCGGCGCTGACGTCGCGCGCCAGGTCGGTGATGCTCTGGATCGGCTTCACGATGAAGAAGTGCAGCAGCACGTTGAGCACGACCAATGTCACCAGGAACACCGCGCACAGGGCGGCCATGAAGGTGAGCAGCGAGTGGTAGGCCCGGTCCAGCGCGACCCGCATCGGCACCGACACGATCTGCGCCCCGATCACGTCGCCCAGCTGCCAGCCGAAGCCGTTGCCCGGTCCGTAGAGGTCGACCATTGTGGGCGGCGCCGCGGCCGGAGTCGAATGGCAGGCCAGGCAAGCCTTGTCCTTGTCGGTCAGCCGGAACGGCCGCGCGAAGGTCAGGAACTGGCCGGTCGGCGTGTCGCGTACGCCGACGAACTCGTTGAGCTTGGGATCGTTCTTGAAGGCGTTGATGACGTCCGATTCCCAGTTGGTGGCGCGGTCGGCGGGATTGGTCGGATTGAGCGCCGCCTCCTTATATGAATAGTCGGGGAAGTTCTTCTGCAGGTCATGCAGCACCGTCTGGGCCGACCATGACGGCACCGAGTGCGGCAGGAAGCGCACCGTCATCTGGTCGCCGATCAGCGGCCGGATCTCCTTCGAAGTGTAGCCGCGGACCGCCGTTCCCGCCCCCATGATCAGGTTGGCTTCGTTGAGCATCTGGCGGCGGGCGTCCTCGCTGGTGATCTGCCAGGCGAGGACGCCGGCCACCGCCAGCCCGACGAGGAAGGCGCCGATCAGCACCAGGTTGAATTTTAGTCGCAGCCCCACGGCATTTCCTCGCGAGTGTATTCAGCGCACGCTGTTGACCAGTTTGGTCGCCTGCTCCGCCGTCAGCACGCCGGTCTGCTCGGCCTTGATCTCGAACTGAAACCGCCGGATGGCGGCGCGCGTCTCGGGACCGAACGTGGCGTCGATGCGGCCCGAGTAGTAGCCCATGGTGGCCAGCGCCGCCTGGACCTGGCGCCGATCGAGATCGGACATGCGGTCTTCGTCGCTCATCTGGTGGACAGGAGGCGGAGGCGGCGGTGGCGGCGCGGCGGCAATCGGCTGTGCGGGCGGCTGTGCGGGCGGCGGCGCGGTCGCGGCCACCGGAGGCGGCGGAGGCGGTGGCGGCGGTGCCGGGGCACCGGCCAGATAAGCCGCCGGGCCGACCGCCGCGACGAGCGCCGCCGCGACGTTGGTGGCCTTGGCCAGACGATCACGCATGCCGTTCAGGAACGCCTCGAGCGTGACCTTGTCGCCCTTGACCGCATCGCGCAGCGCCAGCGCTGCGGCCGTGGGGCCGCTGCCGCCCGCGGCGTTGGCCGTGCCGATCACCGCGAAGCGGCCGGGCTGGACCTGTTCGGCGAGTCGCGCCAGCCCGTTCGTCGCGGCGTCCGGCGTCTGGAAGCTGTCGAGCAGCACGAAGCCCGCGCTGTCGGCGACATGGGCCAGGCTATCGACCAGGCTTTTCGCGATGATGCCCTGGGTGAGGACATCGCTGTCGCGCGCGATCGTGGTCGACACCGGCAACAGGAAGGTGCGGGCGTTGAACTCGACCGCGTAGCCGCAGTAGTACAACGCCGCGACCGCAGGCGGCGAGGCCGACGTGCGTCGCGTTAGGGTGCCGATGGCCGCATCGAACTCGCCGCGGTTGAGATCGGGCCGTTCGATGACCTCGAAGCCGCGCTCCTTCAGGGCGTCGCGCACGAGGGTGGCGGACGCCGCGCACTGTCCGAGCTCCGGCAGGCTGGCGTAATGCGCATTGCCGATCACCAGCGCGACACGCAAGGGCTCGGCGAGCGCCGGCGAGGCGGCAAGGCAGACGCCGGCCAAGCCGAGCAGACTGGGCAGAAAGCGGGGATGCATCGTGCTTACCTTATGGCCTCGCCGGTAAAACGAGGTGCTATTTCCCACATTCGCCGGCAGCGTGCCGAACCGCGCGGGCGAGGTCAATGCTGGTCGGCGGGCGGCGCCGTGTCCTGTCAGTCGTCCGCCGCACGTGCTTCCGCTGAGTCCGAGCCTTCCGCGACGACGCGATCGCGGCCCCGCGCCTTGGCGACGTAAAGCGCCTGGTCGGCCGCGCGCAGGGCGCGGTCGATGTCGCCGTCGCGGACCGCGGCCACGCCGATGCTCACCGTGATCCGATACGATCGCCCGCGACTATCGAGGGGCGCGGCGGCCAGCCGCGTGCGGATCTGCTCGGCGATGCGCACGGCGTCTTCGCAATCGACGTCGCTCAACAGGGCGCAGAACTCTTCGCCGCCGTAGCGGGCGACGAAGTCGTCGTCGCGCATCATCTGGCGCAGCAGGCCGGCAAACCATACGAGTGCATCGTCGCCGCCGGCGTGGCCCAAGGCCTCGTTCAGCCGCGAGAAGTGGTCGAGATCCATCATCAGGACGCAGGCCAGTCGCGTCCTGGCGTTGCCGCGCCTGGCGAAGCGCTCGGCGTGCACGGGGAGCGAGCGCCGGTTGGGCAAGCCGGTCAGCTCGTCGGTCAAGGCCAGCCGTTGGTGCCGGTCGGTCACCCGTTCGTTGGCGATCATCATCAGGCTGATGCTGAGCCCGATCACGCAGGCGGTCTTGGCGAGCGGCGAGACGCCGCCCAAAGGATCCTCGAAGGTCGCGGCCGAGGCTTCCGCGGGAGCAAGCCATGCCAGCCCGGCGCGCGCTGCCATCACCGCCGCCATGACCGCGAACAGCCCGGCGATCGCCTGCCGCATGCGCTGGAACTCGTGGCCGCGGCGCAGGACCTCGTAGGCCGACATGAACGCCACGACGGCGAGCGCCGCCGAGGCGATGCTCGCCACTTGCGGCGTCGTGGCGCCGATCCCGGCGCTTGTGCCCAACACCAGGGCGAACAGCACGACGAAGAGGACCAGCCGGAGCCGCCGTGGCCTGCGGCCGTTGAACAGCCGCATGCTTTCCCAGGCCAAGGCATAGCCCGACATCAGGAGGACGACCGAGCCCGCCGCCACTTCCACCGGCGGCGATGCGCCATAAAGCCCGAGGGGCAGGAGAGAGACCGCCGAAACGCCCGTCGCCAGCGACCAGCACAGCAGCCATCCGTCATCGCGGTGTTTGCTCCACACGCCCCACGAGGCGACGGCACTCAAGGCGAGGACGGCGGAGCTGATCAGGTACAGGGTCGCGATATCGAATTGCATGCGCGGCGAGGCCGCCGCGAGCATAGGAGTCGCGAAATGCTGAGGCAATCGACGGTGCAGCGGCGCGCAATTAGTCGGCGTTCATTGCTGGGAGCGCGGACCTGCCGGTCCGCTCCTTGTCGTCAATAACGCTGATTCTGTCATGAATGGGGACCGGAAGGTCCGCGCTCCAACGCCGCCCTACCCGGCGTACACCGCGCTTTCGAAGGCATAGAACAGCGGCAGCGACTTTTCGTCGGCGAATGGCAGGATCTGGGTGGCATAGACGCCGCCCATGCCTTTCTGCTGGTCGATCCAGTAATAGGTGTTGGCGAGCCCCGCCCAGGCCAGCGACCCGGCCGACCGGCCGGTCGGCGCCGTCTCGTTGTTGATCATGAACGACAGCCCCCACGACTTGTCCATGCCGGGGAAGAACTCGGCGTCGTTCGACAGCGACGGGGCGTTGGTCTTGAGCAGGCATACGCGGGCCTCGCCCATGGCGTTCCCGCTCATCTTCTTCACGGTCGCCGGCGCGAGGACGGGCTCGCCCTTGTCGGTCTTGCCCTGGTTCAGCATCATCCGCACGAACTTGAGATAATCGCCCACCGTGCTGTAGAGGCCGCCGCCGCCCATTTCGAACTCGGGCTCCTGCGGCAGCTCGAGGTCGGGATCCGGCGCGAGCGTTCCATCCGGACCGCGATGATGGATCTTGGCCAGCCGGCGGCGCATGTCGTCGCTGATCCTGAAGGCGGTGCTCGTCATGCCGAGCGGCTCGAAGATGTTGTGCTGCAGGAACTGGCCGAGCGTCTGGCCGCTCGACGCCTCGACCATCTTGCCCGCCCAGTCGATATTGATGCCGTAGAACCAGCGGTCGCCGGGATCGAACAGCAAGGGGGTGGTGAGCGCCTTGTTCTGGCAGCTGATCACGCCCGGCACGCCGGCCGCCTCCATGTATTTCGCGATCTGCGGGCTCCAGATGTCGTAGCCGAAGCCCGCCGTGTGGGTGAGCAGGTGGCGCAGGGTGATGTCGCGCTTGGCCGGCCGGAGCTTGGGTTGGCCTGCGGAATCGAAGCCTTCGAGGACACCGACCTTGCCGAGCTCCGGCACCACTTCCCTGGCCGGCGCGTCGAGGCGGAGCTTGCCGCGCTCGACCTGCTGCATGGCCGCTGCGCCGGTGAGCGCCTTGGTCATCGAGGCGATCCACACCACGGTGTCGGCCGTCATGTCGGCCGGCTGGCCCAGCACGCGCTTGCCGAAGCCCGCCTCGTAGGTCGTTCCCTTGGCGTCGGTCGCCGCCGCTGTGACGCCCGGTACGTCGCCCTTGCTCACCGCTTCCTTCAGGATGCTGTCGGCTTTGTTCGTCATGGCATTTCCTCCCGGTTTTGCCGTAGCCCACTGTCATCGGAGTGAAAGCCTACGCGCAAAGCGGCGGGCTCGCCCGAGGAATTCCCGCTCCTGACGACGCGAATTGGGTCGCAGTCCAGTCTACGAAGTCACACAGGCGCAACCTTTCGACCATCTCGCGGAGCCTGTGAAATCGGTTACCTGACGCTGCCGGCCGCAACCGGGGCGCAATGGTTGGCTAGGAACGGGGCGGGGTTTACCCTATACCTGCGCCGCCCGCCCACAGCGGCGCTTGGCGGAGATGGCTATGATTCAGCCGACATCCCTTTTGGCAGACGCTTTGGCTGACCGCCTGTCGCAGACCTTCGAGCGGACCTATCGCGGCAGCGCCCCGCGCCACGCCTTGTTCATCGCCGAGGCGGCGCGGCTGGTGATCGAGCGTATCTCGCTCAGCGACGCGCTGTACCACACGGCCGAGCACACCGCGCTGGTGACGCTCGTGGCGCAGGACATCCTGCGCGGGCGGCGGCTGCGCGACGAGGTGTCGGCCGACATGTGGCTGCACGTGATCCTCGCCGCGCTCACCCACGACATCGGCTACATCCGCGGCGTCTGTCGCGGCGATCAGGAGCGGTCCTGCGTCATCGACGCCCAGGGCAGCACCGTCGAGCTGCCGCGCGGCGCGTCCGACGCCTTCCTGACCCCCTATCACGTCGAACGCTCCAAGATCTGCGTGCGCGACCGGTTCGCGGGCCATGAGCTGGTCGATCCCGAGCGGCTGGCGCGCAATATCGAGCTCACGCGCTTTCCCGTGCCGGACGACGACGACCATGCCGAGACCGACACCGAGGCGGGCCTGGTGCGCGCCGCCGACCTGATCGGCCAGCTGGGCGACCCGCTTTACCTCAGGAAGCTCAATGGACTGTTCCACGAATTCGCCGAGACCGGAGTCACCAAGATGTTGGGCTACGAAACGCCGGCCGACGTCGCCGACCACTATCCCGCCTTCTTCTGGTCGA
This sequence comes from Alphaproteobacteria bacterium, assembly GCA_019235415.1. Classification (GTDB taxonomy): domain Bacteria; phylum Pseudomonadota; class Alphaproteobacteria; order Reyranellales; family Reyranellaceae; genus Reyranella. Next base: position 10,019 of record JAFAKN010000553.1, read on the forward strand.
AGGTCGAGCCCTTCATCGGCGCGGCGGTCCATGCGCTCGGCATGACGGCGGAAGGCCGCCAGTGGCTCGCCAACCTCTATTGCCACGTCTGCGTCATCGAGCACGGTCGACGAACCGTCGGCCCGGCGTCCGCCGCTCCAGAGCGCGATGCCTCGGCGGGCATCGTCGTGCGCGAGCTGGCGCAGCGCCGCAGTCAGCAAGGGCGGTGACGCATGGAGGAGAAACCGCACGATCGGCGTCGCGGCTTCGCAAAGGACTGGGCGGAGTTCGTCGGGGGCAAGCAGCAGCGCCATCTCGTCTTCGGCTCTACGACATCGGTCATGCATTGGCGGCAGAAGGGCATCCGGCGGCTGCTTGACGCGCTGCACCCTGCGGGACGCTTCGCCTTCAAGCGCGACCTGGATGATGCCCGCGGCCGCTACGTCCTCCTCGTCGCGTTCGAGCAGGAGGATGATGCCAAGGCGTTTGCCCACACGCTCGACGCCGAGGCGACCGCCGACTATGCGGGCTTCGCCAGCCAGCGCTGCTTCACGTTCGATGGCGGCGCCATCATGAAGATCCGGGCCGCCCTGAAGCGACTCGGCGCGACCAAGCGGCTGCTGCCGCACTGAGTCACCGCGCGGCGCGCGCCCGACTGGCACGCTCGCCATGCTGTGACGATTTCTCGTCAAACGCGAACGACTCCCGAGGTTTCGTCACAACAACGGGCCGCGAGCCGCGAAAACGAGCGCCATCAACGACGCGTTTGAGTCGCCGTCGCGCCATGCCGAATAACTTCGATACTCCAATGGTTTGGTAGGCGATTGCGGGCATTGCATGCGCCGAAACCGTAGCGCCGGTCCCGGAGCGCAAAAAGTCGTAGGAAAAGCCTCCGCGCGGTTTCGCGTTGACAACCAGGCGCAATGTTGTGTGTTCCAAGCGCCGACCTTTTCGCGACGAAGGGATCGGCCACGGAATGAAAACTCAGCACGATTTAAGCGTAGTTGCCGCGGACAGCGCCGCGCCCGTTGCTCTTGCCGTTTGCCTTCGCCGTGGCGCGTGACGCCGGCCGGGCAACGGGCTTCTTCGCGGGCGTCGCGAGCAGCTGGCGCATCTCGGCGCCTTTTGTGTCCCACCAGTCCGCCAGGATGCGCACGTCCCAGCCGATGCAGAAATGCTTTACGCCCATCTTCAGATAACGCGCGGCCTGCGCCGGATCGCGCAGCTCGACGCGCGGATGCAGGCCGAGCCGCAGAGCCGTCTCGATGGTCTTGGTCTCGGCGGCGAGCACTTCGGGGTCGCCGTATTGCGCGGGCTTGCCGATGCTCATGGAGAAGTCCGAGGCGCCGAACTGCACCATGTCGATGCCGGGCACCGAGAGGATCGCCTCGAGATCGTCGACGCACGATTTCTTCTCGACCATGACGGCGATCACCACGTCGTTCAGCGCCTCGACATAGGCCGGCGACCCGCCCTGGCGGACGATGCCGACGTCGCGCCGCATGCCGACGCCGGTGAGCCCGCGGCCGCGCGTGCCGCGCGCCATCGTCGTTTCGGCGCGCACCGCGTTCACGGCGGTCCTGGCGTCGTCCACGGTGCGGATGTCGGCGAACAGCACGCTCTGGAAGCCCGAGCCGATCGCCCGCATCGCCTGGTGGATGTACTGCGTCTGCTCGATCTTGATCATGCCGGCCAGCCCGGCGACCTCGAAGGCGCGGCCGAGATTGTCGAGGTCGTGCATGTCGAACGGGGCGTACTCGGCGGTGAACTCGACGTAGTCGTACTGCCCGGAATGGCCGATCAGCTCGACCAGGGTCGGCCAGCACGACAGGATGTGCGTGCCGACCGTCGGCTGGCCTTTCTTGAGCTTTTCGCGGAGCAGATTGCGGCGCATGTCGGTCCCCCGTTGTGTGGCCGGCGAGTGTGCGCGATAGACGGCGCCGGGTGAAGTGGGGAGCAGGTTCTTTGCCGAAGCAGATCAAGATCACGGCCGTTACCGTCTACGTCACCGGCATCCCGGTGCGCCTGATGCGCCGCCACGGGTCGGGCGACGTCGCAGGCTCGGTCAAGAACGCCATCCTGAAGCTCGAGACCGATGCCGGCCTCACCGGCTGGGGCGACGCGGCACCTTGGGCGGTGTTCACCGGAACCATCGAGGCCAACGTCGCTGCACTGAATGTCTACCTGCGGCCCTTGCTGCTGGGCGCCGACCCGTTCCGCATCGAGGCCCTGATGGCCGAGGCCGATCACGCCGTGGTCGGCCATCCCGAAGCCAAGGCCGCGATGGAGATGGCGCTGTTCGATATCGTTGGCCAGGCGAGCGGGCTGCCGGTCGCCGAGCTTTTGGGCGGCCGCTGCCGCGACGACATTCCGCTCAGCTTCTCGGTCGCCGATCCCGATTTCGACCGCGACATGGACATGGTGAAGCGGCTCTACGGCGAGGGCCTGCGGCTGTTCAAGATGAAGACCGGATTCGCTGGCCACGCCGTCGACCTTTTGCGCATGGAGCGCTTCCGCAAGGAGCTGCCGGCCGATGCCGAGCTGCGCATCGACTACAACCAGGGCATGGCGACGCACGAGGCGATCCGCCAGCTGCGCGACGTCGAGGCTTTCAGTCCGACCTTCATCGAGCAGCCGGTGCCCGGCCACCAGCGCGCCGCACTGGCCGAGATCACGCGCGCGCTCGACACGCCGGTGCTGGCCGACGAGAGCGTGTTTACCCCGACCGAGGCGCTGCAAGTCGCGGCCGGCCGCATGGCCGACCTCGTCAGCATCAAGATCATGAAGCACGGCGGCATGCTGGCCGGCCGCAAGGTGTCGGCGATCTGCGAGGCGGCCGGCATCGCCTGCTACGGCGGCGACATGTTCGAGACCGGCATCGCCCACCTCGCCGGGACGCACCTGATCGCTGCCACGCCGAACATTTCACTGGGCTGCGAGTTCTACCAGGCCAAGTACTTCCTCGAGCGCGACCTCTTGGCCGAGCCGTTCCCCATCGAGAACGGCTGCGTGATCGTGCCGCGTACACCCGGGCTCGGCATCAAGGTCGACGAGGATCGAGTGCGGCACTACGCGTTGGAGACGTTGCGGTGAGGTAGGCCACCCCTGTCATCCCGAGCGCCACTTCTGTCATCCCGAGCGCAGCGAGGGATCCTTTCCTGTGGCCTCAAAGATCCCTCGCTTCGCTCGGGATGACAGGGGCGTGCTGGGGGTGACAGCGGAGGTCTGCGCCCCCAGCGCTTGGCGCACATCTTGCGTCCGAGTCCGCCGGAACCTAGACTTTTGCGCGCGCAGGATCGGGGCCTGCCGCCAACCAGACGAACGAATACAGAGGGGCACCACATGACCATCCGTCGACGTGAGATCGCCGCAGTCGGCGTTGCTGCGGCCGCGCTCGCCGCTGTCACCGTGCCGGCACGCGCGCAGAGCAAGGATTCGACCTGGGAGCAGATCAAGCGCACCGGCAAGGTGCGCATGGGGATCTTCGACTATCCGCCGTACTTCCTGCGCGACAAGGCGAGCGGCGAATGGGTCGGCGCCATGGTCGAGATGGCCAAGGACATCGCCAAGGAGCTCGACGTCAAGCTCGAGACGGTCGAGGTCGGCGGCTTCGGCGAGGCGGTCCTCTCGCTGCAGGCCAACAAGGTCGACATGAACTTCGGCCTGCAGGCGACGCCCAAGCGCGCCACCGCGATCGACTTCGCTGGCCCGACCTACTGGATCGAATGGGTGACGGTGAACAACCCCAAGTTCCACGGCCAGAACTGGGTCGACTACAACAAGCCCGACGTCAAGGTCGCCGTCATGCAGGGCACCTCCGACGAGCTGCTGCTGCGCAAGATGGCGCCCAACGCCACCCGCGTGGAGTTCAAGGAGATCTCGCAGTGCATCCTCGCGGTCTCGTCGGGCCGCGCCGATGCCTTCACCACCACCGTGCTGGCCAGCATGGTGGCCAAGGTCAAGAACCCGGGGCTGGGCGAGTTCGTCAATCCCAAGCCGCGCATTGCGCTGCCGGGCTATATCGGCCTGCGCCTCGAGGACGACCAGCGTTGGCAGAAGTTCCTCAACCGCTGGGCCGAATGGAACGTCATGCTGGGCTACAACGAGAAGCGCATGAAGGAGTCTCTCAAGACGCTGGGCATCGACGAGATCCCGTCCACGGTGTCGTTCTCGCCCAACTGATGGCCCAAGGGACAAGTTCGCGCTTCACCGTCATCGGCGGCGGCATCGTCGGCGTATGCTGCGCGCTGTACCTGCAGCGCGCCGGCTTCGCGGTGCGGCTGATCGAGAAGGGCGCGCCGGGCCGCGCCGCCTCGTTCGGCAACTCGGGCAGCTTCGGCATCGCCTCGTGCGTGCCGTTCGCCATGCCGGGCGTGCTGAA
>JAFAKN010000590.1 GCA_019235415.1 Alphaproteobacteria bacterium
AGGCATCCTTCACCTCGACGTCGGCCTCCTCGACGAACAGCAGCGCATGGCCCTCGTAGATCGTCTCGCCGGCGTCGACCGCGATGCGCCTGATGTAGCCGCGTGCCGGGCTGCGGATCTCGTGCTGCATCTTCATGGCATCCATGATCAGCAGCGGCTGGCCGGCAGCGACCGCATCGCCCTCCTTGACTGCGATGCTGACGATGGTGCCCTGCATCGGCGCCGACACGCGCACGGTGCCTTCCGGCGCATCGGGCGCAACCTCTGCCGCCGGCTGCTGTGTGCTCTTGCCGAACGCCAGCACGGCCAGCGGATCGACCGCGTCGACGCGCGCGCCGGCCTGGCGCGGCGCGACGGCCGGCGTGGCCGACGGGAAGTACAGGCCGGGTTGCAGCTTGCCCGCGGCGTCGATCAGCGCCTTGGCGTGCTCGTCGATGAAGCGTGTGTGCACCTTGTCGGCGCGGAAGTCGGGATGGGCGAGCAGCGCCCGCAGGAAGGCGACGTTGCTTGGTGCCCCTTCCAGCCGGAAAGCCGCCAGCGCCCGTTCGGCCCGCTTCAGCGCCTCGCCGAAATCGCACGACGGGCTGTGCACGATCACCTTGGCCAGCAGCGAATCGAAGTTGGGGTTGGTGCGGTAGCCGGCATAGCCGTAACTGTCGATGCGCACGCCGGGTCCCGACGGCGGCTCGAAGGCGGTGATCGTGCCGCCGCCCGGCCGCGCGCCGCCGTCCTCGGTCATGGTCTCCAGGTTGATCCGCAGCTGGATCGCATGGCCGCGCGGCGCTGCGTCGTCGTCGACGCCGGCATCGCGCAGCGTCGCGCCATCCGCAAGGCTCAGCTGCGCGCGCACGAGGTCGACGCCCCAGACTTCCTCGGTGACCGTATGCTCGACCTGCAGCCGCGGGTTCGCCTCGATGAAGAAGTACTCTTCGCCGTCCAGCAGGAACTCGAACGTGCCGAGGCTCCGGTAAGCGACGGCCTTGGCCATTGCGACCGCGGCATCGACGATGCGCCGGCGCAAGGCCTGAGACAGATGCCGGCTCGGCGCCAGCTCGACGATCTTCTGGCTGCGACGCTGCAAGGTGCATTCGCGCTCGCCCAGCGCCGCGATCCCGCCCTTGCCGTCGCCGACGATCTGGATCTCGATGTGACGGGCGCGGCCGATCAGGCGCTCGGCATAGAGGTCGCCGTTGCCGAATGCCGACTTCGCCTCGGCGGTGGCGCGGGCGAAGGCATCGCTGAGCGCGCCCGCCTCGCGCACGATGCGCATGCCGCGGCCGCCGCCGCCGGCGACGGCCTTCAGCACGATGCCGTTCGCGGCGTGCTGCTCGAAGAAAGCCTCTGCGCCGGCGAGGTCGACGACATCGGTGCCGGGAAGCACCGGAACGTTGCACTTCTGCGCATGGGCGCGAGCCTGCGCCTTGTCGCCAAAGAGTCTTAGCTGCTCGACGGTCGGGCCGACGAAGGCGATGCCGGCACCGGCGCAGGCCTGGGCGAAGGCGGCGTTCTCCGCCAGGAAGCCGTAGCCGGGATGAACCGCATCGCAGCCGGCCTCCTTGCCGGCCGCGATGATGCGCGCGCTGTCGAGATAGGCCACAGCGCCGCGGCCTTCGAGCGCCACGGCGTGGTCGACGCGGCGGACGTGCAGGGAATTGCCGTCGTCCTCGGAATGCACGCCGACCGTGGCGATACCGAGCCCGGCGGCGGCCTCGGCGATGCGGATGGCGATCTCGCCGCGGTTGGCGATCAGAAGCTTTTTTGGCATGTGGTAAAAGTCTTCATGGGCAAGAGGCTGCTCATTGTGGCGCACGCGCCGTCGGAGAACACGCTTTCCCTGCGTGCCGCCGTCGAGCGCGGCGCGCGGAGCGAAACCGAGATCGACGTGCAAGTCACAGCCCCCTTGCAGGCCGGCCCCGACGACGTTTTGGCGGCCCAGGCGGTGATCCTCGGCACCACCGAGAACCTCGGCTACATGAGCGGGGCGCTAAAAGACTTCTTCGACCGCTCGTACTACCCGATCCTCGAGAAGTCCCAGGGCCTGCCCTATGCGCTCTACATCCGCGCCGGCAGCGACGGCACCGGCACGCGGCGCGGCGTCGAGACGATCACCACCGGCCTGCGCTGGCGCGCGGTCCAGGAGCCGCTGATCTGCCGCGGCACCTGGCAACCCGGCTTCGTCGACCAATGCGAGGAGCTCGGCGCGGCGATGGCCGCAGGTTTGGCGGCGGGGATTTTTTAGCAGCCCCAACCGTCATCCCGACCGGAGCGAAGCGGAGTGGAGGGACCTTTCATGTGCCTGGCCACACCAAGAAAGGTCCCTCCACTACGCCTCGCTGCGCGAGGCTCCTGGTCGAGATGACGGGATTGGGTAGACGTCTAGCGATCAATCGTCGGCGGCCATCTTCATTTCTTCCGGCTCGAGCGCGTCGAGCACCTTGGGGGGCGACATCGGCAGGCTGTAGAGGCGCACGCCGAGCGCGTTGTGGATGGCGTTGGCGACCGCGGCCATCACCGGCACCAGCGGCACCTCGCCGACGCCGCGAACGCCCTGCGGATGCTTGGGGTTCGGCACCTCGATCATCACCGCGTCGAGCTTCGGCAGATCCGAGGTGACCGGCATGCGGTAGTCGAGGAAGCCCGCGTTATCGAGCTTGCCGTTCTTGTCGTAGATGTACTCCTCGCTCAGCGCCCAGCCGATGCCCTGGGCGACGCCGCCCTGCATCTGGCCCTCGACATAGTCGGGATGGATCGCCCGGCCGACGTCCTGGAAGGCCGTGTAGCGGGTGACCCATACGCGACCGGTCGCGCGGTCGACCTCGACATCGCAGATGTGCGTCGAGAAGCCGCCCTCGGCGCCGGTCGTGTTGGTCGCGGCACTCTCGCCGATCGGCCCGCCGGTCTCCGTCGCGCGGGCGGCGAGCTCGGCCAGCGACAAGGGATCGAACTTGCCGGCGTTGTCGCCAGCGGGCTTCGCTTCGCCGTTGTCCCAGGTGACGGCATCGGGATCGATCTTCCAGATCTTGCCGGCGCGCCGGCGCAGGTCGGTGATGACCTTCTCGGCCGCCTGGGTCACGACCATGGCCGAGGCGAAGGTGACGCGGCTGCCGCCGGTCAGGTTCGAGAAACCGACGCTCGACGTATCGCCGATCAGCACCTGCACCTTGCTGTGGTCGATGCCTAAAATCTCGGCGGCGATGTTGGCCGTCGAGGCGCGCGAACCGCCGATGTCGGGATGGCCGGTCATCACGATCACCGTGCCGTCCTCGTTGATGCGCATGGAGGCGCTCGATTCGCCGCCGGCGTTGAACCAATAGCCGCTCGCCACGCCGCGGCCCTGGTTGGGGCCGAGCGGCGCCGTGTAGTGCGGATGGGCGAGCGCTTCCCTCACCGTCTCCTGGTAGCCCATGACCGGATAGAGCGGACCGTGCACCGCCTTGGTGCCCTGCTTGGCGGCGTTCTTGAGCCGCAGCTCGAGCGGGTCCATGCCGATCTTCTCGGCGATCTCGTCGAGCACGCACTCGACCGCGTAAGCGCCGATCGGCGCGCCGGGCGCGCGGTAGGCCGCGACCTTGGAGCGGTTGGAGACGACGTCGTAGCCGCGCATATGGGCGTTGGCGATGTCGTACGGGCCGAAAGCGCAGCCGGCGGCGCCGCGGATCGGCGAGCCGGGAAAGGCGCCGGCCTGCAGCCAGTAGCTCGCCTCGCCGGCGACGATGGTGCCGTCCTTCTTGGCACCGATCTTGACCTTGCTGACCGAGCCCGAGGTCGGACCGGAGGCGCGGAACACTTCTTCGCGCGACATCACCATCTTGACCGGCCGGCCCGACTTCCGGGCCATGATGAGCGCCAGCGGCTCGAGGTAGATGATGGTCTTGCCGCCGAAGCCGCCGCCGATCTCGGCCGGGATGGCGCGGATGTCGCTTTGCGGCATGCCCGTCAACAGCGCGGACATCGCCCGGACCATGAATTGGCCCTGGCTGGAGCTCCAGATCGTGGCCTTGCCGTCGACGACGCTGACCAGGCAGGCGTGCGGCTCGATGTAGCCCTGGTGCACGGCCTCGGTCTTGAAGCTGCGCTCGACGATCACGTCGGCTTCCTTGAAGCCCGCCTCGACGTCGCCCTTCTTGTGCTCGAGCGTGCCGGCGATGTTCGACGGCTGGCCCTCGAAGCGGATGTGATCGTGCAGGATCGGGGCGCCGGGCTTCATCGCGTCCTCGACGTCGATCGACCAGGGCAGCACCTCGTAGTCGACGTCGATCAGCTTCAGCGCCTCGGCGGCGATCGCCTGGCTGGTGGCGGCGACGGCGGCCACCGGATGGCCGTGGAACAGCGCCTTGTCGCGCGCCATGACGTTGCGGCACATCCAGCGCATGTCCTGGATGCCGAGCATCACCGGTCCCTTGTCGATCGGGAAGTCGACGACGTCCTTGGACGTCACCACCGCCTTGACACCCGGCAGCGCCTCGGCCTTCGAGATGTCGATCGACTTGATGCGGGCGTGCGGATGCGGGCTGCGCAGCACCTTGCCCCACAGCATGCCCGGCATGGTGGTGTCGGCGGCGTAGGCCGCCCGGCCGGTCACCTTGTCGGCGCCGTCGGGACGGGGAGTGCGCTTGCCGATCCACTTGTTGTCAGGATTTTCGACGGTCATGGCGGTGATCCTGTGCGTTGGCGTTTTCTGGAATGACCCGCAATCAGAACGGGTCATCGCTGCAAATTCAAGCCCCTAGAAGCTGGGAATCGCGGGTGCCTGAACAGCCTCGTTGTCATCCCGAGCGCAGCGAGGGATCTTTCCTGTTGCCGTAAGGATCCCTCGCTGCGCTTCGGGATGACAGCATGTTAGTCGGCGGCCTGGCGGCCTTTCTTCTCGGCGGGGTCGTCCATCATGACGGTGATGTCAGCCGCGATGTGATGGGTCGGGCCCTCGGCGGCCTGATTCTCCTGAACGATGGTACGGCCATAGGCTGAAACCACAGGCACGGTTGCGGGATCTACGGGCTGTGCGTGCTTCTTGCTTTTCAGCGCCGCGGCAATGTACGGCGCGAGTTCGGCCTGCTTCTTGGCATCGCGCGCGGCCTGGTCGGCCTTCAGGGCCGGCATCACCTTGGCTGCGAAAAGCTCCAAGGAGTCGCAGATATGCTCGTGCTTGTTGCGGCCGCCCTGCTGGATGAACACGACCTGGTCGACGCCCGCCTCTTGGTACTGGCGCAAGTGCTCGGTGAGCTCGGCCGGCGTGCCGATGCCGCTGCCCTGGCCGACCGGCGGCAGCTTGTCCTTGGCCGCTTCGAAGCGCTGCCAGACATCCGTCACACCCGGCTGGTGATGGCCGTAGACGTAGTAGTGGCCAAGCGAATAGCCGAAGAACTGGAAGCCCTCGGCGCCGCGCCGGCGCGCCTCCTCGCGGTCCTCGTGGCAGGAGAAGCCGGTCACCATGGCGACGTTGGCGTTCACCGCATGGCCGATCGGCACGCATAGGTCGCTCTTGATGATCTCGTAGTACTCGTGCGCCCACTTGCCGGCCTCCG
>JAFAKN010000665.1 GCA_019235415.1 Alphaproteobacteria bacterium
GTGCTGCCCCACAACGCCGCCGGTCTCGAGGGCGACGCGCATGACATCGCCGCGCAAGCGTTCGCGGCATGGGAAGCCGCCGTCTGCTGGGACGACGAGCACGCCATCAAGCGGCTTGCCGAAGTTCGAGCGATCCGAGCGACGCAGTAGCTGGCGCCTGCGTCGACGATTACATTGGGCCGCCCGATGGGAACTACTGAGCGCAGGGCACGTGGAGAAGCCATGAACCAACTACGATACGAAGAGCTGCATCCCGAGCTCGGCGTCAGCCTGCGGGGTGTCGATCTCGGCAAGCCGCTCACAGCCGACCTGATCCAGGAGATCAAGGCGGCGATCGATCGCTATTCGTTCGTCTGCTTTCCCGATCAGTCGATGGATGATGAGCGCCAGCTCGCGCTCACGCGGCAATTCGGCAACCCCGAGCCGAGCCACACCAGTGTCGGCAAGGTCGAATATTTCGGCACCATCGGCAACGTCCAGAAGGACGGCACGGTGCTGGGCAACGCGCACAAGAAGACCATCTTCCTCACCGGCAACAACATGTGGCACTCGGATGCGTCGTTCAAACCGGTGCCGGCGTTCCTCTCGATCATGTGCGCCTACGAAACGCCTGATGAGGGCGGCACGACGATGTTCGTCTCCCTGCGCGCCGCCTACGACCGCCTCCCGCCCGAGCGCAAGCCCGAGGTCGATCCCCTGATCGCGATCCACGATTACGTCTATTCGCGCTCGAAGGTCGCCCCCGATGCCGTATCGCCCGAGATGGCCGCCTCGCTGCCGCCGGTACGCCAGCGGCTGGTGCGGACCAATCCGGCGACGGGCGCCAAGAACCTGTTCCTCGGCTCGCACGTGCGGGAGATCGAGGGCATGAGCCAGGTCGCCGGCCGCGCCCTGATCGACGAGCTGACCGAAGCCGCGATCCAGCCCGAGCACGTCTACGACCACGCCTGGCAACCGGGCGACGTCGTCTTCTGGGACAACCGCTGCCTGCTGCACGCCGGAAGCGGCTATGACGCCGACCGCCATCGCCGCTACATGCGCCAGACCCGCGTCAGCGGAACGTGCTCGTCGTTGGAGGAGGTTGGCTAGGCCTTCGGAAAGTCGCGGCATGGACTACGGCATCAATCTCGCCACCGCGGCCGATTCCTGGAAGGTGGTCAGGCGCGCCGAAGAGCTGGGCTTCACCCGCGCCTGGTTCTACGACACGCAATTGCTCAATGCCGAGATCTTCGTCGCCATGGGCGCGGCAGCGGTGAAGACGTCCCGGATCCGCCTGGGAACGGGTGTGCTGATCCCCTCGAACCGCATCGCGCCCGTCGCCGCCAGCGCCCTCATGTCGCTCAACGCGCTGGCGCCGGGCCGTGTCGACTTCGGCATCTCCACCGGCTTCACCGCCCGGCGCACCATGGGGGTGGGTCCGGTCCGGCTCGCCGACATGCGGCGCTACATCGAGCAGGTGCAGCGGCTGATCGCCGGCGAGACGGTGGAATGGGAGCTCGAGGGCGCCCGGCGAAAGATGCGTTTCCTGAGCCCCGATATCGGCGTGGTCAACCACCGCGACCCGATCCCGCTGCATATCTCCGCGCTCGGTCCGCGGGCGCGGACGCTGACCGCCGAGCTCGGGGCCCACTGGATCAACGGCGTCGGCTACATCGAAGCGGCGAAGGCCTCGATCGCCGCCATGCAGAATGCCTGGCGCTCGGCCGGCATCGAGCCGGCAACGCGCGTCGCCACGGCGTTCTGTGGCGGCTGCGTGCTGGCCGAGGGCGAGCCGTTCGACAGCCCGCGCGCCCGGGCGCAGGCCGGTCCGCACGCGACCATCGTGTTGCACAACCTGGTCGAGCTGAAGCAGTTCGGCGATCTCGGCCGCGGCATCCCGCCGGCGCTCGCGCCCCTGGTCGAGCAATACCGCAAGATCTACGAGTGCTACGAGCCGGCCGATGCGCGCTACCTGGAGAACCATCGCGGCCATCTGATGTTCCTGCGCCCGGAGGAGCATCAGGTTTGCACCGCCGAGCTGATCCGCAGCGTGACCATCACCGGCACCCGGTCGGCACTTCGCGACCGGCTGCGCGAGCTGCAAGGCGCCGGGTACACCGACTTCTCCATTCACATTCGCCATGGCCATCCCGGCATGCTGGAGGAATGGGCCGAGGTGATCGCGGGCGTTTGAAGCGCGATGACTTATAATTCCGTCATCCCGACCGGAGCGAAGCGGAGTGGAGGGACCTGTTTTGCGGCCGCGACGACAAGAACGGTCCCTCGACTACGCCGCCCTGCGGGCGGCTTCGCTCGGGATGACGGGTGAGCCTAGGCCGGTATTTCGACCTCGATGACCTCGAGATCGGCGGTCATGACCTTGCCCCTGGTTTCCGGGCCCAGGAAGACGGCGACCACGTACACGACCAGCGACCCGATTGTGGCGTACATCATCGGCGTCGCGAAGCCCATGCCCTGGTTCACCGCGAAGTAGGTCAGCAGCGGGGCGACAGCCGCACCCCAGATCGCCCCCTGGTGATAGACGAAGCCTGCCGCGGTCGCCCGGACTTCCGTCGGAAACCGTTCCGTGAGCCAACCCGGATTGAGGGCGTCCTTGCCGCCGACAAAGCAGATGAACAACAGGAAGGACGCGAGGAACCAGGTCGGATCGGTCGTCCGAAGATAGATCGGCACGAGAACGATGGAGATGGCGCAGGGCAGCATGAGGGCCCAACGCCGTCCGATCCGCTCCGACATCCCGCCCCAGAAGCTGCAGGCGAGGAACGTCAGGATGTTGCCCCAGAACACCGGGACGGACACCTGGGCGGGCGTCCAGCCCAGCTCTTTTTGCAGATAGGTGCCGAGCATGGCCCAGATCGCGTAGTAGACCCAGAAATTCGCGGCCATCCACAAACATCCTGTGAACGTGTTCCACAGGTATTTGCGCTTGAAGATCGCGAACAAGGGCAGCGTGACCTGCTTTCGGGTCGTGTCCTGGATCTTCTTGTTTTTCGCCCAGACCTCGGGCTCCTTCACATAGGCGCGGATCCAGACGCAGGCCAAGGCCGGCAGCACGCCGAGGATCAGCATGCCGCGCCAGCCGTAGCCGTGTCCCATTCTCTCGAGCGGTTCGTAGAGCAGGCCGTAGGCAAGCGCCGACAGCGCGAAGCCCAGGCCCCACGAGCCCTGCAGCACGCCGGACATGAAGCCGCGCGAGCGCACCGGCCAGGATTCCATCGCCAGCGCCGCGCCGGCCGGCCACTCCGCTCCCATCCCGATGCCCAGCAATGCCCGGGCCACGAACAGGAAAGTGAAAGTCGGCGACAACCCCGCCGCCAAATTGCAAACGGAATACCAAAGGATGGAAATCATCAGCGGCGCCCGGCGCCCCAAGCGATCGGCCAACCAGCCGGACGCGGTCGCGCCGCCCAGGCGCATGATCAGGGTGACCGAGAAAACCGCCGTCACATCGATCAGCGGAACTCCAAACTCCTGCGCGATCGGCGCCATGATGAGCAAAAAGACCGTGAAGTCGAATGCATCCAGCGTCCAGCCCATCCATGCGGCGCAATAGGCGTACCACTGATCTCTGGTAGGTTCTTTCCACCACGGCAACGCGGACGCAGATGCAACGGACGCGGACATTGGCGTATCTCCCGGATTTGTTTTGGTTTACGCGGACGCTTCTCCACTCGAATTCGACAGGAGACCAGTTTCTGGGGTTTGCCGGATTTTGGCAACAGCGTCGCCCGAAAACCGAACCTTGCCGACGAGCCGACGCCGCGAGCCGCCGATAAACGAAGCAAGCCGGCTATTTGGTCACTCGTGCCGGGGCCGAGCAGCGCCGGAGAGCGGCGACGGCTTTGCTTCCTTGCCCGGCCTGCAGGTCCACTTGGGCGTAACCGTCAACGTCGTGGTTTACCGAGATGGTTTCGATGTCGCTCGGAACACGAAGGGACATCGTTCTGCCGGTCGCCATGGCATCGAGCAGAGCTTCGGAAAGCATCGGGAACCGGCCGCGGCTTTGGTCGGCGATCACGACATAGTCGTCGCCAAACAGCACGTTGGCCGGGAAGACTTTCTGGCCGATCTTGATCTCGGCGACCCGCCCGTACGACCACACCGGTGGCCCGATCGCACGCAGCGATGCGTCGGCGCCTGTCGGATAGAGCTGAAGCTGCAGG
>JAFAKN010000551.1 GCA_019235415.1 Alphaproteobacteria bacterium
CTGCGGGATGGTGCCGCTGGCAAAGCCGATCGGGCAGATGCGGCTCTCGAGCGCCATGCAGCGCAGCGACTGCGCGAAGACGTCGCCGCCGACCGGATCGTAGACGCGATCGACGCCGCGGCCGTCGGTGAGCTTCAGCACCTCGTCACGGAAATCGGCAGCACGATAGTCGATCACGTGGTCGGCGCCGTGCGCCTTGGCGAAGGCCGTCTTGCGCGCGCCGCCTGCCGTGGCGATCACCGTGGCGCCTAAAAGCTTGCCGATCTCGACGGCTGCCATGCCGACGCCGCCGGCCGCGGCATGGACCAGCAGAGTCTGGCCTTTCTGGACGTCGAGGACCGCGGGCCAGGTGAGTGATGCGGCCGAGGTTGGATAGGAGATCGCGAGCTGGATGGCTTCGACGAAGCCCACGGTGCGCGGCTTGGCAAAGACGTTGACCTCGTGCGCCACGACTTCCTCGGCCAGCCCACCCCAATCGAGCACCGCTATGACCTCGTCGCCGATCTTGATGCGGCGGCAGGCCGGATCGACTTCGGTGACGACGCCCGAGGCCTCGGTGCCTGGCGCGAAGGGGAAGGGCGGCCGGCGCTGGTATTTGCCGGCGATCACCAGCGTGGTCGCGAAGCTCACGCCTGCCGCCCTGATGCGGATGCGCACTTGACTTGATTTGAGCGGCGCGGGCTCGACGTCCTCCAGCCGCAGGACTTCCGGGCCGCCCCATTGGCGGCAGATCATGGCCTTCACAGCACTACCGGCAGGGCTTTGACGCCGCGCAGAATCAGCGAATCGTGCCAATCAGGCTCACCGTCGCGGAGCCGGATGTGCGGGAGTTGCTCGGCGAGCCGGTTGGCTGCGATCTCAGCCTCCAGGCGGGCCAGCGGTGCGCCGAGGCAGAAATGGATGCCATGGCCGAAGGTCATGTGCGGATTGTGCAGGCGGCCGATGTCGAAGCTTTCCGGCTCATCGAACGCATCAGGGTCGCGGTTGGCGGAGTTCACGAAGGCGAAGATGCGCTCGCCCTCGCGGATCGTCTTGCCGCACATCTCGATGTCGGCCGCCGCCACGCGGGCCAGCGCACCAGAGGGGCCATCGTAGCGCAAGTACTCCTCGACCGCGGTCGACGCCATGGACGGGTCGCCGATCAGACGCTCCCATTGGTGGCGGTGTTTCATCGAATAGAGGAAGCCGTTGCCGATCAGGTTGGTGGTCGTCTCGTGCCCGGCGAACAGCAGCAGGATGCAGGTGCCGATGATCTCGTCCGTGGTGAGCGCGTCGCGGTCGTCGCGCGCCAGCACCAGCTGGCTGATCATGTCCTCGGTCGGCGCGGCGGTGCGTGCCTCGACCAGCGTGCGGAAGTAGTCGGCCATCGCCCGGGCGCCCTGCTCGGCGCGCAGGTACTTGTTGCCCGCCACCTGGGCGGTGCCGATGAACAGCGCGATATCGTCGGACCAGACTTTTACGCGCTCGAGGTCGGCGCGCGGCACGCCGAGCAGGTCCATGATCACCGAGGCAGGCAGGGGATAGGCGAAGTCGGCAATGAAGTCGACCGGCTGGCCGGCGCGCGCCTTGGCCTGCAGGCGGCCGATCAGATGAGCCACGATGCCTTCGATGTTGGGCCTGAGCTTGGCGACGGAGGTCGGCGTGAACGCCTTGTTGAACAGCTGGCGCAGCCTTGTGTGGTCGGGCGGGTCGCGGAACACCATCCAGTGATTGAGATAGCGCACCAGGCTCTCGATCGAGCCGCGCTGGTATTCGGCATTGGCCTTGAAGAAGGGCGTCAGCCGGTCGGCCGAAATCTGCTTGTTGTTCAACGCCACCTGCTTGACGTCGGCGTAGCGCGTGACGATCCAGGCCTTCATGGCCGGCGACCAGTGCACCGGGTCCTCGGCGCGCAGGCGCGCGAACTCCGGGAACGGGTTGGCGTTGGTGGCCGGATTGCCGAGGTCGAAGGCATACGTCATGCGGTGGAGGCTAGCGCTGGCTCGCTTACCAAACAAGTGTTTGGTGCTAGACTGGGACGATGTCACGCGCCACGCTGCTTGCGGTTTCGGCCGGTCTTTTCGCCAAGGGCGGCTTCGAGGCGACCTCGATGCGCGACATCGCCGCGCGGGCCGGCATGCTGGCCGGCTCGATGTACTATCACTTTCCCTCCAAGAACGACCTGATCGAGGCGGTCTATCGCGCAGGCGTCCAGGAGATCGCCGCCGCCGTCGATTCAGCGATCGCTGCCGCGCAGGGACCGTGGCCGCGCCTGGCGGCGGCCGCGGTGGCGCATCTAGAGACCCTGCTGGCCGATCGTGCGCACGCCGCCGTCATGACCGCCGACTTGAGCAGGCTCGATCCTGCGCTGCGGCGGCGGCTGGTCGTGCTGCGCGACGGCTACGAGCAGCGCTTCGTCGAGCTGGTGGCCGCGCTGCCTCTGCCGCGCCGCACCGACCGCAGCCTGTGGCGGCTGCAGCTGCTCGGCGCGCTCAACTCGGCGCCGACCTGGTACCGGCGCCGCGGCCGCAAGTCGCCGGCGGAGATTGCCCGGGCGATGGTGCAGGCCTTGCACTGACCCTCGTGTGACCGGCCCTCAGGTTGCCGGCTCTCAGGTCGAGGGACTCGCGAACAGCAGCAGATTGCCGTCGGGATCGCGCACGATGAAGTTTCGCGCCCCCCACGGTTCCTGATGCAACGTCTGATGGAACGCGACGCCGGCTGCTTGGTACTCGAGGAAGAGCGCGCGCAGCGCGCCAGCGCTGTCGAGCGTGAAGACGGCCGCAAGCAGGTGCTCGCGCTCGCGGATGTCGCCCACGAACACCGGCTCGCACACCATTCGCAGGTTGAGACGCGCGCCGTCGCGCTCGACCTGGCCGTAGAACGGCGGCTCGCCGTAGGTGAAGGCCACCTTGAAGCCGAGCTTGGCCGTGTAGAAGGCGCACGACGCCGCGATGTCGGCGACGAATGCCTGGGCTTCCACGGCGACCAGCGTAGGCGCTGCAGATCGTGGCCTTGTCGCTTCGCCGCCGTTCTGCAGACTCGCCGTCAGGACCTGCCAGCTGTCGAAGCCGGACTGCCGGGCGACAAGCTCCTGGGCGTCGCTGAGCTTGAACTCGCGGTCCAAGATTTCGCGATCCGAGTGCTCCTTGAAGCGCGGCAGCAGGGCGCGGATCTGGGCGGCCACAGGATGGTAGCGCTCGCGGTGCCAGCGCACGTAGAGCTTGGCCTGCTTGCGGAGGTTTTCGAGGTTCGGCATGGGCGCAACGTCGGTTCGAGTGACGTAGGTGGGCATTGCCCCTTCGGCCTCTTGCCGATGCGCCCTACAGCAGCAAACGCAAGCATGCCGACGCCGGTCTTTTGCGTCAATTCCTCTCCCCGCTAGGGCAGGGCAAGGGCGTTTGGCGTCCCCGTCATCCCGAGCGGAGCCGCCCGAAGGGTGGCGAAGTCGAGGGACCTGTTTTGTTGATGCCGCAACATTTTGCTAGGGGGAGAGGAGGCTGAAGCTAGCGGCCGTCGTCCTGTGCCATCAGCGCCATTGCCTCGTCATAGCTCAGTCGGGTCGCGAGCAGGCGGTCGATCGGCCAGCGCTTCGTTTCCAGGAAGTAGGTTACGAGAAGGCGATAGCGCGGATAGGAGCCGAACTGCTGCATCATCGGCACGTCGACCGGGCGATCCCCGAGGGCCCGACGCAGCTCTTCGAACGACTGGCGCTGCTCGATACCGACATAGTCGGCAATGCCTTCGTGCACCCACGTCGGCTGCCGATGGGCGGCGAGCACGCCGACATGCTCGGCATCGACGATGTGCGTGACCTCGTGCGCGCAGAAATAGGCGAGCGTGCGCGGCGGCGTGGTGACGTAACCCCATTTGACCAGCCGCCCGCGATCGAAGTCGGCGCCGGCCAGAAATGCGTTGCCGCCGTGCCTCACCGCGTAGGCGAGGCCACTCGCGTTCGGGGCAGGCAGGAAGAAGAAATTGTGCCGCCACGCCGTGTTGGTGACGTAGACATGATAGTGCGGCGACTGGGCTTTTAGAGGCGAGCGCTCGAGCAGCGCCTCGCACTGCCGCAGGAAGCGTTCGCCGCCCGCTGCAGGAATGGGCTCATCGGAAGCGACGACGATCTTGCCGGTGCCGGCCGAGTAGGCGAACACCGGCGAGGGCCAGATGATCACCGTCGCGGCGCCCACCACGACGAGCGCTAAAACGGCGCCGACGCAGCAAAAAGCGCGCGGGAAACTCACGGCGCTGCGCCGGCTACTGCAGCTCGGCGACGCCCAGCGCCTGGCCGAAGCGGCGACTGCAGTCGAGCGGGTCGCCGTACTTGCGGTGCAGCGCGGTGTGATGCGCGGCCGCGACCAGCAGGCGCCCGCGCCCGGGATTGCGGTTCTTGCCGTAATCCTCGAGCAGGCAGAGCGCGATCTCCTGGTTGTGCGGATCGTTGCCGAGCCGGGCGCAGGCGAGCGCCAACGTGCGCACCAGCGGCGCCGTGTCGAGCCCGGCATCGAGATAGGCTTTTACGCAGCCGGCCGCCTTGGGCGCGTCGAGCGCGATGCACGCGGCGTGGACCTCGGCGGCCAGCGCTTCGGCCGATCCGGCCGAGGCCGTCGGCTTCTCCAGCCTGGGCGGCGTGAGATCGCCGGTGAGCTTCTGGTGCCAGGCGTTCTGGTTGAGATAGGCGGCCGCCAGATACAAGAGCTTCAGGCGCTGCGGATGGTCGTACTTGTCCCAGAACCAGGCGAGCGTGTTGAGGTACTCGAAGCAGTGCTGGGGCAGGGAGAAGTTGAGCTCGCCGTGGGTCTCGAGAATGACCTGGGCCGCACCGACCTGGATCGCATCCAGGATGGCGCGCGGGCTCTTGCCGGCTCGCAGGAGCGCCGTCAGGTGCTGCGGGTAGGCGTCCTCCGGCTGGCGCAGGATGACCTCGATCAGCGCCTCCGTCTCGGCGGCGTCGAGCGGCGTCTTGTTGTCGGCCAAAAGGGCGCGTTCCTGCTCGGTCGTGCCGCTGTAGGGCACGGCATGCAAGGTCTGGCCCTCGATGTAGATCATGATGGCGTTGCAGGCGACCTCGTAGAGCGAGTACCAGCGCGGGCCGACGGCGATGTCGAGGGCGCCGGCGTAGAGCACGTCGTGGGCGGCGTCCCAGCCGATCGCCTCGCCGAGCTCGACGGTGGCGCGGGCGCGGAACGACTTGTGGCCGGTCGTGTAGGAGCGATTGTGGAACGAGCGGTCCTGCACGTCGATCAAGCCGGCGAAGCACAGCTCGGCCAGCGCCGCCTGGCGCTCGGCCGGGTTCTCCATGAGGCCGAGGAACACGCGGTAGGCGTCGACCACCTGGCCGCGATGCACCAAGGTCGCCCACTGCCCGAGCCGGTCCTTCAGCGGCCCTTCGAGCTTAAGCGGCGCCTGGTCGGGCCAGTGCACCACCGGCGCCGGCGGCGGGCCTTCGGCGACCTTGAAGCCGCGCGTGTAGTGGCCCGGCGCCTTGCCGATCTTCTGGTTCCAGATGTCGAGGCCGGTCGGGATATACCAGATGGTCTGCGCCATCGGTAGGCCGCGAGCCGCATCAGGCACCATGCGCGACAGATGCAGCGAGGCGCGCGCGCTCAAGAGGCAATGGTCGTTGTTCACGAAGTTGACGTACCCGTCGTCCATGCGCTCGTGGTAGGGCACGTGGGTGTAGGGCGCGTGGACGCGGACCGCCTCGCGCACGATCTCGGTCAGCGGCCGGCCCTCGCGCACCAGCTTGTAGTAGACGTCGCTCGCGCCCTTCTGGTCGCGATCGAGGATGCGCTCTTCCAGGGCGCCGTAGAGAGGGTCGGGACGCGTACTCGCCGTCAACGCAGAGTCGGGCATGGGAACCTCCGGAAGCCCATTAGACGCCCGACTCGCGTCGCTTCCAAGGCCGTATTTCTGCGGCACTGCACGGGGTGCTATGCACCGGTGCGAGAGGCACCAGCATGCTGACCACCCGCTCGACCAAGCGCGACCGATCGACTTTCTTCAATACAGACCTGTTGTTCGACATCCTGGACGAGGGAAAGCCGATCGGCACGCTGGTCTACGACAAGAAGAAGTATGCCGCCGCGATCGGCCTGAACGGGCGGGACTATACGGTTGCCCGTAGCGAGGACCGGCATGACGAGCGGCTGTACGAGGCGCTGATCCGCGTCATGTCCGGGGGCGAGAAGCCACCGGCAAATCCTTGGGCGCTGAGGGACTCCGCGGGCCGCAGCTTGGCGCTGGGCGAACGCATGAAGCAAACATTCGCGGTGAGCCGCGGCGGCGAGAGCTTCACGCTCCGCAAGTTGAAGCGGCCATTCCACCTGTTCCGCGAAGGCAGCGGGGAGTCTCTGGGCTCGGTCGGACAGGAGAAGTTCTTCACCCGTACCCTGCACATGAACCTGCCCCGCCCGGAATTCGACGAGGCGTTCCAGGTCTTCCTGCTGACTCTGGTCCTCAGCCTCGCAATGCAGGATCTCGAGAACGCTAGCAGCTAGGCAGTTTCGGTCCAGGGGCCGAAGGGCGGCATGTCCTTGCTGGGCTTGAGGGGGAACGCCGGCGGACGCTTCTCGAAGAACGACTTTATGCCTTCCTGGGCGTCGGCGCTCTGAGCGAGATAGCCGACGCACTGCAGGTCGAGTGACACCGCGTCGAGCGGATCCTCGGCGCCCCACATGCTCCACATCAGCCGACGGTTGACCGCCGCTGCAACCGCCGAGGATGAGCGCGCGGCGAACTTGGCAGCCAGCGCCTTTGCCGCCGGCAGGAGCTCGTCGGGCGCGTGGACCGAGCGCACGAGCCCGCCCTTCAACGCCTCCTCCGCGCCGAACAGTTCGGCGGCCATCACCCATTCCTGCGCCTGCTGCATGCCGACCAAGCGAGGCAGGAACCAGCTCGAGCCCGCCTCCATGGCCATGCCGCGCTTGTTGAACACGAAGCCGATGCGCGCGGTGCTCGACATCATGCGGATGTCCATCGGCAGGCACATGGTGATGCCGACGCCGACCGCCGCGCCGTTGATCGCCGCCACGATCGGTTTTAGGCAATTGAAGATGGCGAGCGTGATCGATTCCTTGGGATCGCGCTTCTGCGGTTTGTTCCCGTCGTTCCACACCTGGAAGGCGCCGCTGCCGGCCGAGATGTCGGCGCCGGCGCAGAAGGCGCGACCCGCGCCGGTCACGACGACGGCGCGCACGTCGTCCATTTCATTCACGGCATGAAAGAAATCGATCAGCTCGCGGCTCATGGCGAGATTGAAGGCGTTGAGCTTGTCGGGGCGGTTCAGGGTGACGGTGATGACGCCGTCGGCGAGGTCGGTCAGCAGCGTTTCGTAAGCCATCTCGGTCGATCCTTGCTGGTTCCGCTGCGCGAGGCGGAATGTCGTTGCGCGACTGCGCGCTTTGGGAAACATTCGCCGCAACATCTGCGACGCGCAATCCCGGAGGAACCCGATGTCTCACCTGCTGAAATCCGTCGAAGACGGCGTGATGAAACTGGTGCTCAACCGCCCCGATGCGATGAACGCCCTGTCGCGCGAGATGATGACGGGCCTGCAGGAGGCGCTCGAGGAGGCGGCGGGATCGCGCGAGGTCGGCTGCGTCGTGGTGCGCGGCGCCGGCGACAAGGCGTTCTGCGCCGGCGGCGACGTGAAGTCGATGGCGGCCGGGCGCGACCAGGAGAAGACATACGAGGACAAGGTGCACGACCTGCGTGCCCGCATGCAGGTCTCCGAGCTCCTGCACGAGATGGGCAAGCCGACCGTCGCCATGGTGAACGGCGTGGCGGCCGGCGCCGGCCTTTCGATCGCGCTCGCCGCCGACATGCGGTTCGTGGCCAAGAGCGCGCGCATGACCACGGCTTTCGCCAAGGTCGGCTTCTCCGGCGACTTCGGCTCGCACTATTTCCTGCACAAGCTGGTGGGTACGGCCAAGGCGCGAGAGCTCTATTTCACCGCCGAGATCCTGAACGCCGAGCAGATCGAGAGACTCGGGCTCGCCAACCGCGTGGTCGACGACGCCAACCTCGAGAGCGAGACCATGGCGTTCGCCAAGAAGCTCGCCTCGGGCCCGCGCGTCGCCTGGTGGCACGTCAAGAAGAACATGAAGGTGGCCGAGGAGGGCACGCTCTCGGAGGCGCTCGATTCGGAAGCCGCCCGCATGATCCGCACCGGCGAAACCCAGGACCACAAAGAAGCTGCCCGGGCCTTCGTCGAGAAGCGCCAACCGGTCTTCAAAGGCTACTGAGCGAGACGAAGCCGCACACTCGCCAGTAACCCCGCGATGCCGCGCGGCATGGCGACGATGGCGGCGATCAGCAGCACGGCATAGAGCAGCGCCGACAGGCCCTTGCCCAGGCCTGCCGTGACGTCGGGGAAGAATTGCAGGAACAGCCCGCCGATGATCGCGCCGCCGAGCGACTGCATGCCGCCGATGACCAGCCCGAACAGCATCTGGACCGACAGGGCGAAGTTGTAGGCCGTCGGGCCGACGTAGCCGTACTGGAAGGCCGACAGGCAGCCGGCGACCGCGATGTAGCCCCCGGCGATTCCCCACACCGTCGCACGCGTGTGCACCACGTCGACGCCATGTGCCGCGGCGGCGAGCTCGTCGTCGCGCGCCGCTCGCACCGCCCGACCCGAGCGGCTGTCGACGACGTTGCGCGCCAGCCACAGCCCGGTGCCGAGCAACCCCAAGGTCATCAGGAACATCCAGCGATCGGTGCTGAGCCCGAAGGGCGGCGCAGGAAAATCGAGATACAGGCCCTGCACGCCGCCGGTCCGACCTTCGATCGGCCGCCAGCGCAGCAGCTGCGGAAAGGCGATGGCGCAGGCGTAGGTGACCAGCGCCTGTGTCCACAGGCTGTGGCCGCCGGCGATGCGGCCCAGCCCCCAGCCGGCGGCGAAGCCCAGCAACACCGCGAGCGGCAGGCCGAAGTAGACCGGCATCGCGTGGTTGGCGACCAGCGCCGCGCCATATCCGCCAATGCCGAACAGGGCCGCCTGGGCGAAGGAGAACTGGCCCGCTACGCCGCACAGCAACACCAAACCGCTGAGCGCCACCGCCCAGATGGCGGCCTGCGTGAAGCGGAAAACGATGAAGTCCGGGAAGCAGAACGAGAGCGCGGCCGCTGCCACGAAGCCCATGGTCCACACGGTCCGCATGGCGCTACGATAGCCGCGAGCAACGACGAATGGGAGGGATGCGGTGAAGCTCAGGCAGTGCGTCTTCGTCTGCAAGGACCTGGAAAGCTCGCGCGAGGAGCTGTGCGACGTGCTGGGCATCGATGTCGCCTACCGCGATCCCGGCGTCGCGAAGTGGGGCCTCGTCAACGTCGTTTGCCCGACCGGGCACGACTTCCTCGAGATCGTGACCCCGTTCCAGCAAGGCACCTCGGCCGGCCGCTACATCGAGCGCCGCAAGGGCGACGGCGGCTACATGGTGATCATCCAGGTGCCGGACGCCGTCGCCGAGCGCAAGCGGGTCACCGGGCTGGGCGTGCGCGCCGTGGCGCACAAGGACTTGGCCGAATACCAGTACACGCACTTCCACCCGTCGGACACTGCGGGCGTGCTGCTGTCGCTCGACACGACCTTCGCGCCGGCGGGCGTCGATCCTGCGCTGTGGTGGCCGCCGGCCGAGAAGGACTGGCTGAAACACGCGCGCTCGGATGTCACCAACGGCCTGGCCGGCGTCGAGATCCAGGCGCACGATCCCGACGAGGCGGGCGCCTTGTGGTCGAGGATCCTCGGACGGCCGGTCAAGGACGACATCATCCGGCTCGACGACGACGGCGAGATCCGCTTCGTGCCGATCGCCGACGGCCGCGGCCCGGGCGTCTCGGCCTACGACGTCAGGGTGGTCGATCGCCATCGCGCGCTGGCGGCAGCCGACAAGCGTGGCAAGAAGCTGGGACCGGCGCAGATCGAGGTCTGCGGCTGCCGGATCAACCTCGTATGAAGCCGCTCCTGATCGTTGGCAGCTACCTGTCGCCTTACGTGCGCAAGGTGCTGGTATGCCTGGAGCTGAAGGGCATGCCCTACGAGGTCGACCACATCGTGCCGTTCTTCGGCAACGACGCGTTCTCCAAGCTGAGCCCGTTGCGGCGCATCCCGGTGCTGATCGACGGCGACCTGGTGCTGAGCGACTCCTCGGTGATTTGCCAATACATCGAGGACAAGCAACCCGACCCGCCGATCCTGCCGGCTGACATCGGCGATCGCGCCCGGGCGCGATGGCTGGAGGAGTTCGCCGATACCCGCATGGGCGACGTCTTCATTTGGCGGCTGTTCAACCAGATTGCCATCCGGCCCAGCGTCTGGGGCGAGAAGGGCGACCGCGAGCTCGTCGACCGCACGCTCAAAGAGGACGTGCCCGCGGTGCTCGACTATCTCGAAAGCGAAGCGCCGGCCGAAGGATTCCGCTTCGGCGCGCTGTCGCTCGGCGACATCGCTCCGGCCTGCTTCTTCCGCAACGCCGGCTGGGTGCGCTTCCAGATCGACGCCGCCCGTTGGCCGCGCGCCGCGGCCTGGATGGCGCGAACGCTCGCCTCGCCGCCGTTCGCCAAGCTCGCGCGTCTGGAGGACGCGATCCTGCGCACGCCGATCGCCGAGCAGCGCGCGGCGCTGAAGGGGCTGGGTGCTCCGGTGAGCGCCGAGTCCTACGCCGCCGACGCCCCACGCCGCGGTGTGATGCCCATCTAGGCCGCATGCGAGATTCGCATACCGCGCCCCTGTTGCCACCTTATCCGAGGTACGAATGGCGTGTTTCGCCATTCGTCGCGGCCCAACTCTCGACCGCCGTTGTCGTCGGTGCTGTTGCGGGCTCGTTCTTCAGTTTCGGAGCTGCCGCGCTCTTCGCGGGCCTGATGCTCGGCGGCGCCGCGGTGAGCGTTATCGTCTCGCGATATATATGGCCCAAGCGAGGCGCGGCTGCGTGGAAGTGCGCAGTCACCGCGATACACGCTAACCCCATTTTCCTGGGCGCGGTGTCAGTCCTGGCGCTAGGTTGGCAATGTGTTATCGGCCAGGTAGTCGGCGAATTCGCGTGTCTGATGCCGTTGTTTGCTTTCCAGCGGCGATTTTGTGCCTATTGCCCCCCGTCGCTGGCCTACTGTGGCACTGGCGGAAAAGCCGCAGCGCTCTGCCGCTGGCATTGAAGCCATGAAGCGCTTGCCCGCCTTCGTCGTCGGCCACGTGCTCGGCGCCATGGTCGTCGGCGCTGTCATCGGCTCCTTCCTCGAGCTCAAGGCGGTGGTCAACCTCGCCCTGCTGCTCGGTGCCAACGCTGCGATCAATGCGCTGATCTGCTGGTGGTGGCCGGGCTTCAACGCCGCGTGGTGGAAGCTCTGGCCGATGGCGACCTTCATCAGCCCGCTGATGATCGCCGCCGCCCTCTTCACGGTCGACCAGTGGGACTGCGTGGTCGGCACCAAGAGAGGCTGGGACTGCCTGCTCGCGGGCTTCGGCCCGCTCGCCATGGAGGCCTGCCTGCCGTCGCCGCTGGTCGGCCTCGCCGCCCGCTGGTGGGTCAGGCGGCGATCGCGCGGCTGAGCTTACCGCGGATCATCTCCTCGGCTTCGCCGACGATGCGCTCGACCAGCGCCTTGCAGGTCGGGATGTCCCGGATGATCCCCATCACCGTGCCGGCCGACCAGATGCCGTGCTCCATGTCGCCGGTCTCGTAGACCACCTTACCGCGCGTGCCGGCGACCAGCGGGCCGATCTCCTTGATGGTCTTGCCCTCGAGCTCCATCTCGATCGCCTTCTTGGCCACCGAGTTGCCGAACACCCGGCTGGTGTTGCGCATGGTGCGGAAGATCAGCGCCGTCGAGCGCTCGTCGCCCGCGACCAGCGCCTGCTTCACCTTGTCGTGGATCGGCGCCTCCTGGGTCGCCATGAAGCGCGTGCCCATGTTGATTCCCTCGCAGCCCAGCGCCAGCGCCGCCACCAGGCCGCGCGCATCGCCGAAGCCGCCCGAGGCGATCATCGGGATGTTGATCACGTTGGCCGCCGCCGGCAGCAGCACCAGGTTGGGGATGTCGTCCTCGCCGGGATGGCCGGCACATTCGAAGCCGTCCATCGAGATGGCATCGACGCCGACCTTCTCGGCCGAGATGCCGTGGCGCACCGAGGTGCATTTGTGGATCACCTTGATGCCGGCGTTCTTCAGCTTGGGCAGGAACGGCTTGGGGTTGTTGCCGGCGGTCTCGACGATCTTCACGCCCGACTCGATGATGGCGTCGATGTACTCGCCGTAGGGCCGCGGCACCAGGGTCGGCAGGATGGTGAGGTTGACGCCGAACGGCTGGTCGGTCATCTCGCGACAACGCTTCACTTCCTTGCGCAGGTCCTCGGGCGTCGGCTGGGTCAGCGCCGTCAGGAAGCCCAGCGCGCCGGCATTGGCCACCGCCGAGGTGAGCTCGGCGCGGCCGACCCATTGCATGCCGCCCTGCACGATCGGATGCTTGACCCCGAACATCTCGGTGAAGCGCGTCTTGATCATTCCTCTGGTCCCCGCTCTCTCGCTGTTGCTGGAGGATTATCTTCGCTGGGAGCGCGCCACTCCAGTGGCGCCTCTTCTCTTTGGCGAAACGCGACGTAGCGCCACTGGAGTGGCGCGCTCCCAGCAATGATTTCCGCAAAGCGGTCTAGGCGTTCCCGGCGACCGCGCGCACTTCCTCGGCCAGCGCCAGCGACGAGGTGAGCCCGGGCGATTCGATGCCGAACAGATGGATCAGCCCCGGCACGCCGTGCTCGGCCGGTCCCTGGATCACGAAATCCTGCGCCGGCGCGCCGGGCGGCACGATCTTGGGCCGGATGCCGGCATAGCCGGGCTGAATGGCGCCGTCCTTGAGGTCCGGCCAGTACTTGCGCACCGCGGCATAGAACTTGTCGGCACGCTGCGGGTCGACGCTGTAGTCGATGCCGTCGATCCATTCGACGTCGGGCCCGAACCGCGCCTGGCCGCCCATGTCGACCGTGATGTGCACGCCGAGCCCGCCCGGCACCGGCACCGGATAGATCAGGCGTGAGAAGGGTGAGCGCCCGGCGAGCGAGAAGTAGTTGCCTTTGGCGAAGTAGGCCGGCGGAATCTTTTCGCTCGGCATGCCGCCGATCTTGTGCGCCAGCGCCGGCGCGTGCAGGCCCGCGCAGTTGACCACCAGCCGGCAGCGCAAGGTCATCGGCTCGGCGCCGCCCACCTCCAGCTCAACACCATCCTCGACCACGCAGCCGCGCACGACGGGACTGTGGAAGGCGAGCATCGCGCCTTGGGCCTCGGCGTCGCCCTGCAAGGCCAGCATGTAGCCGTGGCTGTCGATGATGCCGGTGCTGGTCGACATGAGGGCCGCAACGCAGTGCAGGTTGGGCTCGAGCGCGATCGCCTCGGCGGCGCTCAACAGCCGCATGCCCTCGACGCCGTTGGCTTCGGCGCGCCCCTTGATCTCGGCGAGCTTCTCGCGCTCGGCCTCGTTGGTCGCCGCGATCAGCTTGCCGCAGTTGCGGTACGGCACGCCGTGCGCGTCGCAATAGGCGTACAGCGCGCGCCGGCCGGCGACACAGGTGCGCGCCATCAGGCTGCCCTTGGGGTAATAGATGCCGGCGTGGATGACCTCGGAGTTGCGCGAGCTGGTCTCGGTGCCGATGCCGTCGGCGGCTTCGAGCACGATGACCTCACGCCCGGCAAGGGCAAGCGCACGGGCGACGGCGAGCCCGACGACGCCCGCGCCGATCACGACGCAGTCGACCGACTCGAACGGGGACGAACTCATGGCCACATGCTAGTAGAAGCCGCCGTGACGACGCCAGCAGGACAAGTCCTCCTTCCTCCCTACGCGACAGCGTGGGGAGGTGGCCCGAAGGGACGGAGGGGTCATGGCCCTTCAGAACGCGCCATGACCCCTCCGTCCGCTGCGCGGACACCTCCCCAACTTCGTTGGGGAGGAGAAGATTGCGAGCAATGAAAGGCGCGCTCGTCACCGGGGCGGCCAAGCGCATCGGACGCGCGCTCGCCATGGCGCTGGCCGCCGACGGCTATTTCGTCTTCGTGCACCACAACGAGTCGGACGCCGATGCGCGCCAGACGGTGGCCGACATCGCCGCCGCCGGCGGCAAGGCCGAGGCCGTGAGAGCCGACCTCGCCGACGCGGCGCAGGCGGCGGCGCTGGTCGACCAGTGTCGTGCGCCCGGCGTGCAGCTTGTCTGCCTGGTCAACAGCGCCTCGCTGTTCAAGCTCGATCGCGCTCCGACCGCGACGGCGGCGGACTTCGACCGGCACATGGCGATCAATCTGCGCGCTCCGATGCTCTTGTCCCAGGCGTTGGCCCGCCAGCTGCCGGAAGGCCAAACCGGCCTGATCGTCAACATGCTCGACCAGAAGCTCTACAACCTCAATCCCGACTTCCTCACCTACACCCTGTCCAAGGTCGGCCTGCAGGGGCTCACGATGCTGCTGGCGCAGGCCTTCTCGCCGCGCCTGCGCGTCGCCGGCATCGCGCCCGGCCTCACCTTGCGCAGCGGCAGCCAGACCGACAGGCGGTTCGCCGAGCAGCATAGCGAGAACCCGCTCGGCGTCGGTGTCACCCCCGACGACCTGGTGCGCGCCCTGCGCTTCATCGTGGCGACGCCGAGCTTCACCGGCGATATAATCGTCGTCGATTCGGGCGAACATCTCACCGGCCGGCCGCGCGACATCGCCTTCGACAAGAACAACAAGGCGAAATGACATGGATCGCCGCATCTTCTTTCGCGACTTCCGCTTAAAAGTCTCGATCGGCATCCATGACTTCGAACGCGAGGGGCCGCAGGCGGTGGTCGTCAACATCGACCTCGAGCTGGCACCGGCCGCCAAGGCGCACAACGATCGCATCGCCAACGTGCTGAACTACGACGTCGTGCACGAAAGCGTCGTGGCGCTCGCCCAGTCGCGTCATTTCAACCTGCAGGAGACGCTGGTCGAGGCGATCCTCGACCTCTGCCTCGCCCAGCCGGGCGTGGTCGAGGCGCGCGTCTCGACCGAGAAACCCGACGTCTACGGCGATTGCCGCGTCGGCTACGAGGCCGTACGTCGCCGCTGATGCATCCACACCGTCATCTCTTGGGCGCCTTCGCGGCGATGCTGTTCGTCGGCGCGAGCTGGGGCGCCAACGTGCCGGTCACCAAGGTGATGCTGTCGTATTTCGACCTCATGCCCATGGTCGCGCTGCGCACCATCGCGGCGGCGGTGACGCTGGGCGTCGTGCTGCTGCTGGCGGAAGGCAGCCAAGCGCTGCGCGTCACGATCGACGCCGGACGCTTCCTGCTGCTCGGCCTGATGGTCGCGAGCTTCTTCGGCCTCTATGCGCTCGGCCTGCGCTACTCCAATCCGATCACCGCCGCGGCGGTCCAGGTGGCGGGGCCGCTGGTGTCGGCGGCGACCGTTCGCGTCGTCACCGGGCTGCGCTTCGATCCCGGCTTCGGCGTGGCCCTCGCGCTGACGCTGCTGGGCGGGCTGATCCTCGCCGCCAGCAGCCTGTCGGGTGCCGGCCATCTCACCTTCGGCGGCGGCGAGGTCGTGGTGTTGGGGACCAACGTCGTGTGGACGCTCTACAGCATCAAGGTGCAGGCCTGGTTCGCCGACAGTGCGAGCCAGCTGCACCGCGCCTATGTCGCGGCGCTGTCGGCGATGTTTTGGCTGGTCCTGTGCGGCTTGGGGGCGGTCGCCCTCCTCGGCGCATGCTCGCCGTTCGCGGTCGGCGACCCTTGGGTGTGGACGCAGCTTCTCGGCGTGGCGGGGATGGCAAGCGGCATGGGCAGCTACGCCTGGAACATCGGCGTGAGCCGCCTCGGCGTCGCGATCGCCTCGCTGTGGGTGAACCTCGTCCCGTTCTTCGCCGTGCTGTGGTCGATGGCCTACGGCTTCATACCCAACGTCTACCAGATCGCGGGTGGCCTGGTGGCGCTGAGCGGCGTGGTCTACATGCAATGGCGCAAGCTGCAGGCGAGCCGGCCTTCGGCTAGGGTCGCGGCATGACAAGGCGCGAGCCGCTCGTTGGCAACTGCCGGTGGATCGCCGTTCCCGGCGCTGCCGACGCGCGCGGCCGGATCAACTTCGTCGAGCCCGGCAAGGGCCTGCCGTTCGCGCCGCAACGGCTGTTCTGGCTGCACGACATCGCGCCGGGGCAATGGCGCGGCCGGCATGCCCATCGCCGTACCGAGCTGGTGCTGATCGCGATGAGCGGGTCATGCCGCGTCAGCGTGGACGATGGGCGGGCGATGGACGAGGTGACCCTGGACGATCCGGCGCTCGCATTGCACATCGGCACCTGGGTGTGGCACGAGCTCAGCGATTTCGCGCCGGGCGCCGTCGTTCTGGCGGTCGCCTCGACCCTCTACGACGAGGCCGAGTACATGCGCGATTTCGAAACCTTCAAGCGCGAGGTTGCCGACCGTCGATGATCCCCTTCCTCGACATCAAGGCCATGCATGCCGAGCTGAAGCCGGAGCTCGACGCGGCATACCGGCGCGTCATGGACTCGGGCTGGTTCGTGCTGGGGCGCGAGGTCGAGGCGTTCGAGGCCGAGTACGCCGCGTTCTGCGGCACGACCCATTGCGTCGGCGTCGGCAACGGGCTGGAAGCGCTGGAGCTGGTGCTGCGCGCCTGGGACATCGGCGCTGGCGACGAGGTGATCGTCCCCTCCAATACCTACATCGCGACCTGGCTCGCGGTGACCGCGGTCGGCGCGCGTGTCGTCCCGGTCGAGCCGACGGCGAATGGGCCGAACATCGACCCCGACCGCATCGCACGCGCCATCACCGCACGCACGCGCGCGATCATGCCGGTTCATCTCTACGGCGAGCCGGCCGACATGGATTCGATCAAGGCGATCGCCGGGCGGCACGGGCTGCGCGTGGTCGAGGATGTGGCGCAGGCGCAAGGTGCCAAGGTACGCGGCCGTCGCTGCGGCTCGCTGGGGCATGCCGGGGCCCACAGCTTCTACCCGACCAAGAACCTCGGCGCGCTGGGCGATGCCGGCGCCGTCACCACCGACGACGTGGCGCTCGCGAATCGAATTCGCGTGCTGCGCAACTACGGCAGCCGTGTGAAATACGTGAACATCGAACGGGGATTCAACTCGCGTCTCGATGAGCTGCAGGCCGCCTTCCTGCGCGCCAAGCTTCTGCGCCTGGACGGCTGGAACCAGCATCGTCGCGCTGTTGCCGCGCGCTACCTCGACCGGCTTTCGGGAATTCCTGGGCTAGGCTTGCCGCGCGCACCTCAGTGGGCCGAGCCGGTGTGGCACCTCTACGTGGTGCGTACGCCGCGTCGGGACGAGCTGATGGGCAGGCTCGACCGCGCTGGTATCGGCTCGCTGATCCACTATCCGATCCCGCCCCACCTGCAGCAGGCCTATGCCAGCCTCGGCTTCGGCAAGGGATCCCTGCCGCTTGCCGAGGCCATGGCCGACACCGTGCTGAGCCTGCCCATGGACGCTTACCTCGGCCTCGACGCGGTCGACGAGATTGCCCGCGTCGTGCGTGCGGCGCTCGCTTAGGGGACGTTCACGGCCATGCTCATTTCGGGGCCGGAATGGATGCCCTGGTAGTTCCGCTGGTAGTCCCAGTAGCTGCCGTAGTAGCTGCTGCGCGGATAGGAAGGATAGGAGTAGGCGTAGCTCGAGCCGTAGTAGGGCTGGGCGTAACCGTAGCGCGGGTACGAGTAGCTGTAGCTCGGATAGGAGTAGTAGCTATAGCTCGACGGGTAGCTGTAGCCTTGCGAATAGCCGTAGCGCGGATACGAATAGTAGTCGTAGGCACAACCGGAGACCGAGCCGGCCAGCGCGGTCGCCGCGACGATGCAAGAGAGGGCCTTCATGGTGATCTCCTTGGCTTCGGCGCGTTAACCCCGTCGCCCGGCGCGCGGTTCCCGACGCTGTCAAGCCATTACTGAGGCAAAAAAATGAAGATTGGCGCCGTGATGTTCTTTACTGCCCAGTCGATGCGGCCGGCGCCGCTCGCTGAAGCGCTCGAGGCGCGCGGCTTTGAATCGCTGTGGGTCCCCGAGCACACGCACATCCCGTCGTCACGCAGCTCCGCCTATCCGGCGGCGGGCGGGCTGGTGCAGGCCTACTACGAGCTGATGGATCCCTTCCTGGTGTTGAGCAGCGCCGCCCAGGCGACGCGCAGCCTCAAGGTCGGCACCGGCATCGCGCTCGTCATCCAGCGCGACCCGATCGTGACCGCCAAGCTCGTCTCGACCATCGACCAACTGTCGGCCGGCCGTTTCCTGTTCGGCGTCGGCAACGGCTGGAACCAGGACGAGATCGAGAATCACGGCACCGCCTTCAAGACCCGGCACAAGCTCGCCCGCGAGCGCATCGAGGCCATGAAGGCGATCTGGACCGAGGACGAGCCGGAGTACCACGGCGAGTTCGTCGACTTCGGCAGGATGAAGCAATGGCCCAAGCCGGTGCAGAAGCCGCATCCGCCGATCATCGTCGGCGGCGCTTTCCCGCATGCCGCGCGGCGCGCCGTGCGCTACGGCGACGGCTGGATCCCGCGGGACGACTGGCTGGAACGCGACGGGCTCGGCGTCATCGACGCCTTCCACAAGATGGCGACCGAGGCCGGCCGCGATCCCGCCGGCCTGCCTATAACCCTGTTCCGGGTGCCCGAGGACATCGAGCGCCTGAGCCTCTACCAGCGCATCGGCATCGACCGAGTCGTCTTCTCGCTGCCGGCCGCGCAGGAGGACGAGATCCTCCCCATCCTCGACCGCTGGGCCGAGCTGCAGCGGAAGCTGGCCGATTAGTTACACTCATTGGAGCGCGGACCTCCGGTCCGCTCATACTCATGATGCGGACCGGGAGGTCCGCGCCCCGATAAGATCAACGCTCGCGCCAGTCAGTCGTCCGGTCGCGGACGCTGGGTGGCGCATGCGCGACGCCCACATCGCCGGGCGGCGCATAGCCCGGCACGAGCTTAGGCGATCTGTAGAGCGCGTAGTCCGAGTCGGAACAGCCCAGCGCCAGCCCAGCAAGAGCCGCGAGCAGCGGCCATACCAGAGATTTCATGGTCGCTTTCCTCCAACCCACCAACGCGCATTGTACGCTTTCGGCTCCCCGTCGACGGACTGCCCCGACCTCGGGTACGTACGAAAAAAACCGCACCGAGGAGGGAACCGATGGACCAAGCCCAGCCTGCAGGCCACCGCCCAGCACCCACCGATCCCGAAGGCCCAACCGGCCGCTTGGCCGAATGGCTGCGGCAGCTCACCCTCGACGCCGTGCCCGGCCGCGTCCAGGAGCGCGCCAAGCACCTCATCTTGGACGGCATCGCCTGCGCGCTGGTCGGCGCGCAGCTGCCGTGGTCGCGCGTCGCGGTCGAGACGGTGCTGCGCTTCGAGGGCCGGGGCGAGCGCAGCATCATCGGCTGGGGCCGCACCGCCAGCGCGCCGGTCGCCTGCCTCTTGAACGGCACCTTCATCCAGGGCTTCGAGCTCGACGACTTCCATCCGCTCGGCCCCTTGCACAGCGCGTCGGTCGTGGTGCCGGCGCTGCTCGCGGCCGCCGAGGAGCTGGGCCACGTCGACGGCGCGGCGTTCCTGCGCGCGGCCATTGCGGGCTTCGAGGTCGGACCGCGCGTCGGCATGGCGCTGCATGGCAGCCAGATGCTGTCGCGCGGCTGGCATTCGGGCTCGGTGTTCGGCACGCATGCCGCGGCGGCTGCTTCGGGGGTCCTGCTCGGCCTCGACGCGGCACGGCTGGAAGACGCGCTGGGTCTCGCTGGCACGCAGTCGGCCGGCCTGATGGCGGCGCAGTTCGAGGCGATGTGCAAGCGCATGCACCACGGCTTCGCCGCTCGCAACGGGCTCTATTCGGCCTTGCTGGCGGCCGGCGGCTACACCGGGATCAAGCGCGTCTTCGAGCGGCCTTATGGCGGCTTCCTCTCGGTGTTCGGCGAGGGCCACGCCCCCGACGCCGGCAAGATTACCGAGGCGCTGGGCGAGCGCTGGGAGACTGAACGCATCGCCATAAAACCCTATGCCGCGATGGGCGCGCTGCACGCGCCGCTCGATGCCATCTTCCATCTCATGCGCGAGCGGCCAATCGACAGCGAGGAGATCGCGCGCGTCGACATCGACCTGTCGCACGCCGCGTACCATCACGGCTGGTGGAAGCTCGAGCGGCCTCTGACGCCGATTGCCGCGCAGATGAATGTGGCCTACGCGATTGCCGTCGCGATCC
Source organism: Alphaproteobacteria bacterium (assembly GCA_019235415.1). GTDB lineage: Bacteria > Pseudomonadota > Alphaproteobacteria > Reyranellales > Reyranellaceae > Reyranella. The sequence continues at coordinate 20,203 of JAFAKN010000551.1, forward strand.
TCGACGGCGCGGCCATGGTGCAGCAGTTCGCCCCGCAGCGCATCGACCGCGACGACGTCTGGCAGCTCATCCCCAGGATCGAGGCGCACCACGATGCGGCGTTCGACAAGGGCGGTGCGGCGCGCCATTGCCGCCTGACGGTCCGGCTGAAGGACGGCAGCACGCGGCAGCATTTCGTCGAGGCGCCGCGCACCGTGGCCGCGCCGCTCGGCAATCTAGAGGTGGTCGAGAAGTACAAGACCCTGACCACGGGCGTGATCGACGCCGAGCGGCAGGAAGCCATCGTCGACTGCGTCCTGCGGCTCGAGCATCTGCCGAGCACGGCGAGGCTGACCGAGCTGCTGGCGCCCCCTGCCGGCTCGGCGTTTTGACATGCTCGATTCCTCTTCCCCGCTAGGGCAGGGCATTCGCATATAACGCCAAAATCCCGTCATCCCGACCGGAACCTTGCGCAGCAAGGCGAAGCGGAGGGACCTGTTTTGTTGCTGCAACAACAAGACAGGTCCCTCGACTACGCCCCTTCGGGCGGCTCCGCTCGGGATGACGGGGAAATTGGCCATATGCGATTGGCCTGACCATAGGGGAGGGGAGATTGATCGGTACGTTCACAGCTTTTTCTCTCCACTCATGCCCATGAGATACGCCAAAGACTTCTTCGACCTGCAATTGCTCTTCGCACGGCGCGTCGCCGAGCTGCGCGGCATTCCTCTGGAGCGCGCCGTGCTCGACTACACCAACATCTATATCCGTCTCGCCATCGGCCGCGGCTTCAGCGCCGATCATCCGGTGTGGCGCGCCTACGTCGGCGGCCTGAACGCCGCGCCGGATGCAGGCGAGTGGACCCATCGCTTCCATCTCGGCCGCCCCCCGAGCGAGCCGCCGAATGTCGTCGCGACCTTCGGCTGCTTCTCGTATGCCGTGCAGCAGGGCGGTCGCATCCGCCTGCATTTCGCGAATCG
>JAFAKN010000758.1 GCA_019235415.1 Alphaproteobacteria bacterium
ACGATCTGGAACACCCAGCCGCGCACGACCGGGTCGTTCCAGGGTGCCACTTTCGGGCGCGACGCAGTGCCCAGTGTCCCGACTGCCATACGCTAGCTCCCCTGCGCAGCGCCGCCGCCTCGCACGACGCCGGTCGTTTGTCTTGCCGCCATCCTAGGCGCGAATCCTTCGCATGCAACTCCACGTCTCCTCCCCATGCGCGATGCGCGCATGGGGAGGTGTCGCCGTCTTACGGCGACGGAGGGGTCAAGGATCGTGCGCATGACCCCTCCGTCCGCTGCGCGGACACCTCCCCATCGCGGATTCCGCGATGGGGAGGCGAAGACTCACCGGATCGGCATCGCGTACTGCAGGCCGCCCTGGGTCCACAGCTTGTTCAGCCCGCGGTCGATCTTGAGCGGCGAGCCGGCGCCGACGTTGCGGTCGAAGCTCTCGCCGTAGTTCCCGACCTGCTTGACGATGGTGTAGGCCCACTTCTCGTCGACCCCGAGCGCCTTGCCCATGCCGGGCGTGACGCCGAGGATGCGCTTGATGGTCGGGTTCTCGCTCTTCAGCATCTCGTCGACGTTCTTGGAGTTGATGCCGTACTCCTCGGTCTCGAGCATGGCGTACTGCGTCCAGCGCACGACGTCGGCGAACTGGTTGTCGCCATGGCGCACCGCCGGCGCCAGCGGCTCCTTGGAGATGATCTCGGGCAGCACGACGTAGTCGTCGGCCGACTGACCCTGCGGCACGTTGGCGATGCGCGCCGAATAGAGGCTCGAAGAGTCGTTGGTGTAGACGTCGCAGCGGCCGCTGAAGAAGGCGGCGCGCACCTCTTCGACCTTCTCGATCACCACCGGCTTGAAGCTCATCTTGTTGGCGCGGAAGTAGTCGGCGAGGTTGAGCTCGGTGGTGGTGCCTGGCTGCACGCAGACGGTGGCGCCGTTCAGCTCCTTGGCGCTCTTCACGCCGAGCTTCTTGTTCACCATGAAGCCCTGGCCGTCGTAGTAGGTCACGGCGGTGAAGTCGAGGCCGAGCGCGGTGTCGCGCGTCAGGGTGTCGGTGGTGTTGTTGGAAAGCATGTCGACCTCGCCCGACTGCAGCGCTGTGAAGCGCTGCTGGGCGGTGAGCGGCACGTACTTGACCTTCTCGGAGTCGCCCAGCAGGGCGGCCGCGACGCCGCGGCAGACGTCGACGTCGAGCCCGACCCACTTGCCCTGGCTGTCGGCCAGCGCGAAGCCCGCGATGCCGGTCGGCACGCCGCAGATCAATGCCCCGCGCGCCTTGATGGCGTCGATGTCCTTGCCGGCCATGGCGCCGGTCGAGACAAACAGCGCCGCCAATCCGACCGCGATTGCCCATGCTTTGTTGTGCCCTGCTGTCTTGTACATCGTGCCTCCCATTATCTCCCGCGGAAGTGTCGCCTTGCGGCCGCAAGCAAGCAACAGGCCAATTGCCATGAGCTTTCCTCCCCTTCGCGGATCCCGCGAAGGGGAGGTGCCCGCGCAGCGGGCGGAGGGGTCAAGCTCAAGGCTCATGACCCCTCCGCCCGCGAAGACGCGGGCACCTCCCCATCGCGGACTCCGCGATGGGGAGGTGAAGACATGGCGCGGCAAAGATTACCGGATCGGCATGCCGTACTGCAGGCCGCCCTGGGTCCACAGCTTGTTCAGCCCGCGGTCGATCTTGAGCGGCGAGCCCATGCCGACGTTGCGCTCGAAGCTCTCGCCGTAGTTCCCGACCTGCTTGACGATGTTGTAGGCCCACTTCTCGTCGACCCCGAGCGCCTTGCCCATGCCGGGCGTGACGCCGAGGATGCGCTTGATGGTCGGGTTCTCGCTCTTCAGCATCTCGTCGACGTTCTTGGACGTGATGCCGTACTCCTCGGCCTCAAGCATGGCGTACTGGGTCCAGCGCACGACGTCGGCGAACTGGTTGTCGCCGTGGCGCACCGCCGGCGCCAGCGGCTCCTTGGAGATGATCTCGGGCAGCACGACGTAGTCGTCCGGATTGGGCGCGTTGGCGGCGCGCGTCGAGTAGAGCCCCGACGCGTCGGTCGTGTAGACGTCGCAGCGGCCGGCGAAGAAGGCGGCGCGCACCTCCTCGAGCTTCTCGATCACCACCGGCTTGAAGCTCATCTTGTTGGCGCGGAAGTAGTCGGCGAGGTTGAGCTCGGTGGTGGTGCCCGGCTGCACGCAGACGGTGGCGCCGTTCAGCTCCTTGGCGCTCTTCACGCCGAGCTTCTTGCTCACCATGAAGCCCTGGCCGTCGTAGTAGTTGACCGCCGTGAAGTCGAGGCCGAGCGCGGTGTCGCGCGTCAGCGTGTAGGTCGTGACGCGGGCGAGCACGTCGACCTCGCCCGACTGCAGCGCCGTGAAGCGCTGCTGAGCGGTCAGCGGCACGTACTTGACCTTCTCCGGATCGCCGAACAGCGCTGCCGCCACGGCGCGGCAGACGTCGACGTCGAGGCCGACCCACTTGCCCTGGCTGTCCTGCAACGCGAAGCCGGCTACGCCGGTGTTGGTGCCGCAGATCAGCTGGCCGCGCGACTTGACTGCGTCGAGATCCCTGCCGGCCAGCGCGCTGCCCGCAGCACCCAGCACTGCAGCTGCCGCAACGCCGGCGGCGATGTAGCTTTTAAACATCCTGGTTTTCCCTTCGTGATTGCCTCGGCGCCCGCGGCCGCATCCAGCGACCGTTCAGGCGACGGCGCATTTCCTATGCGATTGCCGGCAGGGGCGCAACGCGGGCCGGCGCTCTCATGCCTCCTCTCCCCCGATAGGGGGAGAGGTTGGGAGAGGGGGTTGCCCGAGCTTTCGAAGCCCCCTCTCCTTGTCTCTCCCCCTAGCGGGGGAGAGGACTCTCTTGAGCTAAAGCGTCTGCGCGAAGGGATTGGGTTGCGGCCGCTGCAGGAAGCGGAACAGGCGGCTGCCGCTCCCGTCATCGGCGCCGGCGGCCGCCTTGCGCAGCGCCTGCTGCCACTGCTTGAAGGAAACGAGCGCATCGCCTGCCAGCAGGTTGCTGCCGGCCTTCTCGGTGATGTACGGCATCGGATCGACGAACTGGCCGTTGATGATCACGGAAAAGTGCAGATGCGCACCGGTCGAGCGGCCGCTCGCGCCGACATAGCCGATGACGTCGCCCTTGCGCACCCGGCTGCCGGGCCCGACGCCGTCGGCGAAGCGCGACATGTGCGCATAGAGCGTCTCGAAATTGTCGGCGTGGCTGATCTTCACCGTCTGGCCGTAGGCGAAGTACCAGCCTTGGTGGTTGATCACGCCGTCGGCTGCGGCATAGATCGGCTCGCCGATCCTGCCCTCGTAGTCGATCCCGTTGTGGAACCCGCCGCCGGTGCGCCGTCCATAGTAGCGTCGCGAGCCGAACGGAGAGGAGATGCGCGAATCGGGCTTGGGCTCGGCCAGCGCGTTGCCGCCCAGCCGGCGGCCCTGGTCGTCGAACCAGCCCTCCGGCTGGTTGGGCGGCGCGAACCACCAGAAGAATTGCTTGCCTGGTCCTTCACCGGCGCTGGCGGCCAGCACGCGCGGGGTGCCGTCGGCGGTCTTGCCTTTCAGGATGTCGATGCGGGCCGCGTTGGGCGCGAACCCGGCCAGCGCCTGGGTAAGGTCCTTCAAGGTAGCGGCGCTGGCGCCCACCGGCTGCAGCGAAGTAGCGAGCGTCGAGCTCGAGGCCTTGATCAGGCCGACGCTGCCGGCGGCCAGCACGCGCGCATTGCCGCTCGAGGCGACGGCCATGCTGGGCAGGCTGGAGACGCGCTCGTCCTCGGTCTCGGTGGCGCCGGGGGCAAGCTTGTAGCCGTAGCTGCCGTCGTTGCCGCGGTACAGCTCGACGGCCATCGACTTGGCGGAATAGAGCTGCAGGGCGACCAGGCGCTTGGGCTGGCCCGCGCCCTGCGACTGCAGGACGGCGCGACCCGAGCTGGTGCTTGCCGTCTTGGCGTCGATCTGGCCCATCGCTTTGGTGACCGCATCGGCCGCCGCCTGGGCGTCCGCGGGATCGATGTTGAGCGACAGGAGCTGCGGGGCGACCGAGCCGCTGCTGCCGATGGCGAACGGCTGGATGTCCTCGGAGGGGGCTGGGTCGACGGGCTTGGCAACAGGTCTGAAGTGGTTCTTGGCGGGCGCCTTCACTTGGGCCATGGGCCCGGTACTGGCGGCAATCTGAAAGGCGGTAAGGCTGAGGGTGGCTGCGATCAGGTTTCGAACGATAGGCCAACGCTTGGCGCGCGGGCTTCGCGTCGTCTTGAACGCCATCGGCATCTCCCGTTCATTGGACGTAACAAACAAAGTTTCTGTGAGGACCCTGGACTCCGGCGACGGGCCTCACTTTTTTGCCTCTCTCTGGCTCGATAGTGGCCATGGAATATTCACAAGTCCATAGAAAGTTGCAAAAATGCAACACCCGTGAATCACACCTAATTGTTTGCAAACGAACAATAATTCGAGTTTCAGTCAGAGTGCCGATCGCGCAAGGCCACAGGTTTCTGGGGATCAATCCGGGTTGCCTGCTGCAACGCGGGATACCGGGCCAGGAGCCCGGCCGCCTCGGCCATTTCCTCGACGTCGTTGAACATCGGCACGCCGGCGCCCTCGAGGGTCGCGAACCACTCCCGCTTGCCCGGCAGGGTGCCCATCATGCTGTGCAGGACCGGCATCGGCGCCTTGGCGGCAAGCCCGGCCAGCCGCCGCACCACGGGATCGGCATCGACCATGAACGGCACGACATGGATCATCATGACGAGGTCAAAGGCCTGGGCGGCATGGTTCATCGCCGCCTCGAAGGCGAGCGCAAAGCGGTCTTCGCGGGCGTCGGCCAAAAGGTCGATCGGATTGGCGACCGAGGCTTCCGGCGGCAGCTGCAGGCGCAGCACGTCGGCCATCGCGGCCGGCAGGGCGCCGAGTTCGAGGCCTTCCAACGCGGCACGATCGGCGCACAGCACGCCAGGACCGCCGGAATTGGAGAGGATCAGGGCGCGATGGCCGAGCCCGTGCGGGAAGCGACCGAACGCTTTCGCAGCGAGCAGCAGGCGGCGCAGGCTCTTGACGCGTACCATGCCGCACGCTCGGCAATAGGCGTCGATGGCGTTGTCGTCGTTGGCGACGGCGCCGGTGTGCGCGGCCGCCGCCTTGGCGCCCACCGCGGTCCGGCCGCCGAACAGGGCGATCACCGGTTTGCGGCTCGCGACGCGGCGGGCGATGCGCGCAAACCGTTCGTGGTCCTCGATCGATTCGACGTAGAGGAGGGCCGCGCCGATCTCGGGCCGCTCGCCCAGCCAGCCGAGATAGTCCTCGACGCCGAGCTGCAGTGCGTTGCCGACCGAGACGACCGAGGCGAGCGGCAGCGCGCGCTGGTTGGCCTTGTCGATGAACTCCTCGGCCAGCGCGCCCGACTGGGAGATGAAAGCGAGCCCGTTGCGTGCCCCCGCTTCGATGCCGGGCGGCAGGTCGCGCAGGAAGGTGGCGGCGAACCGCCAGGCCGGGTCGAGATGGACGAGGCCGGCGCAATTCGGCCCTGCGATGGTGAGACGCCGCTCGGCCGCAAGCTTGGCCAGCGCGTCGTTGCGAGCGACGCCGGCGGGCCCGGCTTCGGCGAAACCGCCGGGCAGGATCAAGAGGTTGCGGATGCCGCGGTCGGCACAGGCGCGCGCGGCGTCGAGAATGGCGTCGGGCCGGATGACGATGACCGCGAGATCGACGGCGGGTTCGATCGCCTCGATCGAGGTGACCGATTCGTAACCGAAGATTGACCCGCCCTTGGGATTGACGGGCACGACGCGTCCGCCATAAGCCGCGCGCTGCAGCAGCTGCATGACGGCGCCGCCCGACGACGTCGCCCGCTCGCCGGCGCCGATCACCGCGACGCTCTTGGGGGCGAAGAAAGCCGAGAGATCGCGCGCGTCGCTCATGGCTCGTCTTGCAGCACAGGCGGAGAGGGAGAACAAGATGGCCGATCCGATCGATCTTCTGGTCCAGGGCGGCGCGCACGAGCTCAGCCCCGGCTTCGGCGTGCGGCGCGTGTTGCCGTCGGTCAAACGGCGCATGGTCGGGCCGTTCATCTTCTTCGACCATTTCGGGCCGATGGTCGTGCCGCCGGGCGGCGACGGCATGGACGTGCGGCCGCATCCCCATATCGGCCTCGCCACCGTCACCTACCTGTTCGACGGCGGCATCTTCCATCGCGACAGCCTGGGCTATGCCCAGGCGATCCGGCCGGGCGACGTCAACTGGATGACGGCGGGCAGCGGCATCGTCCACAGCGAGCGCACCGAGCCCGAGATGCGGCGCTCGGGCTTTCGCATGCACGGAGTCCAGACCTGGGTGGCGCTGCCCAGGAGCCACGAGGAGACGGCGCCGTCGTTCGAGCACGTCGCGGCCGGGCGCCTTCCGGCGTGGCGCGAAGGCGACGCCTCGTTCCGGCTGATCGTCGGCACCTACGCCGGCCGCACGGCGCCCACCACGCACTTCTCGCCGATCTTCTACGTCGCGGCCGAGCTGCCGGCCGGGGCCAAGGCCGCCGTGTCGCCCGAGCACGCCGAACGCGCGGTCTATGTGGCGGAAGGCACGGTGGCGCTCGGCGACCGGCTGCTGGACGTGGGCGATCTCGCCGTCCTGCGTTCGGCGGAACTGGTGGCGCTCGTGGCCGGCGAAGCGGGCGCCAAGCTGATGTTGCTGGGCGGCGCCGCGATGGATGGCCCGCGCCACATCTGGTGGAACTTCGTCTCGTCCAGTCCCGAGCGCATCGAGCGGGCCAAGGCGCAATGGCGCGACATGAAGTTCGCCAGGGTGCCCGGCGATCCCGAGTTCATTCCGCTGCCGGAGAGGTAGACGCGCCCACCTTCTGTCATCCCGAGCGTATGCGAGGGATCCTTCCTGCGGCCTTAAGGATCCCTCGCTGCGCTCGGGATGACAGAGCGAGCCCGGGCATCAAGGCGGGCAGATGTAGCCCGTGCCGCTGGGATTCTTGAAGCAGCCGACGGCCTGCGGCATGACCTGCTTGGGCAGCCACAGCACGGCCGAGGGCGCGAAGATGGTGAACACGATGGTGGCGAGGAACACCACGTAGATCGGCAAGGCCGCCCTGAGCGCGTGCGAGAAGCGGACGCCGACGGATTTCGAGGCCATCAGCAGCACCAGCCCGTAGGGCGGTGTGATCAGCCCGAAGGCGAGCGTCACGATCAGCACGACGCCCATGTGCACCGGGTTGATGCTGCCGGCCTCGGTCAGAGCATTCACCAGCGGCATGAAGATGATGATGGTCGGCACCGGCTCGATGAAGTCGCCGACCACGGTGAACAGCAGCACCAGCAGCAACATGATGAGGTGCGGGTCGTTGCCGGCGAGCGAGGTGATGAAGTCGGAGATCACGATGGCGCCGCGCAGGTAGGCCAGCATCCAGCCGAACGCCGTCGCGGCGGCGACGGTGATCAGCGGCAGCGAGTAGATCAGGCCGGCGTAGCAGAAGTCGCGCGGCAGGTTGCCGACGTGCCGCGGATTGAGGAGCGGGATCACCACCAGCAGGATCCAGGCGACCGCCACCACGCCCGCCTCGGTGGGCGTGAACCAGCCGGTCAGGATGCCGCCCAAAAGGATCACCGGGATCATCAGCGGCAGCGCGGCCTTCTTGGTCGCCTCGGTGAACTGGCCGAAGGTGGCGCGCCGCCGGCGCACGCCGACCGGCCCGAAGAAATAGCAATAGATCATCAGCCCGATGCCGATCATGAAGCCGGGC
>JAFAKN010000098.1 GCA_019235415.1 Alphaproteobacteria bacterium
GCGTCGGGCACCATCACCCAGCTGGTGCCGCCGTCGCTGGTGCTGGTCGTGCTGGCCGACCAGCTCGGCCGCTCGGTGGGCGACATGTATGCCGGCGCCTGGGGCCCCTCGATCCTGCAGATCGTGCTGTTCGCCGCCTACACCTTCTATCTCGGGATCGTGAAGCCGGAGGCCGTGCCGCCGGTGCCGCGCACCCTGTTCGGCCGGGCGCTGCTCGTCAAATGCGCCTGGGGCATCATCCCGGCGGCGGTGCTGATCTTCCTCGTGCTGGGCACCATCATGATGGGCCTCGCCACCCCGACCGAAGCCGGCGCCATGGGCGCAATCGGCGCCATTGTGCTCGCCGTGGTACGCAATGCGCCTCTCACCCGCTTCGACAACCTGGCGTTCTACGGCGGCTGCGCCGCGGCGATCGTCGGCGCTGCCGTCGCGGCGGCCGGCCACTTCGGGTCGTCGGCTTTCCAGACGGCTTTCACGATCATGTTCGCTGCGATCGTCTGGCTGTGCTGGCGCGCCTGGCAGGTCAAGGACCAGCGCGAGCTGATCGTGCAGGCCTTCCAGGCCACCATGCGCATCACCGCCATGGTCGCCTTCATCCTGGTCGGCGCGACCTGCTTTTCGATCACCTTCCAGGGCGTCGACGGCAACAAGTGGGTCGAGCACATGATGTCGAGCCTGCCGGGCGGCGTGTGGGGCTTCCTGGTGGTGGTGAACCTCTTCGTGTTCTTCCTCGCCTTCTTCCTCGACTTCTTCGAGATCGCCTTCATCATCATCCCGATGCTGGCGCCGGTGGCGCAGAAGATCCTCGAGCCGGTGGTCGGCCACGACGCGGCGCTGATCTGGTTCGGCGTCATGATCTGCGTGAACGTGCAGACCTCGTTCATGCACCCGCCGTTCGGTTTCGCCCTGTTCTATCTGCGCAGCGTGGCGCCCAAGGAGGTCAAGAGCTCAGACATCTACTGGGGATCCATCCCGTGGGTGCTGATGCAGCTCATCCTGGTGGTGATCGTGATCGCCCTTCCCCAGTCGGTGACCTACTTCCTCGACGCGCCCTCGACCGTCGACCCGAGCAAGGTCAAGATCGAGATCCAGGCACCGCCCAGCGACGACTCGCCGCCGCCGGTATTCGGCGCACCGCCACCGAAGCAGTAGCGCTGGGGGCAACGAAAAAGCCCCGCCGGTGACGGCGGGGCTTTGTCGTTGACGCAGGATCGAACTACCGGCCGATCTACCGACCCTGGGCCGACATCGAGAAGTTGAAGTTGTCGAAGGTGTTCTCGGCGACGCGGAACCACAGGTTCTGGTCGGCGCGGAAGGCCTTCAGGTTGTCGTAGATCTTCTTGAACTTCGGGTCCTTGGCCGCAAGCTCGTCGTAGTACTTGTAGGCCTCGTTGAAGCAGGGCTCTAGCACGGCACGCGGGAACGGCCGCAGTTCGGTGCCTGCCGCCACCAGGCGGCGGAGCGCGGCCGGGTTGGCGGCATCGTACTTGGGCACCATCCACGAGGTCACGAGGCCGGACGCGGTCTCGACCATCGCCTGGTACTGCTTGGGCAGCTTCTCCCAGGCGGCGCTGTTGATGTAGATCGAGCCGACCGAGGCGCCTTCCCACCAGCCGGGGTAGTAGTAGTACTTGGCGACCTTGTTGAAGCCCAGCTTCTCGTCGTCGTATGGGCCGACCCATTCGCAGGCGTCGATCGTGCCCTTCTCCAGCGCCGGATAGATGTCGCCGCCGGCGATCTGCTGCGGCACGACGCCGAGGCGCTCGAGAATCAGGCCGGCGAAGCCGCCGACCCGGAACTTGAGCCCCTTCATGTCGTCCATGGTCTTGATTTCCTTGCGGAACCAGCCGCCCATCTGGCAGCCGGTGCCGCCGAACAGGAAGGAGCGGAAATTATACTCCTTGTAGAAATCGTTGATGAGGTCGTGGCCGCCGCCGAAATAAAGCCAAGCGTAGTATTCGCGCTGGTTCATGGTGAACGGCAGACCGGTTTCGAACACGAAATTCGGATGCTTGCCGAAATAATAATAGGCCGCGGTCTGGCCCGCCTCGACCGTGCCGTTCTGGACCGCATCGGCGACCTGCAGGCCGGGCACGATCTCGCCGGCGGCGAAGACGCGGATCTGGAACTTGTTCTCGGACATCTCGCCGATCATCTTGGCGAACAGCTCCGAGCCGCCGTACAGCGTATCGAGCGATTTGGGGAAGCTCGACGTCAGCCGCCATTTCACTTCGGGCATGCTCTGGGCGATGGCCGGCGCGGCCAGCGTGGACGCAGCCGCGACGCCCGCGACACCCACGCCCGCGGTCCTTATAAACTTCCTACGCTCCATATTTCTCTGTCCTCCCTATCGGACGCCCCATGGCCCCCGTAAGCGCCGCAACCGTGACATGCGGGATTGCCTTTGGAAAGCCGCGAGGCCGCAAAAAGAGACCCCGCCGAAGCGGGATCGTTGTCACATTTTACAGATCGCTCGGACTATGCCGGCACATTACATACGTGCCAGGAAGCCGCCCGTCGCCGTATCGAGCGACCCGCGATCAGCCGAGTTTATTGGTTGCCGACATGCGGGCCATGAAGTTATCGAAGGTGCCCTCGCACACCCGGAACCAGAGGATCTCGTCGTTGCGGAACGGCCGCCACGAATCGTAGACCTTCTTGAACTGGGCGTTCTTGGCCGAGATCTCGGCCCAGATCTCAATCGAGGCATTGAAGCATGCCTCCATCACCGGCTGCGGGAAGGGCATCAGCTTGGTGCCCGACGCCGCCAGCTCGCGGAGAGCCTTGGGATTCTCCGCGTCGTACTTGGAGATCATCCACTCCTTCGCGTAGGCGCAGCCCGTCTCGAGCACCGCCTTGTAGGCCTTGGGCAGCTCGTTCCACTTTTCCAGGTTGATGTAGAGCATCGGCTGAGGGCCGCCCTCCCACCAGCCTGGGTAGTAGTAGAACTGGGTGATCTTGTTGAAGCCGAGCTTCTGGTCGTCGTAAGGGCCGACCCATTCACAGGCGTCGATCGTGCCCTTCTCCAGCGCGGGGTAGATGTCGCCGCCCGCGATCTGCTGAGCGACGCCGCCCACACGATTGATCACCAAGCCGCCGATGCCGGCGATGCGGAACTTCAGTCCCTTGAGATCGTCGATCGTCTTGATCTCCTTGCGGAACCAGCCGCCCATCTGCGCACCGGTGCCGCCGCAGACGATGCCGCGAACGTTGTAGTTCTTGTAGAACTCGTTCATCAGTTCGCGCCCGCCGCCCCAGTTCATCCAGGCATCCTGCTGGCGCGAGTTGGTACCGAACGGAATGGCGGTGTCGAAGGAAAACGTCGGATCCTTGCCGACATAGTAGGTGCCCGCGGTGTGGCCGATCTCCACCGTGCCGTTCTGCACGGCATCCAGCACCTGCAGGCCCGGCACAATCTCGCCCGCCGCGAAGATACGCATGTTGAACTTGTTGTCGGTCATCTCGGCGACGTACTTGGTCAGCACCTCGCCCGCGCCGTAGAGCGTGTCGAGCGATTTGGGAAAGCTCGATGTCAGGCGCCATTTGAGTTCCGGCATCGATTGGGCAATGGCCGGTGCGGCCAACACGGACGCAGACGCAACGCTACCCGCGCCGATCGAAGCGGCGCGCAAGAATTTGCGACGTTGCATTTCTTCCTCCCTGCCGAGTGGCGTTCCACTCAGCGGAATCACCCTGGCATGGCGGAGGAGAGGGCGCAACCAAGCTTCGCCTCCTCAACGAAGTTGGGGAGGTGTCACCGTCTTACGGTGACGGAGGGGTCAAGGATCATAACTCATGACCCTTCCGCCCGCGTCAGACGCGGGCACCTCCCCATCGCGGATTCCGCGATGGGGGAGGTCGATCGAAGGATCAGCCGAGCTTGTTGTTGGCCGACTGGCGGGCCATGAAGTTGTCGAACGTGTTCTCGACGACGCGGAACCAGAGGATCTCCTCGTTGCGGAACGGCTTCCACGACTCGTAGACCTTCTTGAACTTCGGGTTCTTGGCCATCGTCTCGGCGTACAGCTCGTTGGCGGCGTTGAAGCAGGCGTCCATGACCGGCTGCGGGAACGGCAGGAACTTCGTGCCGCTCGCCACCAGCTCGCGCAGCGCCTTGGGGTTCACCACGTCGTACTTGGCGACGGATCGTACGTTGGTGTCGCCGGCGGCGGTTTCGATGGCATCCCTGTAGACCTGTGGCAGCGCTTCGTAGGCCTTGAGGCCGACATAGAGCGACAGGGCAGCGCTGCCTTCCCACCAGCCGGGATAGTAGTAGTACTGAGCGACCTTGTTGAAGCCGAGCTTCTGATCGTCGTAGGGGCCGACCCACTCCGCGCCGTCAATCGTGCCCTTCTCCAGGGCGGGGTAGATGTCGCCGCCGGCCAGCTGCTGCGGCACCACGCCGAGCTTGGCCAGAACCTGGCCGGCGAAGCCGCCGATGCGGAACTTCACGCCCTTGAGATCCTCCGGCGTCTTGATCTCCTTGCGCCACCACCCGCCCATCTGGCCGCCGGTGTTGCTCATCAGGAAGGAGATGATGTTGTAGTCCTTGTAGAACTCGCGCATCAGCTCGAGGCCGCCGCCATAGTAGACCCAGGCGTTGTGCTGGCGCGTGTTGAGCCCGAACGGCACCGCGGTGTCGAACGCGAAGGTCGGATCCTTGCCGACATAGTAGTAGGCCGCGGTGTGGCCGCATTCGACGGTGGCGTTCTGCACGGCATCGACGACCTGCAGGCCGGGCACGATCTCGCCGGCGGCGAACACGCGGATCTGGAACTTGTTGTCGGTCAGCGCCGCGACACGCTTGGCGAAGTCTTCGCCGGCGCCGTAGATCGTGTCGAGCGACTTGGGAAAGCTCGAGGCGAGCCGCCACTTGATCTCGGGCATGGATTGAGCGATCGCCGGCGCCGCGAGCGTGCCGCCAGCCGCGACGGTGGCACCGCCGACACCGGCGGTGCGCAAGAACTTACGACGTTGCATGGAAGGCTCCCTTCGAACTCTTGCTTCTTGACCCGGACTGCGTAGGGCCGGCCCGAGGCGCGCGGGTTATGGCATGGCGCACTGGGGATGAAAAGTCGGGGTTGCTTGCACAACGATACGCCTGTCATCCCGAGCGCAGCGAGGGATCCTTAAGGCGACGCGAAGGATCCACCGCTACGCTCGAGATGACAAACTCAACGTTCTAGACGATGCGAGCTGCTGAGCTGTCACAGCTTGTTGCCGGCCGACAATCTCGCCATGTAGTTGTCGAGCGTGTTCTCGACGACGCGGAACCACAGCACCTCCTCGGCGCGGAACGGCTTCCACTCGCCGTAGACCTTCTTGAAGCGCGCGTTCTTGGCCATGGTCTCGTCGTAGACCTGGTTGGCCGCGCTATAGCAGGCGTCCAGGACGGCGCCGCTGAACGGGGTGAGCTTGGTGCCGGAAGCGACCAGCTCGCGCAGCGCCTTGGGGTTCTGCGCGTCGTACTTGGACAGCATCCAGGTGTGCGCCTTGGCGGCGGCGGCCTCGAGCACGGCCTGGTAGCCCTTGGGCAGCTCGTTCCACTTGCCGAGGTTGACGTAAGCCGAGAGCTGCGGGCCGACCTCCCACCAGCCGGGATAGTAGTAGTACTGCGCGACCTTGTTGAAACCGAGCTTCTGGTCGTCGTAGGGGCCGACCCATTCGGCGGCGTCGATCGCGCCCTTCTCCAGCGCAGGATAGATGTCGCCGCCCGCGATCTGCTGCGGCACGACGCCGAGCTTGCTCAAGACCTCGCCGGCGAAACCCGAGGTGCGCATCTTGAGACCCTTGAGGTCGTCGAGCGTCTTGATCTCCTTGCGGAACCAACCGCCCATCTGGCCGCCGGTGTTGCCGCAGGGAATCGAATGGATGTTGAAGTCCTTGAAGAAGTCGGCGAGCGCCTCGCGGCCGCCACCGAAGTTCATCCAGGCATCCTGCTGGCGTGCATTGAGGCCGAACGGCAGGGCGCAGTCGAAGGCGAAGGTCGGGTCCTTGCCGACGTAGTAGTACGAGGCCGTATGGCCCATCTCGACCGTGCCGTTCTGGACGGCGTCCGCGACCTGCAAGCCGGGCACGACCTCGCCGGCGGCGAACAACCGGATCTGGAACTTGTCGTCGGTCGCTTCGGCCACGTACCTCGCCAGCAACTCGGACGCCCCGAAGATCGCGTCCAGCGACTTTGGGAAGCTGGAGGCGAGGCGCCACTTCAGCTCAGGCGACGATTGCGCGACGGCGGGCGCCGCGATCGCCGCGGCGGTGACGGCCGCTGTGGCGCCAATGCCGGCCGACCGAAGGAACCTGCGACGGTGCATGAGTGCGTACTCCGAGAGTGACAGAACGGGCGCGGCTTATGGCACGCTCCCAGGAGCCGCAACAGACTCAACGCATGAGCAGCAGGACGAGCGCCAATGCGCCGATTGCAATCCGATACCAGGCGAATGCGCCGAAGCCGTGGCGGCTGATGAAGCGAACGAAAGGATGCACCACGAACAGTGCAGAAACGAACGCCGCGCCGAATCCGATGGCGATCAACCCGCCGCCATGCCAGTCGAGCGTCGACCAATTGCTGTAAAGGTCGTAGACCGTTGCGCCCAGCATGGTGGGGATGGCGAGGAAGAAGGAGAATTCGGCCGCGGTCGCACGATCCACGCGGATTGCGCGTGCCGCCATGATCGTGGACCCCGATCGCGACACGCCCGGGATCATGGCCAGGCACTGGCAAATGCCGACGACCAAGGCGGTCCTGAAGCCGATGTCGTCGAGCGACTTGGTGCGCGGTCGCTCGGCGTAGCGCTCGATCACCAGAATCGCGATGCCGCCCACGATCAAGGCGACCGCCACCACGATGGGGCTGCCGAGCAGCAGCTTGATGTATTTGTGGGCCGCCACGCCGATGACCGCCGCCGGCAGGAAGGCGATGACAACGGCGCCCGCGAACCGGACGGCCCGCTCCTCACGCTTCAGGACGCCGACGACGGTGCTCCAGATCTTCACACGATAGAGGACGCAGATCGCCAGGATTGCGCCGAGCTGGATCACGATCTCGAACACCTTGCCGGGCGGGCCCTGAAAATCGAGCACCTCCTCGGCGAGGATGATGTGGCCGGTCGACGACACCGGCAAAAACTCGGTCAAGCCCTCGACGATGCCGATCAGCACCGTCTTCCAAAGCAGAGTCAGGTCCATTGGTTCAGCCCTTGAAGCGCCGGGCGCGCGGCCAGCCCTTTTCGGGCATGCGGCCAGCCTGGGCGCGCTCGCCGCGCCAGAACTTCAGCTCCTCGGCGGAGATCAGACGGTTGCCCCACGGCAGGCCCTGCGCCAGCCTGAAGGTCTGCGCATCGGCCAGCCGGTCGGCCTTCGAGCGCTGCAGCAGCACGCCGCGGCCGCGCCCCATTTCCGGCACCTGCTCGAGCGGGAAGATCAGAAGCTTCCGCCCCTCGCTCAGCGCGGCGACCGAATCGGCGTCCTCGGGCACGATGGCGAAGGCCTGCGCCTTCTCGTTGCCGGAAAGGTTCAGGATCTGCTTGCCGTTGCGGGTCTGGGCCACGACCTCGTCCTCGGGCACGATGAAGCCGCGGCCGGCGTCCGAGGCGACCAGGAACTTGCGCCCGCCTTGCAGCACTTCGAGCTGAACGATGTCCTGCTCGTTGCCGAGCTCGATCATGAGCCGCAGCGGCTCGCCGTGCCCGCGCGCACTCGGCAGCTTGTCGGCGCCGAGCGTGTAGAAGCGGCCGTTGGTGGCAAACACCAGGATCTTGTCGGTCGACTGGGCGTGGACGCGAAACCGCGGGCCGTCGCCTTCTTTGTACTTGAGGTCGGCCGCGGCTTGCTCGTCGAGATGGCCCTTGGCGGCACGGATCCAGCCCTTCTCGGAGCAGACGACGGTGATCGGCTCGCGCTCGACAAAATCTTCGACCGCGTGCTCGACCTCGGCCGGCGCGTCGGCCAATTCGGTGCGGCGCCGGCCGAGCTCGGTCTTGGCGCCGAACTTGCGCTGGATCTCCTTGACCTCTGACGAAATCCGGTCCCACTGCTGCGTCTCCTCACGCAGCAACGCCTTGATGTCCTTGCGCTCGCTCGTGAGCTTCTTGTGCTCGCCCTTGATCTCGAACTCCTCCAGCCGCCGCAAGGCGCGCAGGCGCATGTTGAGGATCGCCTCGGCCTGCAGGTCGGAGAGACGGAAGGTGCGGATCATCTTGGGCTTGGGCTCGTCCTCCTCGCGGATGATCTTGATCAGCTTGTCGACGTTGAGATAGGCGATCAGGTAGCCGTCGAGAATCTCCAGCCGTCGCTCGATCTCGGCCAGGCGATGGGTCGAGCGGCGGACCAGCACCTCGCGCCGATGGTCGAGGAAAGCCTGCAGCGCCTCGCGCAGGTTCATCACGCGCGGCGTGTTGTCCTTGTCGAGCACGTTAAGGTTGAGCGGGAAGCGGATCTCGAGGTCGGTCAGCTTGAACAGCTGCTCCATCAGGAGCTCGGCCGGCACGTTGCCGGTGCGCGGCTCAAGCACGACGCGCACGTCCTCGGCCGA
This sequence comes from Alphaproteobacteria bacterium, assembly GCA_019235415.1. Lineage (GTDB taxonomy): Bacteria > Pseudomonadota > Alphaproteobacteria > Reyranellales > Reyranellaceae > Reyranella. The sequence continues at coordinate 8,534 of JAFAKN010000098.1, forward strand.
TTCGTCGTGCACGTCCTCCAGGATCGGCAGCTTCTTGACGTTGATGATCTCGGCGATGCGCTCGATCAGCCTGCCCTTCTGGACCTGGTAGGGGATCTCGGTGACGATGATGCGGTACTGCCCACGCGGCAGCTGCTCGACCTCGTAGCGCGCCCGCAGGCGAAAGGCGCCGCGGCCGGTCTTGTACGCTTCGACGATCGATTCGCGCGGCTCGACCAACATGCCGCCGGTGGGGAAGTCCGGCCCCTTCACCAGGTCCACGAGGGTCTCGATGCGGGCGTTCGGCGTGCGGATCAGGTGCAGCAGCGCGTCGCACAGCTCGCCCGCATTGTGCGGCGGGATCGAGGTGGCCATGCCGACCGCGATGCCGGCCGCGCCGTTGGCCAGCAGGTTGGGGAAGCCGCCGGGCAGGACCACCGGCTCCTGCGCCGTGCCGTCGTAGTTGGGCCGAAAATCGACGGCGTCCTCGTCGATGCCGGCCAGCAGGGCCTCGGCCACCTCGGTGAGCCGCGCCTCGGTGTAACGCATGGCGGCCGGGTTATCGCCGTCGATATTGCCGAAGTTGCCCTGCCCTTCGATCAGCGGGTAGCGGGCGGCAAATTCCTGGGCGAGGCGAACCAGGGCGTCGTAGATCGACTGGTCGCCGTGCGGATGGTACTGGCCGATCACGTCGCCCACCACGCGGGCGCTCTTCTTGAAGGCGCTGTTGGGGTCGAGCCTGAGCTGCCGCATGGCGTAGAGCAGGCGGCGATGCACCGGCTTCAGGCCGTCGCGCACGTCGGGCAGCGAGCGCGCCATGATGGTCGAAAGCGCATAGGACAGGTAGCGCTCGCTTAGCGCCTGTCCGAATTGCACCGGCCTGACCTCTGCCAGGGGAATGACGTTGTTGCGTTTTGCCATCAGCAGGACCGAGGGGGCCGACCACGGTTGTCCCGCAGCCGTTGTTGTTCATCCTATCATCCGGAGCGTAGCGAGGGACCTTTTGCGCCAGTGGATGAAAGGTCCCTCGCTATGCTCGGAATGACAACGTTAGCGTTTCCATAAATCTCGACCGGGGTCCCGGCAAGGGCTTGTTGTGTGGCCAAAACACGTGCCGCTCGAGGAAATGTCCGGTGAGCTCGAAGCCCTTCGCCAGCTGGTCGTCGTCGGCCGGCAAGCCCCCTGCAACCAGGAAATCGGGCAGTGCCAGCAGCTTGTCCTTGTAGGGCTCCGCGGCGGCGCGCGACACGGCGCGGCCGGTACGCGGAGAAACATACGCCAGCTCCTCCCGGACCCCGGTCAGGGCACAACTCTGCAGGTCGAGGCCAAATCCCAGTTCCTGCAAGAGACCGAGCTCCAGGCGGACATAGATTGCGGGCCAGCCAGTGTGGCCGAGGGCGGCAAGCAGCGCGCTCAGGCCGTCATACACTGCAGGGTGGGGCTCGCGCTCCGGTAAGGCGGTGTCGAGCACCGCGCAGGCCGCTGCGAGACCCGCCAGTGCCGTGGCGTCGTCCAGCGCGCCTGCCGCGTACGCCTGACGCAACTCGGCGGAAAAGTTGCCGAGCTGATCCGACAGCCGCGCGCGCCATTGCACAGCCAGCAGGTTGCCCGGCTGCCAGACAGGCCGCGCCCGACGAGACACGCCTCCCGGAACGAACCCGGCGTGGCGGCCATGATCGCGGGTCAATAACCAGGCGATAAGCCCGGTCTCGCCGTGCGGGCGCGCCGCAAGCACGATGCCTTCGTCGCTCCAGTCCATGTCCGCGATATGACGCCTTTCACGACCGCCCGCCAGAGGGCCGAATCCGATGGCCCGATCCAGGGAAGTACCCTAGCGTACAGCGCGGCAAAATGGCCGCGAACGAGCGCAACCAAACATCGGCGGGCCACGTTCCCACCACTCAAGGGGGACCTCCATGCTGCACGCTTCGGTATTGGTGGCTAACGCGCACACTGCGCGCGATGACGCAGACTGCAGCAAGCGTACTTTGCACAAATTGCGCGCCTCGCCGCCGATGAGGCGGCGCGCGGTTACGCTCGAGGAGGCGGCAAGCAGGATGGAGCTGGAGGCAAAGGCGGCTGTGCTGCGCCGCTGGCGTGGCCAAGGCGCTGCATCGCCATGGGAGCCGCGGACCGCTTCAGCGCGTCAGGTCCCTTACGTCGAGCGGCGGCGCGTCCTGCGGCAGCTTCACGTTGTGGCGAATCATCCCCTGGCACCCGTGCTCGGCCGGCCCGCCGCACCGGAGCCTGCGCTCGACTGGGCTCTGCTCTCACATCTTGGAGCGGGTAAGGAAAGCCGATCGGCGAGGTCCCTGTCCGGCTGATGAGGTCCGGCTGATGAGGTCCGGCTGATAAGGTCCGGCTGATGAGGTCCGGCCGATGAATCTGGCCGTGAGGCCGGTCAACGGCCGGACGGCACGGCTCAGGAGCGGTCGGTGACTGCCCGTATGTCGTGCAGCCGGATGACGTTGTCCTCCGTCGTCGGCATCGCGCTGCGACCGATCAATCGCCCAGCCGCACGACCGAGGTCGGCAAGGCCGTAGGGCTTGCGCAGCAGGGTGAATTCCGACCCAACCTGCGAGGCGAGGTGGCTGTAGCCGGTCACGAGCAGCACCGGCAGATCCGGCCTGGACGCGCGGATGGCTCGGGCCAAGCCTATCCCGTTCATGTCGCCCGCCATGTTGATGTCGCTGACCATGAGGGTGAAATCCTTGCTCGCCACCACCCGCAGCGCCGAGGCGGCATTGCTGACCGCCTGGACCTCGTAGCCCAGCTCCTCGAGCATGCTGCGCGTGACTTCCGCGACCTCCGGGTTGTCCTCCACCAGGAGCACCAGGCCGCCGCCCTTGCTCATCTCGGCGGCAGGCACCTCCCGGGCGTCGGCGCTGTCCGCGCGCGGCAGGTACAGCGTGATCACGGTCCCCTTGCCCAGCTCGCTTTCGATCGTGACGGTGCCACCCGACTGATGCGCGAAGCCGTAGACCTGCGACAGGCCAAGGCCGCTGCCCTTGCCCGACTCCTTGGTCGTAAAGAACGGCTCGAAGACCTTGGGCAGGATGTCGGGAGCGATGCCCTCGCCGGTGTCGCTGACCCGCAGCGCTACGAAGTCGCCTTCGATACCCGCGGCCGTGTCGCCGCGCGTCAGCCGCACGTTGCGGCCGGTGATCGAGATGGTGCCGCCCTTGGGCATGGCGTCGCGCGCGTTGAGCGTGAGATTGACCAGCGCCAGCTCCAGCTCGCTCTCGTCAACCTTGACGCGCCAGGCGTCGGGGGCGATCGCGGCGTCGAGGGCCACATTGGCGCCGATCGACATGGCGACCATCTCGCGTGACGCCTCGATCCGGTCGGCCAGGCACACGACCACCGGATTGGAGCTCTGCCGCCGCGAGAAGGAAAGAAGCTGGCGCGTGAGCGAGGCGCCGCGTTGTGCCGCCAATTCGATCGCCTGAGCTGCGCGACTGGCGCGCGGGTCGTCGCCGACCTTCTTCTTGAGGCTCTGAATGTGGCCGGTCACCACCATCAGGAGATTGTTGAAGTCGTGCGCCACGCCGCCGGTCAGCTGGCCCAGCGCATCCATCTTCTGGGCGTGCGCGCGTTGCGCCTGGGCCTCCTGAAGCGCCTGCTGTGCGTCGCGCCGCTCGGTGACGTCGCGCGTGATCTTGGCGAAGCCCGCCAGGTTGCCGTTCTCGTCGCGGATCGGATCGATCACCACGTTGGCCCAGAACAGGCTGCCGTCCTTGCGCACCCGCCAGCCTTCCGCCTCGAAACGGCCCTCCTCGACGGCCGTACGCAAGGCCTGCTGCGGGACGCCGGCCAGCCGCTCGCGCTCGGGATAGAAGCGCGAGAAATGCTGGCCGATCACCTCATCGGCGCGGTAGCCCTTGATGCGCTCGGCGCCGGCATTCCAGCTCGTCACGATGCCGTTGGGGTCGAGCATGAAGATCGCGTAGTCGGTCACGTTGCCGACCAGCAATCGGAACTGCCGCTCGCTCTGGCGCAACGCGTCCTGCGCGGCATGTCGCTCGGTGATGTCCCGGGTGATCTTGGCGAAGCCCTCGAGCTGCCCGGCTTCGTTGCGGATCGGCGTCACCGACACCGAGGCCCAGAAGCGGCTTCCGTCCTTGCGCACCCGCCAGCCTTCCAACTCGTGGCGCCCCTCGCGGACCGCCACCTCCAGCACCCTGGCCGGCACGCCGGCGGTACGATCCTCCTTGGTATAGAACTTGGAGAAGTGCTGACCGACGATCTCCTCGGCCTTGTAGCCCTTCATCCGTTCTGCGCCGCTGTTCCAATTGTAGACGATGCCGTTGGGGTCGAGCATATAGAGGGCGTAGTCGATCACCCCTTCGACCAGCAGGCGAAAGCGCCGCTCGCTGTCGCGCAACGCCTGCTGTGCGGCCATGCGTTCCGTGACGTCGCGGGTTACCTCGGCAAATCCGATCAGACGGCCCTGATCATCGGCAAGCCGGTGCAGGACGGTGTGGCACCAAAAGCGCGAGCCGTCCTTGCGCACGCGATATCCCTCGGCTTCGTGACGGCCGCCAAATCGCGCCGCCTCGAGCTGCTTCTCCGGCAGGCCGGCGGCGCGGTCCTCGAGGGTGAAAAAGCGCGAATAGTGTTGGCCGATCACTTCGGCCGCCGGGTAGCCCGCGATGCGCTCCGCCCCGGTATTCCAGGTGGCCACGGCTCCCTGGGAATCGAGCATGCAAATCGCGTAGTCGACCACGGCGTCGACGAGCATTTGGAAACGGTCTGCAAGCGAAACAGGAGGGGGGCCGCCGAGGCTCGGTGGCATGTATCCGGAACTCCAAGTTGCGCAGCGTATGATCAACTACTAGCATAGACGCTCGGCCCGCTTGGTTCAATTGAATGGAAATGCCTGGTCAAGCGTCGAGCATCCCCATTGGCTGGCTATCGGCCGGCCGCCCTTTCCGCTTCGCGTCTGCCGGCGGCGGCGACGATGAGCCGCAAAACGAGCGCCTCGCCAGGCTCCGCCCGGCGGACGGCGAGGAGCTTCCCTACAAGGTCGAGCTGTGGGACGAGCAGGGGCTGAGTGTCGAGCAGGTCTTGGCTGTCACGGCAAACGGCAGCATCGGCTATGCCGCCTACTATGCAGCGACCCGCGAGCATTCCGACCGCTACATCACGCTTCGTCACCGCAACAGCATCATCTCTCGATGGAATGGACCGAAGAACTAGCGGGTCCAAGGTGGTGCGCTCCCCCTCCCTGCCACAACCCGCCGAGGAACTTGCCTATCGTGTCGAGCTTTGGCGCGAGAGCGGCAACACGGTAGAGCGGATTCTGGCCCGTGCCGCGAGTACGGCTCTGGCCCACGCGATTTTCAAGGCGGCCCAGGTGGAGCATCCCGGGCGCCGCATAACCCTCAGCACGGGCGAGCGTATCATCGCCGACTCGGTGGCCTGAGACTTTCGGCGTGAACTTTCATTCACCTCTCCAACTTCGTTGGGTAGGTGAAGAGAATGACGCGACGCGGCGCCCTCAGGCGTCGTACGCCAGCCCCAGCGAGCGGTAGTGCGCCGGGTCGTCGGCCCAGCGCTCGCTCACCTTCACGTGCAGAAACAAATGCACCGGCTTGTCGACCATGGTGCTGAGCTCGTGGCGGGCGCGCGCGCCGATCTGCTTGATACGGCTGCCGCCTTTGCCGAGCACGATCGCGCGCTGCCCTTCGCGCTGGACGTGGATGGTCTGCTCGACGCGCACGCTGCCGTCGCCACGCTCTTCCCACTTGTCGGTCTCGACCGCCGCCTCGTAGGGCAGCTCCTGATGCAGCTGCAGGAACACCTGCTCGCGCGTCACCTCGGCAGCCAGCAGGCGAAGCGGCAGATCGGCCGCCTGGTCCTCGGGGTAGAGAAAGGGACCGGCCGGCAGCGCGGCACCGAGCGCGACCAGCACATCGTGGACTCCATCGAGCCTGAGCGCGCTCACCATGAACGTGCGATCGAACGACAGCCGGGCGTTGAGCTCGGAGGCGAGCGCCAGCAGCTTCTCTCGCGGCAGGAGATCGATCTTGTTGAGGACGAGCAAGCGCCGCGCCTGCTGCCCTCCAAGGCGCTCGAGGATGGCTTCGGTTTCCGGGCCGATCCCCCGCTCGGCATCGACGACCAGCGCCACGAGATCGGCATCATCGGCGCCCTGCCAGGCGGCCGCGACCATGGCGCGCTCCAGTCGCCGCCGGGTCGTACCGAAGATGCCCGGCGTGTCGACCAGAACGACTTGTGCGCGGCTGCCGTCAGGCAAATCCACCATGGCGATGCCGATGACCCGCATGCGGGTGGTCTGGACCTTGGGCGAGACGATGGTGACCTTGGAGCCGACCAGCGCGTTCACGAGAGTGGATTTGCCGGCATTGGGGGCGCCCAAAATGGCGACGAACCCGCAGCGGGTTTGCTGGTCTACCATGTGGGTCCTCAGCCGTCCTTGTGCAGGTGTTCCAGCAGCGCGCTTGCTGCCGCGCTCTCGGCGTCGCGCTTGGTCGGCCCGCGCCCCTCGGCGGCCGGCAGGTCGGCGACACGCACTTCGACCACGAAGAGAGGTTCGTGCTCGGAGCCCTCGCGCGCCACCTGATGGTAGCGGGGCAAGGCGAAGCCACGCGCCTGCGCCCATTCCTGCAGCTGGGTCTTGGGCGGACGCGGCGCGGGATTGTGGATGGCCAGCCGCTCCCCCCATAGCCGCTCCACGGCCGCCGCCGCCGCCGCGAACCCGGCGTCGAGATAGACCGCCGCGAGCAGGGCCTCCAGCATGTCCGACAGGATCGTCGCCGTGACGGCCGACGCGCCCCGCGGCCGGATGACATGTTCGGCCAAGCCGATCTCGGCCGCGATCTCACTCAGCGTGCGCGCGCTCACCAGCGACGCGTGACGCCGGGCGAGCTGGCCTTCGCGCTCGTGCGGGAAGCCGCGCAGCAGGAAATCGGCCATGGCGAGCGACAACACGCGGTCGCCCAGGAATTCGAGGCGCTCGTTGCCGTAGGGGAATGCAGCCTTCAGGTCAGGGCGTCGGTCGAGGCTGCCGCGATGAGTCAGCGCCTCGACTGCGAGCTCGGGCCGCGCAAAGCGGTGCCCGACCTTGCCGGCAAGTGCCGCGAGATCGACATCGGCAGCTTTCAGTGGATCGCCATGAAAAAGCGGTTCCAGCGAATCGCCTCTGGCCATTTCCACGGCTCCAGCCAGCCCGCCGCCTGCGGATCGTGCGAAAAGAAGATGAATTCGGCACGGCCGACCAGGTTTTCCGCCGGCACGTACCAGCCGAGCTGGTCCCGATCGCGCGGCGCACCCGAGTAGTCGCGCAGCATCAGGCGGGTGCGACTGTCGAGCGAATCGTCCCGGTTGTCGCCCATGACGAAGTAGTTTCCAGCCGGCACCAGGAACTCCGGCGTGTTGTCGGCCGGTCCGTTGTCGGAATATTCGAGCACCGTGTAGCTGCGGCCGTTGGGCAAGGTCTCGCGCCACAGCGTGCCCTTGAGGTAGTGGCCGTTGCTGCCTTTCACGTAGTCGCCGATTCGCATGCGTTGGACCGGCGTGCCGTTGATGTGCAGGACGCCGTTGGTGACCTGGATGCGGTCGCCCGGCAGGCCGACGATACGTTTGATGTAGTCGGTGCGGTTCACGCCTTGGCCCTGGTCGCCGGGATACTTGAACACCGCAACGTCGCCCCGCTCCGGCGGCTCGCTGAAGATACGGCCCGAGAAGAAGCCGAGCGAGAACGGGAACGAGTGCTTGCTGTAGCCGTACGAGTATTTCGACACGAACAGGTAATCGCCCACCAGCAGGGTAGGGATCATCGATCCGCTTGGGATGTTGAAAGGCTCGATCGCGAAGGTGCGCACCACCAAAGCGATCAGGACGGCATATACGATCGTGCGGACGGTCTCGCCCCAGCCGCCGGCTTTCTCCTGTCCACGCTTTCGACGTTCAACCACGTCCGTCATCGCCGTACCAGTTTAGTCGTGCCGCGGCTATAGCAGGGCCGGCAGTCCCTGTCTCCCAGTCCAATCGTCTCCCAGTCCAATCGTCTCCGGTCCATCGCCCGAAGGGCACTGCACGAACCGTCACGGTGGGGGAACCGCCGAAATGATCACAAATGCCTGCGCCATTGGATACTCGTCGGTCAAGCTCAGGTCGATTTGCGGCGACATTCCGGCCGGGGTTATGTGCTGCAGCCGCGCCAAAGCGCCGCCGGTCAGTTGCAGCGTGGGCTTGCCGCCGCGCAGGTTGATGACGCCCATGTCACGCCAGAAGACGCCGAGCCTGAGCCCGGTGCCCAGTGCCTTGGCGCACGCCTCCTTGGCGGCGAACCGCTTGGCATAGCTCGCCGCGCGGCCGGCGCGCCCTTCCGAGCGATTCTGTTCGGTTTCGGTGAAAACGCGCTGCACGAAACGGTCGCCGAATCGTTCCAGGGACTTCTCGATCCGCCGGATGTCCACCAGATCGTTGCCGATCCCGACGATCAAGGAGCCGCCCCCTCGGTGCGTGCGGCATCCATGATACGCCGCATTTCGCGGATCGCCTCGGCAAGCCCGACGAAGATCGCCTCGCCGACCAGGAAGTGGCCGATATTGAGCTCGCGCACCTGCGCGATGGCCGCGACGGGGCCGACGTCGGCGTAGGACAGCCCGTGGCCGGCATGGCATTCGAGCCCCAGCCGGCCGCACAGGGACGCCGCCTTCCGCAGGCGCTCCAGCTCGGCCGCCTTGGCCTTGCCCTCGAGCTCGCAATAACGGCCGGTGTGCAGCTCCACCACCGGCGCCCCCAACGTGACCGCTGCTTCCAGCTGCCGCGGATCGGCCTCGATGAACAGCGACACGCGGATCCCGGCATCGCGCAGGCGGGCCACCATCGGCTTCAGGTGGTTGTGCTGGCCGGCCGCATCGAGCCCGCCCTCGGTGGTGCGCTCCTCGCGCTTCTCGGGAACGATGCAGGCGGCGTGCGGGCGATGGCGGGTCGCGATGCCAACCATCTCCTCGGTCGCGGCCATCTCGAAGTTGAGCGGCAACTTGAGCTCGCGGACCAGGGTCTCGATGTCGCCGTCAACGATATGCCGGCGGTCTTCGCGCAGGTGGGCTGTGATGCCGTCGGCACCGGCGGCCTCGGCGATCCGCGCTGCCCGCACCGGGTCGGGCAGCGTACCGCCGCGCGCGTTGCGCACGGTGGCCACGTGATCGATGTTGACGCCGAGACGGAGGTGGGGAAGCGGGGGCATCTGGCTGCTACTCTTCGTGGAGCGCGGACCCTTCGGCCCGCTCATGATCATGATGCGGACCGGTAGGTCCGCGCTCCACATGAAATGTTCTAATTCCGGGCGCGCTCGACGGCATTGATGGCGGGCGTGGCGCGCAGCGCCGCGGTGATGTCGGCCAAGTGCTTCACGTCGGCGACTTCCACGTCGATCACCATGTCGAAAAAGTCCATCGAGCGGTTGACGATGCGCAGGTTGGAGATGTTGCCCTCGTGGCGGGCGATCACCGTCGACAGGCTGGACAGGCTGCCCGGCTGGTTGGCGACCGTGATCTTGAGGCGGCCGGTATAGACGTCCGGACCACCCTCCCCCACCGAATCCCAACCGACGTCGATCCAGCGCTCCGGGCTCTCCGAGAAGCTCTCGAGCGTCGGGCAGTCGATGGTGTGGATGGTCACGCCCTTGCCGGTGGTGATGATGCCGACGATGCGATCGCCGGGCAGCGGATGGCAGCAGCGAGCGAAATGGACCGCCATGCCGGGAATCAGGCCGCGAATGGCGATCTGCCCGCTTGGCCCCTTCTTGCGGGCAGTATCGCCCTTGGCCACCTTGTTGCGCGCCCGGGTGATCGGGACGACGTCGGCGCCGCCCTTGCGCGGCTGCTTCAGGCCGGGATAAACGGCGGTCAGCACCTCGCGGGCGCCGATCAGCCCGGCGCCGACCGCGGCGATCAGATCGTCGACCGTCGCCTGCTTGAAGTTGGCCCGCACGCCGTCCAGCCCCTTGTCGGTGACCTCATAGCCTTCTTCGTGGAACGCCTTGTCGAGCAGCGAGCGGCCGAGCTGGATGTACTGCTCGCGCTGGCGGAGGCGAACGAAGCGCCGGATCGCGGCCTTGGCCTTGCCGGTGACGACGAATCGTTCCCAGGTCGGCGACGGCGTCTGCGCCTTAGACGTGATGATCTCGACCTGGTCGCCGTTGGAAAGCTGCGTGCGCAAGGGGAGCATGCGGCCGTTGATCTTGGCGCCGACGCAGGTGTCGCCCACCTGGCTGTGCACGGCATAGGCGAAGTCGACCGGCGTGGCGCCGCGCGGCAGGGCGATCAGCTTGCCTTTGGGCGTGAAGCAGAACACCTGGTCCTGGAACATCTCGAGCTTGGTGTGCTCGAGGAACTCCTCGGCGTTGGGCGCCTTGTCGAGGATGTCGATCAGGCTGCGCAGCCAGGCATATTGCGGCGCCTCGGGCGACGGTCCGCCGCCTTCCTTGTAGATCCAGTGCGCGGCGACGCCGCGCTCGGCCTGGTCCTGCATCTCGTGGGTGCGGATCTGGATCTCGATGCGCTGGTTCAGTGGGCCGATCACGCCGGTATGCACCGAGCGGTAGCCGTTCGGCTTGGGCACCGATATGTAGTCCTTGAAG
>JAFAKN010000178.1 GCA_019235415.1 Alphaproteobacteria bacterium
AGGCCATCGGCGTCGCGCAGGATGCCGGCCTCACGCAGCTCGTCATTGAATTGGCCCATCGCCTCGAGCATCTTGGTCGTCTCGGGCGTGCGGAAAAAGCCCTTCTCGCTGTCTTCGGTCGCCTTCACGAGCACCATCACACGCATCGTCCGTCTCCTTGCTTCGGCTGGCCCCATCGGCCTGACATCGGAACGACGAACGGGGCTTTCGAAGGCCGACAGCGTCCCGAAAATATTCCAAGGTTGTCGATCAGCCGCAAAGCGAGGAATCTCCTGAATGAGGAGGGCGCCTGATGGCTGAACGCAAGATGCGGCTCGGTTTGTCGATCCGGGGCCACGGCTATCACCCGGCCGCCTGGCGCCATCCGGATGTGCCGGCCGACGGCACGCTGCACGTCGAGCACTATGTGCGGAGCGCCCAGATCGCCGAGCGCGGCAAGCTCGACATGGTCTTCTTTGCCGACGGCGCCGGAATTCGCCAGGACGACGTTCCGCCTGGCTCGCTGTCCCGAACCGGCCGCGACATGGTCGAGCTGGAACCGATGACCTTGCTGCCGGCGCTGGCCATGGTCACCCGACACGTCGGCCTGGTGACGACGGCCTCGACCACCTACAACGAGCCCTACAATCTGGCGCGCAAGTTCGCCACCCTGGATCTGATCAGCAAGGGCCGCGCCGGCTGGAACGTGGTCGCGTCCTGGTCGGAGCTCGAAGCTCAGAACTTCGGGCTGGAGACGACTCTCGACTACGACACGCGGTACGCCCGGTCCGCCGAGTTCGTCGAGGTGGTCAAGGGACTGTGGGACAGCTGGGACGACGGTGCTCTGCTGTTCGACAAGGCGACCGGCCGCTATTTCGACGAAGCCAAGATGCACGTGCTGAACCACCAAGGGCGGTTCTTCAAGGTGCGCGGTCCGCTGAACGTCGCCTGCATGCCGCAGGGCCATCCGGTGATCGTGCAGGCCGGCGCGTCGGAGCAAGGCCGGGAGCTGGGCGCCGCGACCGCCGAGGTCATCTACGCAGTGTCCGGCTCGCTCGAGGGCGCGCGCGCCTACTACGCCGACGTGAAGGGGCGGATGGCGAAGTACGGCCGCGCGCCGCACGATCTAAAAATCATGCCGGCGCTTTGTCCGGTCGTGGGCCGCACCCACGCCGAGGCGCAGGCGAAGTACGACCAGCTGCAGGCGCTGTTCGATCCGCTGGCCGGGTTGGGCTCGCTCTACAGCGCGTTCGGCGACCTGTCGGGCTATGCGCTGGACGAACCGGTGCCCGACGGCGCCCTGGGCGCTCAGGAGCTCCGCAGCCTGAGCGCCCAGCTGGTCGAGCGGGTGCGGCGCGAGAAGCCGACGATTCGCGAGCTGTACCTCCAGGCCGGCATCACCGGCTCGGCGCGGATCGGCACGCCCACCGACATCGCCGACGTCATGCAGGAGTGGTTCGAAGCCGCGGCCTGCGATGGCTTCAACATCACGCCCGCCACCTTGCCCGGCGGCGGCGAGGATTTCGTCGCGATGGTCGTTCCCGAGCTGCGGCGCCGCGGACTGTTTCGCGCCGAGTACGAAGGCCGGACCCTGCGGGAAAACCTCGGCCTCCGGCGCGTGACGAGCCGCTACAGCCGGGATCGTGAGGCCGCGGAGTAGGCGCGACGCACGTGGTCAATCGATAACGCAGCGGAGTTGCGCTCGAGCCGAGCTGCAATTGATACCGCCAGAAATGCCGTCAATACTGACCGTCGCAACAGTTATCCGCCATCCGACCGCAAGAGGCAGCGATGTCACTTACCAACGCACCCGATCCCGCCATCCGCCAGGCCGTCGTACAACAGGACCTGGAAAACGTCCTGCACCCGATCATCCAGCACAAGGCGCTGGAGTCCAGGCAGATCGTGGTGACCGGCGCCGAGGGGTCGACGATCTATGATGCCGACGGAACCGCCTATCTCGACGCAATGGCCGGTCTGTGGTGCGTCAACATCGGATATGGCCGCGCCGAACTGGCTGGAGTAGCGGCCGAACAGCTGCGGCAGCTGGCGTACTTCCCGCATACCTCGATGAACGTGCCGGCCGCAGCGCTGGCCGAGAAGATCAATGGCCTGCTGGGCGGGGGCTATCATACCTACTTCGTGAACTCGGGCTCGGAGGCCAACGAGGCCGGCTTCAAGATCGCTCGCCAGTACATGAAGCACGAACATCCCGGGCACTATCGCTTCAAGACCGTCAGCCGTTACTTCTCCTACCACGGCACGACCCTCGCGACCCTGGACGCCGGCGGCATGGGCGAGCGCAAGGCGAAGTTCGAGCCGTTCTCCGGCGACTTCGTGCATGTCGCCCCGCCCTACTGCTATCGCTGCCCGTTCGGCCTCGACTACCCGAGCTGCGGCATGGCCTGTGTGAGGAACCTGGAGACGACCATCCTCGGCGAAGGCCCCGAGACGATCGCCGAAGTGGTCATCGAGCCGATCATGAGCGGGGTCGGCGTCGCGGTGCCACCGGACGAGTACCTGCCCGAGGTGGAGAAGCTCTGCCGCAAGTACGGCATCCTTCTGCACGTCGACGAGGTGATCAACGGGTTCGGCCGAACCGGCAAGATGTTCGGCCACCAGCATTACGACGTCGCACCCGACATCATCGCGATCGCCAAGGGAATCTCCAGCGCCTACCTGCCGATCGCCGCGACGGTGGTGAAGAACAGCGTGTTCGACAGCTTCTACGGCGAGGTGTCGGAAAACCGCCAGGTCGGGCAAGTGAACACCTACGGCGGCCACCCGGTCGCCGCGGCCGTCGCCGTCCGCAATATCGAGATCCTGGAAGCCGAGAACCTCGCTGAACGCGCCGCCGATGTCGGCGCTTATCTGTTGGACGGGCTCCGCGGCCTGATGGAGCACCAGGCCGTCGGCGATGTGCGCGGCAAGGGTTTGCTGCTCGGCATCGAGCTCGTGAAGGACCGCGCCGCCAAGGAGCCGGTCGGCCCGGACGCGATTACGGCCGTGGTCAATTTCTGCCGCGACAACGGCGTGCTGGTCGGCCGGTCGACCGGCGGACGGCGCTACGGCAACACGATCACGCTGTCGCCGCCGCTGGTGATCACCCGCTCCGAGTGCGACCGGATCGTCGAGACTCTGGATCGCGCCTTGTCGACGGTGGAACTCGGCTGAACAAAGCTCAGCCTCAGCGACGGGCGGCTGTAGCCAACCCAAAGAGGATGGAGCGCCATGGTCGCGAGCCCCTATGGTTCCTGGACGTCGCCCATCACCTCCGATCTGGTCGTAGCCGAGACGATCCGGCTCGACCAGGTCGCTCTCGACGGTGACGCGATCTACTGGACCGAATCCCAACCAAAGAAGCAAGGGCGCACGTTCGTCTACCGCGCCGCGTCGAGCGGCGAGCCCGAGGCCGTGACCCCCGACGACGCCAGCGCCTTCAACGTCCGCTCGCGCGTGCACGAATATGGCGGCGGCGCGTTCGTCGTGCAGGATGGCACCGTCTTTTTCTCCAATTTCGCCGACCAGCGTCTCTATCGCCAGGATGCCGGCGATGCCCCTCGCCCGATTTCACCGGCGGCCACGCCGGCAAGCGCCCTGCGCTACGCCGACGGCGTGATCGATCGCCAGCGCAGACGCCTCATTTGCGTGCACGAGGACCACACAGGCTCGGGCCATGCGGTCAATGCCCTGGTGAGCCTCGACCTCTCGGCCGCCCACCATCAGGAGCGGGCACCCAAACCCCTCGTCACGGGCAACGACTTCTACGCGACGCCGCGCTTGAGCCCGGATGGCGCGCGTCTCGCCTGGCTGACCTGGAACCATCCCGATATGCCTTGGGTCGCGGCCGAGGCATGGGTCGGGGAGATCCAGGCCGACGGCATGGTGACGAAGGCGCGCCGGATCGCGGGTGGACCCGACGAAGCGGTGTTCCAGCCGCAATGGTCTGCCGACGGCGATCTGTGGTTTGTTTCCGACCGCACCGGCTGGTGGAACCTCTATCGCGAGCACGATGGCGCGATCGAGCCGATGGCGCCGATGGACGCCGAATTCGGGCAGGCGCAGTGGAATTTCGCCATGTCGACCTACGCGTTCGAATCGGCCCAGCGCGTCGTCTGTTGCTTCGTCCGCGACGGCATCTGGCGGCTGGCGCTGCTCGATATCCGGACCAAACGCTTCGAGCCAATTTCGCTGCCCTTCACGAGCCTCTCGCAGCTTCGCGCCGGCCCGGGCCGGGCAGTGTTCCTGGGCGGCTCGCCGTCCGAAGCGTCGGCCCTCATCGAGCTGGACCTCGCCACTGGGAGTTACAGGGTCATTCGCCGCTCGGCCGTTCTCAGCGATGAGCTGCGGCCTTATATCTCCGTCGCGCAGCCGATCAGCTTCCCGACCACTGGCGGCGAGACCGCGCACGCGTTCTACTATCCACCTCGCTCTCCCCGCTTTAGCGCGCCGGCTGGAGAGAAAGCGCCCGTGCTGGTCAAGAGTCATGGCGGACCGACCTCATCGGCGTCGAGCACGCTGTCGCTGGCGGTGCAGTACTGGACCAGCCGCGGCATCGGCGTGCTCGACGTGAACTATCGCGGCAGCACGGGATACGGCCGTCCCTATCGCCTGCGGCTCCAGCGGCAATGGGGTATCGTCGATGTCGAGGACTGCATCGCCGGGGCACGCCATCTGGTCGAGACCGCGGACGCCGACCCCGAGCGCCTGATGATCAGCGGCGGCAGTGCCGGCGGCTATACGACGCTCCGTGCGCTCACGCCGGCCAACGAAAAGACCTTCAGCGCGGGCGCCAGCTACTACGGCGTAAGCGACCTTGCTGCGCTGGCGCGTGATACGCACAAATTCGAGTCCCGCTACCTCGATTGGCTGATCGGTCGGTATCCGCTGGAGGAGCAGACCTACGCCCAGCGCTCGCCGATCCATCACATCGACCGCCTGTCCGTGCCTGTGATCTTCTTCCAGGGCGCGGAGGACAGGATTGTGCCACCCAACCAGACGGAAATGATGGTCGCCGGACTGAAGCACCGCGGAATCCCGGTGGGATACTTGCTGTTCGACGGCGAGCAGCATGGCTTCCGCAAGGCCGAGACCATAAAGCGAGCCCTCGACGCGGAACTGTACTTTTACGCAAGCCTCGTCCTGCGGTCGGGACTGCATTTCCAGTGACCCGGCGCAGCCAGCGTCTCTATCGCTTTGCCGTCGCGATCAACTCCTCGATGAAGTCGCTCAACTTCGCGCCGACCCGGCCTCCACGTGAGGAAGCCGCCCCGTTGACGTGGGACAGGATACCGTCGTGGTAGAGCGCCCGGGAATCTCCGATGGGAGCGCTGTCCGCGGACGTCGCGCACGCCACGATCCCCTTTCGTTCGAGATCGCCGAGCCGGGCGATTCCAGCTCCATCCATGCCAACGCCGGCATCGCTGAAGAACACCGCGTGGATATCCAGCGGCACAGCATTGTCCGGACGACCACCGGATAGTGCGCCGTGCGACGCCGTCACGACGATCCGGTCTGCATCCTCGGGCCGCAGCATGCCGATGGAATCGGCACAAACCACCATCGGCTCGCCGGGAACGTCACGCATGACAAAGCGGGCGCCTTCCGTGATGGGCGGCGGCGCGACCGTGGGCACGATCGCTGCGCGCATCCGTTCGGCGCAGTCCCGGACGCTTTGGCCCGGTGCACAGCCCAGCGCGGCGGCCGCGCGATTGACGTAGCTGATGACGCCATGCGCGAGCGTGTGGTCGCCATCGCCGATATGGCATGTCCGCGCATCCGCGGTCGCACCGGCCAGGCCGATCTGATCGAGGAGTTCCAGGCCGACGATGCCGGCGTTGTTCTTGCCGACGCCGGCATCGTTCATGATCACGGCGCGGACCGGCCACTTGGCGGCATTGAAGGCGTTGTATCGGCCGCCATAGGACCCGGAAACGACGACATGCGCGCGATGGTCGGCGCCAACGTTCGAGCAACTCGCGACTGTCAGGATTCTCGCAGCGCTCATCGATATCTCCTTCCGTGTAGATTATTTGAGGAGACCGAGTGATGACAGCACTGTTCTCGGTCTGGACAGGAGGAGGCGTGGGCAACTCGACGATCGCCATCGCGGGAGCAACGCTCGACATGTTCGATGCCGGTGCCGGCGCGCCCATGCTGTTCCTGCACGGGTGCGCCGGCTTCGACCCCGCACATCGCTACGCCGCGAACCTTTCCCGACAGGCCCGCCTGCTGGCTCCGTCGCATCCAGGCTTCGGGCGATCCGGGTTGCCGGATTGGATCACCGAGGTCGACGACATTGCATACATCTACCTCGAGTTGCTCGATCCCCTAGCGCTGGCCACTGTCGACCTAGTTGCCTGCTCGATCGGCGACGGTCGCCGACATCCGCCACTTCGCGCGCCACGTCTATCCCGCGGTGAAGCAGGAGTTTTCGGACACGGCGTCGACGTCGGGTGCGCCGACCACGCAGCGCCTGGATGTGGCGTGACCGCCGAAGGTCTTGGGCGGCGCGGACGATGGGTGGTAGAATGAGACTATGCGTCATTCCTGCCCGCTCTGGACCTCCACGATCGCGGCGTGACGCCAACCATAGCGAGGGACGAAATGCCGAAACGCCCGATGTACCTGCAACACGTCAATATTTATGTGCGCAATGTCGAGCGCTCGAAGCAATGGTACGAAGACCTCTTGGGCCTGCACACCTACGAATTCCGGCCAGGCTGGGCTGCCTTCATGTCGGCCGACGAGGAGCAGTCGCACGAGGTGGCCTTGATGCAGCTCGGCGACGACGCCCCGCTGCAGCAGAAGGGCCAGGTTGGGCTCAACCACATGGCGTGGCGGCTCGCAAGCCTCGACGACCTGAAGGACCTCTACCGGCAC
>JAFAKN010000374.1 GCA_019235415.1 Alphaproteobacteria bacterium
GGCCGCCAAGGCGGCTGCGAGCGAAGCGGCCCAGGCCAAGGACGCAGCGGCACGCTCGTCGGCGGCCGACAAGGCGCTGCCGGAAGTGCAGGCGCGCGCCGAGGCGCTGGCAAAGGACCTCGAGGCCGCCCAACGCAAGATCGAAACCTTGACGGCCTTGGCAAGCGCGAGGAATGGCGAGAGCGTTCGGTCGCAGCAGAAGGAAAGTGATCGAGCTGATCGTTTGGAACGAGACCTGGCGGACCTACGACGCGACTTTCAGGCGAAAGCCGATGCGTTGGGCAAGTCGGCGAGTGAGGCGTTGCGTGCGCAGCAGTTGGCGGAACGCGTCGCGGCCGAGCTGCGGCAGCAACTTCAGGAGTACCGCCAGAAAGCCGAAAAACTGGCCGGCGAGGTTGCCGCGGCAAGGCACGACCTTGAAACACAGGTGAACTTTGCCCGAACTGGCGAGAGGACACACAATCAACAGCTGAGCACGATGCGTCAGACGCTGGATCAGGCGGAAACAGCAACGAAGGCTGCGATGGAGGCGCTGGCACAGGAGCGCCGCCGCAACACTGATCTCGCCCACAAGCTTGAGGCCCGCACGGATCCTGCACTGGGGAGCGGCCGCGTCGCCACGGCGGGCTCGAACGAACCGGGCGGGCTGGCCGGGACCCACGGCGGAGCGACTCCCGTACCGGCTTCCATGCCGGACAAGCCGCCGCTAGTGGCAGGCACCGCGCAAGTGATGTACGTGCCAGGGCTGACTGTGCCGGAAGTGTCCGGCAATCCAGAAGTGGTTCGGCTTACGGCGCGCGCTAGCTCGCTGCTGCGCGAGGGCAACATAGCTGTGGCGCGCGTCGTCCTGGAGCGCGCGGCCGAAATGGGCAGCGCGTCGGCGCTGTTCTCTCTGGCAGAAACGTACGATCCGGCTATGCTTTCGGCTTGGAGAACCTTTGGCACGCAAGGCGACGCCGCCAAAGCGCAGCAACTCTACGCCAAGGCATTTGCCGGTGGCGTTCGGGAGGCGAAGGATCGATTGAACAAGTCTTCTCAATGACGTGATTGGCGTTCTCTATCCGCATTCCATCGGAATCGGCGCCCCGTGCTTTGAATGGAACACCGGAGGACCACTCACTGATGACAGCGCTGTTCATCGGCCGCTTATTGGCAATGCTGACGATCGCCGCATCAATCATCCTGGCGCCGCCGTGGAAGAACCGGGTCGCTGCCCAGGGGCAACAACCGCCCGGGCAGCGCGTGACGAGCTACGAACAGCGGCAGGAGAAGATGAACGCCTGGACGGTCGGCCTCGCCGCCGGCCGAATCGAGGGCGCGCCGCTGCGCCTTGCGGCGGAGATGGCGCGAGTTGTCGATGACGGGGACAATCTGCACGTCCTGCCAATCGTCACGCCTGGTCCTACAGAAAATCTGAATTCGCTCCTGTATTTGCGCGGCGTAGATCTGGCAATCATCAATTCCGACTCCCTGGAGGAATACAGGATCGCCTTTCCGGAAATCCGGCAACACATCAGCTACCTGCTCAACCTCTTCCCTTCCGAATTGCATGTCTTCGTGCGGCCGGAGATCCAGAGCCTACAGGACCTCGCCGGCAAGAAGGTGAATTTCAATACTTTGGGGACTGCCGCCGCGTATTCGGGCCCGCTGATCTTCAGCCGTCTGGGGATCGACATCGAGAAAACGTTCATTCCGCACCAGGTGGCGCTGCAGCAGATGCGTAAGGGCGAAATGGCAGCGGTAGTGTTCATTACGTCGAAGCCGGTCGACGCTTTCGTACGCTCGAAATGGGAACCAGGCTTCAAGTTCCTTCCGGTGCCCTACGACAGAAAATTCGAGGACTACTATCTGCCGGCGGTCTTGGCATCCGACGACTATCCCGCCCTGATCAAGCAAGGCGAACGCATTTCGACCATGTCGGTGCCAACCGCGCTTGTCTCCTACAACTGGCCTGTCGGTTCCAACCGCTATCAGCGCGTTGCACGCTTCACCGACTACCTCTTCACGCGGGTCGACAAGCTGCAGGTCCCGGGCTTCGATCCGCAGTGGAAGTCGATCAATCTCAGCGCAACAGTACCTGGTCTCGCTCGATTCCAGGCAGCGCAGGAATGGCTGGATCGCCAGGCGCGACAGCCGCCGGGCAAATGATGAGGCCCGCTCCGACATGCCTCCTGTTCTTGATTGGCCTGGCGAGCGGCGAGGCGCTGGCGCAAGGCGGCGATGACCCGATTGAGCGATTGCGCGCCTGTGGTCAGCTACCGCCAACCGCTCGACTCGAGTGCCTGGACAAGCTGTCGCGCGACGTCGGGCCATCGCCGTCGCCGGGCGCGGCTCCCTCCTCGAACGCTCCGACGGAAGTACCACCGGCAGCCAACGACTGGACCGTCAGCGAAACAACCTCGCCTCTCGACTACACTCCCGTCGCGACCGCGACCGCATCGTACATCGGCGGGTCCGGCGGGGTCGCCCTGCAGCTCTCGATCCAGTGCCGCGGTGGCCGGACGGAACTGGCCATCAGCGCTCCGACTCTGAAGCTCCGCCCCGAGGATTACGTCGTTTCGTACGTCGTAAACAACGGTGGACCCGTGGTCGTGGGCACGGGCATGCCGTCTTCGGGGATCGGTCTCGCCGTCAGGGTCGATGTCGTGCGCCTGCTGGTATCGTTGCCTGAGCGGGGTGAACTAGCCTTTCGCGTCAATCCTCGCCAAGGGGCTGCGCTGGAGGGGCGGTATGCCCTCCCTGGCCTGAAACTGGTACGCGACCGACTGGCCGCTTCCTGCGGGTGGCCGATCACTGCCGCCCCGGCGCGCAATTGAGATTTCCAACAAGCCGTTATGGACAGGAACCATGACCCTATTTGACCGTGTGATGCTGGCGGCGGCGGTGTCTGTCGCGGCGCTGTTCCTTAACTCTCCACCTGCGGGCGCGCAGGCCAGTAGCCCCACTGCGACAGCGGTGACCCAGGACGTCGCGAAGAAGACGCACCGCCTTGTCCTCCAAGTGGACACCAATGACCCAGTGATGATGAATCTGGCACTCAACAACGCCACCAACGTCGAGCAGTACTACAAGAGCGTTGGCGAGCCGGTCGAGATCGAGATTGTCGCCTTTGGGCCTGGCCTGCACATGCTGCGCGCCGACACCTCGCCAGTGAAGGATCGCATCGAGTCGATCGCCAATAGAACGCGGGCGATCTCGTTCATGGCTTGCGGAAACACGCAGGAAAACATGCACAAGGCTGAAAACAAGGGGGTGCCGCTCGTTTCGCAGGCCACGCTCGTGAAGTCCGGCGTGGTCCGGATCATGGAGTTGCAGGAGCAGGGTTGGACTTACATACGGCCCTAGTCGCACGATAGCTTTTCGAGCCGATGATCCGATATTTGTCGATCAGGACACTGGAATCGCACCGGATCAGCCCTGGATCGTGCGGTGATTGTGACGCGACGCTTCGGCATCGAGGCGTTCCTGCCAGCTGACAAACGTGCCCCCAAAGGCCACTCATCTCGAGCGCGAACTCCGTCTTGAGCAGGGTCCAGGAGACTCCTGCCTTGGCCAGCTCCGCACTCGACGTCGTCAGGATGTCGGCGGGCGCGTCTGTTCGCCATCATGACGTCGTGCGCGGTGGCGGACCAACCGAGATTCCTGAGCTCGCTTTTGCGAGTCCGCAGACGATGTTCCAGTTCTTTAAATTTCTCCTTCAGGTCGGCTTCTACGCTGGTACTCATGGGAATGCTTCTTCCCGATTCGACAGGATGGTCGAACGGGCTCATTCCATCCCATTCTCGCGCACGGCGCTTTGCCGTAGATCATTAGCTCTTGTGGACCGCGTCAGGTTCGAAAGACTCGGGCGGCGCGGCATAAAGTAGTCGTAATGTGGCTGCCGCCGGATCGCCACAAGCAGGTCCGTAATCTCGGTCGTGAGGCACGTGTTTCAAGAGGATGCGATGCTTGTACGACTGTCACTGCTGGCGCTTGCTGCGATCGGCATGGCCAGTGTCGCCGACGCCACGACGATCACTCGGCCGCCTGTCAACATGCCGCCGATTGTCGACAAAGGCATGCCACCTTCAGGCCCGCACAAGGTGGCATTCACCGACGAATACGGCTTCCGTTACGACAAGTGGGGCAACCGGCTCGATGCTCGCGGCCATGTTATAGGGCCACCACACACCCTGCCCGGCGCTCTCGTCATCCAAAACTAGACGGCATGGCTCGGGCTTGAAGCCGGTCATTCGGTTCCCCAGTGACGACGATTCTCTTTGCCGCTTGACCGGGGTCATAAGAGACTTGGGGAATGCAACCATGCGCGCGATTGCCCTGCTCGCCCTGATCGCGCTGCCATCGGCGGCCCACGCCGAATGGCACGTGATCAATCGGACGAATGAGAGCCCGCCCTATTATTCAGTGAGCCAAAACTCCCAGCCGCCGGGCCTGACCCTGGGTTTCTGGTGCACGGAAGGCTCACCGCCAGCCGTCACCCTTGTCAGCTGGACGTGGTCGATCGACGAGAAGGCGCCCCTCACGGTCGAGATCGAGACGCAGCGTGGGACCAAAACGATCAATTTCCGTCCGACGACCCATATCGGCACGCCTTGGCGGCCGACGCGCGAGAACGAAAAAGAGCTGGCCTACTGGCTTGAGCAAGAGTCGGACGGCGGGGTGACGTTGCGACTGCCGGACAAATCGGGCAATCCGCTGACGGCCGTTTACCCCGGCGCCCTGGGTTCCTTCCTCAAGTCGCTGCGCGGCTCGTGCGGCGCGCGTGATGGCTCTTAATCACCTCATTCCGACCGGAAAATGGTTGCTCCGCTCCGACTGGGATGACGGAAGGATTTGGACTTACCAGATGCTCGTCCGCACGATCATGAGACGATGTTGCGCGGCACGTCGCGGAACGGCTTGTCGACGTCCTCGCGCGGCTCCTTAGGCATCTTCAGCACGCGCTCGGAGATGATGTTGCGCTGGATCTCGTCGGTGCCGCCGGCGATCGAGCCCGCCGGCACGGACACCAGGATTTCGGCGATCAGGCCGTTCATGGGGCTGTCCTCACCGGAGAGAAGCGCCGCGGCGCCGGTCATCTGCGAGTGCACCCGCGCACAGGCGCGCGCGACATGGCTCGCCACCAACTTGCCCAGCGACCCTTCGGGACCTTGCGGCCGGCCCTGCAGCTGCGCCGCTCGCGCCCGCCGCGCGGTCCACTCGGCGGCCTTGGACATGATCAGCACCTTGGCGATCTCCTGGCGCACCACCGGATCGTCGATAGCGCCGGTCTCCTTGGCGCGCGGCAGGACGAGGTCGACTCGGCCGGCGCGCTGCGGATACCACTTGTACGGCTCCATCACCGTCGCGATCTCGGCCCGTTCCTCGTCGTAGGCGCGGCCTTGCTTGTCGGAGCCCATGGCCCAGGCGCGCAGGCCGTCGGCGCCGCGCCGTTCGTGCATCAAGGTGGTGGTCGTCACCGCCCAACCCTCGCCGACGTTGGCGACCAGGAACTCGGGCTGCACCTCGGCGTCGGTGAAGAACACCTGGTTGAACGAGGCGTGGCCATTCATCTGCTTGAGCGGCTGCACCTTCACGCCCGGCTGGTGCATATCGAGGATGAAGTAGCTGAGGCCCTTGTGCTTGACCTGGTCCCAGTCGGTGCGCGCCAGCAGCAGGCCGTAATGGGCATGGTGCGCGCTGGTGGTCCAGACCTTCTGGCCGTTGACCACCCATTTGTTGCCGCGCATCTCGGCACGGGTCACGGCGCCCGCCACGTCCGAACCGCTGCCCGGCTCGCTGAACAACTGGCACCAGGTGTCCTCGCCGGTCAGGATGCGGCGCAGGAACTTCTCTTTGTGCAGGTCGGTGCCGTGCTCGAGGATGGTGGCGGCGGCCAGCGTGCGGATGCCAGCCTTGGCGACGCCGATCGCGCCGATCCGCTGCATCTCCTCCTCGACCACCGGGACCAGCGCCGGCGCCAGGTCGCGGCCGTACCACTGCTTGGGCCAGCCTGGCACGCCCCAGCCCGAATCGATCAGCCTGTTACGCCATTCGATCAAGCCGAGATCGGGGTCCCAGTTGGCTTCCAGCCAGGCGCGGACTTCGTTGCGGACGCCTTCTTCGGTGAGCTCGCTCATGGTGCTTCCCTCCCCGATCACGCAACCCAGCGCTGCATCATCAGCTCGCGATGATGATGAGCGTCGCCCAGCATCATCTCCGAGCTCTTGGCGCGCTTGAACCAGAGGTGGGTGTCGTTGTCCCAGGTAAACCCGATGCCGCCGTGGATCTGGATGGCATGGATCGCGGTCTGCAGGCAGCTCTCGCTCGCCTGTGCCTTGGCCAGCGACGCAACGGCATCGACGTCGTTGTCGCCCTCGTCGAGGGCAGCGGCCGCGTAGTAGGCCGCGGACTTGGCGAGCTCGACATCGACCAGCATGTCGGCCTGCTTGTGCTTCATCGACTGGAACGACGCGATCGCGCGACCGAACTGCACGCGCAGCTTGGCGTAGGCCAGCGCGTCCTCACGCAGCCGCTCGGCGACGCCGGCCATCTCGTTGGCAAGACAGATCGCAGCCTCGATCATGGTGCGCGCAAAGGGGCCTGCTGCACCGCCTTCATCGCCCAGCAGATTGGCCGCGACGCTCTTGAATTCCAGCCGCGCGAGCTTGCGCGTCCAGTCCATGGTCTTGAGCGCGCGGCGCGACAGGCCAGCCGCCTCGCCCGCCACGGTGAACAGCGAGAGGCCCTTCGCCGTGCGCGCCAGCACGACGATCAGGTCGGCAGTGTGGCCGTCGAGCACGAAGCTCTTGTGGCCGTCGAGCGTGTAGCCATCGCCGGACCGCGTCGCGACAAGCGCGGTGCCTGCGGCGTCCCAGCGGCCGTTATCCTCGACCCAGGCCAGCGTCGCGATGGTATCGCCGGAGGCGATGCCGGGCAGCAAGGCCTGCTTCTCCGCTTCCTTGCCGGCGTTGAGAATGGCGCCGGTCGCCAGGACCGCCGTCGAGAAGCAAGGCGCGCAGACGAGGGCGCGGCCCATCTCCTCCAGGACGATGCAGAGCTCGCCGAAGCCGAAGCCCTGCCCGCCATACGCTTCGGGGATGCGGATCGCGGTGAGGCCGAGCTCGGCGTTGAGCTTGCGCCACGCCTCGCGGTCGTAGCCGGCCTCAGTCTCCATCAGGCGGCGGACTTCCTTGGTCGGCGAGCGCTCGGCGAAGAGACGGCGCAGGTTGGTGCGGAATTCTTCCTGTTCGGACGAGAATGAGAACTTCATGCCGTGTCTATAGAAGATCGGCGACCGCGGCGCGATAGCGCGTGATTGCCTGGAGATGATCGTCGTACGTCTTGCCGGCGATGCGCTTGTGATGATAGCCGCCGAAAGTCGTGTGGACGGCGGCGTGGCTGACGCCGGCGTCCTTCCAGAACTTGACCTCGCGCCGCCAGTCGTCCTCCTTGCCGAGGCCGGCCGACAGCCAGACTTCGAGACCGACCGAGCCGGGATCCCTGCCCTCGGCCTTGATCAGGGCGCGCAGCTTGTCGAAGGCCTTTAGCGCCTCGTCGCCCGCCGGGTAAGCGAGCGGCATGAAGCCGTCGCCGTACTTGGCGGTGCGCTTGAAGGTCGCCTCGACGTGGCCGCCGAACCAGATCGGCACGCGGCCGGACGTCGGCCGCGGATTGATGCCCCCGTCGTCGAGCTGGTGGAACTCGCCCTTGAAGGTGACGTGCGGCTTGGCCCACAGCGCCTGCATGAAACGCACCTGCTCCTCGGAGCGCTTGCCACGGGTGTGGAAGTCGACGCCGAGCCCCTGGAACTCGATTTCGTTCCAGCCGACCCCGATGCCCAGCCGAAAGCGGCCTTCGCTCAGCGCATCGAGCGACGCGGCCTGCTTGGCGACCAGCGCGGCCTGGCGCTGGGCGAGAATGAGGACGCCGGCGACGAAGCCCATCTTCTTGGTGATGCCGGCGAGGAAGGCGAACAGCACGAACGGGTCGTGATAGGGCGTTGTCGTCGTGCCGATGCGTTGGCCTTCGGTGGCCTTGGCCGGGTTGGCGCCGATCACGTGGTCGGGTGCCACGAGGTACTCGTAGCCCAGCCCCTCGGCCGCCTGCGCATAGTCGCGGATGACGTCCGGGCCGGTGCCGATGTCGCCGATCGGAAGCGAGCAGCCGAGCTGCATGGGTCACTCTCCAAATTCACCTCCCCCGTCATACGGGGGAGGCCGGGAGGGGGAAAGCACCGTAGGAGATGGGTGGGAAGGCAAAGATCATGATCCGAAATGCGCAGGCGCAAGCCTGCTGCTTTCCCCTCCCTACCCTCCCCCGTATGACGGGGGAGGAGCGTTGAGACTACTCCGCCGCGGCGGCCTTGGCTGCGGGCTTGAGGTCGGTCGAGTACTTGAGATGCACCGGCGCGTCGGCCTCGAACGGGCTCTTGAGGTCGAGGCTCTTGGCGATCTCGCGGATCGCCGGGAACACCTCCTGGCCCATCAATCGGATGCAGGTGAGCGAGTCCTCCTGGCTGACGCGGCCGTCGTTGCCCCACAGCGCCAGGATGCCGGGCCGCGTCTGCTCGAGGATGAGTTTCAGCTTCTTCACCACCGTGTCGGGGGTGCCGTAGATGATGCGCAAGTCCTCGACCTGCTGCTCGAAGGTCGTGTTGCCGCGCGGATTGATGGCGCGGCCGGCGGCGAACTCGACGAAGGCGCGCCGGTTGGTCGGCGAGCCGTAGCCCGACGGCGTGCTCCACACCGGATGGGCGAGCCCGGTGAACTCGCCCTGCATCCAGCGGAACTGCTTGGCATTCTCGCGCGCCTTGTCGTCGCTGTCGGAGATGTGCACCTGGATCAGGTATCCCCGGTTCTCCGGACCGCTCTCGTAGCCCATGCGCTGGGCGACGCTGTCATACAGCTCCCAGATCTTCTTGGTCTGCTCGATCGAGGTGTTGAGCGCGATATAGGGATAGCGCTGCTCGGCCGCCCAGATGATCGTCTCCTTGCTGATCACGCCGGGAATCCAGACGCGCGGATAGGGCTTCTGCAGCGGCACGGCCCACGGGTTCACCACGCGATGCTGGTAATGCGTTCCTTCGAAGCGGAACGGCCCGGTCTGGGTCCAGGCCCGCACGACCAGCTCGTGCGCCTCCTCGAAGCGCTCGCGGTTGAACGCCGGATTGACGCCGGTCGCGAGTTGCTCCTGCCCGCCGCCGCGCACGAAGCCCGACACCAGCCGACCCTTGGAGATCATGTCGATCATCGCCAGCTCTTCGGCCAGCCGCACCGGGTTCTCGGCCAGCGGCAGCGGATTGCCTAGAAGGACGATCTTGGTCTTTTTCGTCATGCCGGCCAGGATGGCGGCGAAGATGTTGGCCTTGGCCTGCATGCAGAACGGCGCGTTGTGGTGCTCGTTCAGCATGATCCCGTCGATGCCGACCTCCTCGGCCAGCATGTACTGCTCGATGTAATTGTTATAGAGCCGCGAGCCCGCGACGGGGTCGAAGTGCTTGTTGGAGAACATCAAGGCGGTGGCGCCGAAGTCGCGGCCGGCCTGCTCGGAGTAGGCCGACATCGGCTGCTCGGTGAAATACATCAGGTGCATGGCATCACTCCCGACCGATGAAGTCCGTCACAAGCTTCGCGAGCGTCTCGGGCTGCTCCATATCGACGCAGTGACCGCAGCCTTTGACGATTTCGAGCCGCGCCTGGGTGAGGGCCGCGGCATAGCGCTTGGCCGCACTCTGCGGCACGACCTTGTCTTCGTCACCCCACACCAGCAGCGCCGGCGCCCGCACCGCGCCCAAAAGATGCGGCAGGGTTTGACTGTACATGTAGGGCTTCCAGGCGATGCGGAAGCTCATCTCTCGGCAGACGTCCCACATTTCCAGCTGATCGTTGGAAGGCTCCGCGCCGTAGACGCGGTCGAACGCCTTCTGATCGTGGAAGCCGGCGCGCGCGTAGTCGAGATAGCCGGTGATGGCGAGATCGAGGATGTCGCCCACGGGCGGCTTGATGCCCATCGCGCCGACCAGCACGAGGTGCGAAAGGTCGGCGGGCGCCATGCTGGCCATCTCGGCCGCGATCCAGCCGCCGAAGCCCAGCCCGACCAGCGCCGCCTTCTCGAGGCCGAGCTCGCTCAGCAGGCCGCGATAGAGGACGGCAATGTCGCGCACGCTGCGCATCCATTCCGGACGCTGCGAGCGGCTGTAGCCCGGATGATGCGGCACGAGCACGTCGTAGCGCTGGGCGAGCTCATCGTAGAACGGCAGGCGATCGAGAGTGCCGGTCTCGTGATGCAGCACCACAACCGGCCGGCCTCGGCCGGCCCGCGACACATGAAGCTTTATTCCGGCAGCATCCCTCGTGGAGTCGGTCCAATCTACGCCGGCCATTCGCGCTCCTCCCCGAGCGCCGATGGTTACAACCGTGCATGCCGGAGTCAAACCTGGCCAGCCGGTGTGCGGCTTGGCGACGACATCGGCGTAGAATTCGTCCGAGATGCTTTCGACTGGCGAACGCCCGATTGGCAAGGGGCTAGGCCTGAAGGACGCCGATCAAGCAGCGTTCGAGCGCCCGGTGATCGTAGGGCTTGGGCAGCAGCGGGCAGGCGCAGATCGCCTGATCGTCCGGCTGCAGGTTGCGCGTCACGCCGGACGCGAGAACGATCTTGAGCTCGGGCCGCTGATCGTGGACCCAGTGCGCCAGCGCCACGCCGTCCATCTCCGCGCCGGGCATATAGAGGTCACTCACCACGACATCCACGGCACACCCCGCTTCGAGCACGCGAACCGCGTCCTCGCCGCTGGCCGCCTCGATCACCTCGAAGCCGCGCCCGCGCAGGAAGTCAGCGATCCACATCCGCACCAGTAAGACATCGTCGACAATCAGGACGCAGCCTCGTCCTGTCTTCTGCGGCAGCGGGCCTTGTCGTGTGGTCGGCATCGCAACCCCTGTCCGTTACGCCTTGCGGCAGGTCCAAGCGGCAGCATCGAGGCGACGGTGCTACCACAGCGAACCGTTCGCGACTCACGTTGCCATCGTTTGTCACAGCGGTTGTCACAAGTTAGACCCGCGCGACCTGAACGCGGCGGCGGTAGCGTTGCCCGTCGCTTCGCACATCCCAGCAGACGCCCAGAAGCGGCATCGCCCCGCATTGCGCTGCAGCACCCGCAATGCGGGGCGCTCTCTCCTCACCGCCGGGCCTCACCGCGGCCCCTTACCGCCGCCCCTCACCGCCAGCGTCAGCCCGCCCCGCCTTTCGTGTCGCTCCCCCCTTGGTCGCTCATCGCCGCGCGCAGGCGTTCCTCGAGCGCCTTCCAGTCGTAGGGTTTGCGCACAACCGGCCCGACGAACAGAGGGGCATCGGCCGGATCGAGCGCGGAGTTCACGCCCGAGCCGACGACGACCTTCACCTCTGGCCGGTGGTTGCGGATCCAGCGCGCGAGGCCGAAGCCGTCGAACTCCGCGGCCGGCATATAGAGATCTGTCAGGACGACGGAAACGGCCTGCTCGCTCTGCAGCAGCCGGATCGCCTCTTCTCCGCTGCCAGCTTCGAGCACCTGGAAGCCGCGCCCCCTGAGCGAGTCCGCGACCAGCATGCGAACCAGGACCACGTCATCGACCACCAGGACGATCGGTCTGGCCGTGACCTCGCGCGCTTCAAGCTTGTCGGACGCGGCCATACC
Organism: Alphaproteobacteria bacterium; assembly: GCA_019235415.1. Lineage (GTDB taxonomy): Bacteria > Pseudomonadota > Alphaproteobacteria > Reyranellales > Reyranellaceae > Reyranella. Next base: position 11,657 of record JAFAKN010000374.1, read on the forward strand.
CATTTGCTCGTGATGATCGCGGGCCGAAACTACCACAAGTGGGCCCAGGCGATTGCATAGCCCCGAAAATATTTTGCACCCGCTAAGGGGGCGGCGTTTTGCCCTCCCAGTGACCGCTTGATGTCCCGGCCGATCGCCTGGAACAGCGAAAATCCCGATCCGTTTTTTGCCGCATGACAGCGGACCGCCACGACCCGCTTTCAGCCAAGAGGTTCGTTCTGGTCGTCGAGCCCGATGTTCTGGTGAGGGTCGTGGTCGCCGAATATCTGCGCGAAGCGGGACTCATGGTCGTCGAAGCCATCGACGCCGTCGAAGCGCTTGCGGTGCACCGATCGGACTTCGCGATCGACGTGACGCTCGTCAATGTGGCCGGCATCGGCGACACGCCGAGCTTCGAGCTGGCGCACCGGATCCGCGCGGAGACTCCCCGGGCACACGTTTTGCTGGTGTCGACCGTGGAGAGCCTGGCGCGCGAGGTCCAGCATCTTTGCAGCAGCGCCAGAGCCGGCTCCGCCTCCTCGCCCGTCAGCTCTTCGCACGTCTCCTCCTCACACATCAGGTCCTCGCACGGGGCTGCCCTGTTGGAGCAGCGCCTGCGCCGCCTTCTAAAGCGGTAGTGCCACCGAGCCATCATTGCCGCCGCATTCCTCGGAGATGTCCAGAAACACCACGACCTCACTCGGTCGCCCAGCTTAGCCATGCCTTCATTGCCTACACAGTGGGCGCCAGGCGAGAGGGGCGCTCGTCTTTTTTCGGCGAGTGCCACTCTAGCGAGCGGCGGCCTCGTCCATGGCGGCGACGATCGCGGCGAAGCGATCCTTCACTTCGGCGTGCATCTCGGGATGCGTGAAGACGTAGAGCTGGTCGGCACGCATGGCGTCCAGCGTGCGCCGTGCGATCACCTCGGCGTCGAGGCCGGTGCTCTGCAGCTCGGCGTGCAGGCGGGCGAGCCGTCCCGCCTTGCTGTCGGGCGCCGGCGGCCGCCACGGGCCATAGCGTTGCGGGCGATTGCGCGCGCTGCGATGAATGTCGGTGCGGACGAAGCCGGGGCACACCACGCTGACGCCGATGCCATGCGGCCGGAGCTCCGTGTAAAGCCCCTCGGACAGCGCGACCACGGCGAACTTGCTCGCCGCATAGGGGCTGAAGCCCAGCCCGGTCTGCAATCCCGCCATCGATGCGGTGTTGACGATGTGGCCGCCTTCGCCATGGGCGCGGATGTGCGGCAAGAATGCCTGGATGCCGTGCACGACGCCCATCAGGTTCACGTCCACCACCCAGCGCCAGGTGTCGAGCGATATGTCGTCGATGCCGCTGCCGCCGGCCACGCCGGCATTGTTGCAGACGACATGGACCTTGCCGAAGGCCGCGAACGCCGCCTCAGCCGCGCGCGCCACGCTGGCCGGATCGGCGACGTCGCAGACGACGCCCCGCACCTGCGATCTCGCTGCACCGAAGCTCGCCACCGCCGCAGCCAAGGTCGGCTCCTCGATGTCGGCGAGCATGACGTGCATGCCCGCCTCGGCCAGCCCCTTGCCGAGCGCCAGGCCGATGCCGCTGGCGCCGCCGGTGACGAAGGCCGTCTTGCCTAGAAGCTCGCGAATGACGTTCCTCCTTCGCAGAACTGATCCATAGGTCATTGCCGGGAGAGCGCAACTCATTGGACCGCGGACCTCCTGGTCCGCATCATGAGAGCGGACCAGGGGTCCGCGGTCCAATGAGCGATGAGCAGTGGATCAAAACCCCGTGGTCGGTGCAGTATCGGACCCCTGTCGCGTAAAGGACCGATCCGAACCGCCCGTGAACTCTCTTGACATTGCCCTGACGGCCTTCGCCCTGATCCTGGCCAGCGCCGTCGCTGGCGCCGTGCTGCGACCCCGGCTGCCGGAACATCATCTGTCCGGCGATTCCAAGGACGTCATCAAGCTCGCCACGGCGCTGATCGGCACCATGGCGGCGCTGGTGCTTGGCCTGTTATTCGCCAACACGCACACCTCTTTCGACGCCACCAGCGCCGCTGTCAGTCGCATGACGGCCGACATCATCGAGCTCGACCAGCTGCTCAAGGAGTACGGACCGGAGGCCAAGCCGGCGCGCGCGGCGCTGCGGTCTGAGATCCAGCCGTGGATCGACTCCATCTGGCAGGAGAACGCCGAGAAGCGTGGAACCAAGCGACCGGAGCAGTTGCATAGCGGGTCGGTCGGCTTCCTGGTGCGCGCGCTCACGCCCCAGAACCCGGGCCAGATCTCCATTCAGGCGCGGGCCGTGCAGGTCAGCACCGATCTCGCCGAGACCCGGCTGGCGCTCTTCGCCCAGCCCGGCGATTCGATTTCCATCACCTTCATCATCGTGCTGGTCTTCTGGCTGATGGTGATTTTCGGCGTGTTCGCCATGAACTCGCCGCCCAACGTCACGATGGGTGTCGTGATGTTCATCTGCATCGTGTCGGCGTCGACGGCGATCTACCTGATCCTCGAGCTTGCCCAGCCGTTCGACGGCCTGATGCAGATTTCCAACGCGGGGATACGGGCGGCGCTGCATTGACGCCCTCACCTCACACTGACGTCACCTCACCCTGGTGCGTCAGTTGTCCTGTAGCAGGTGATCCCTCTGCGTGCGGCCGGTGTAGTCCTCGCGGAATCGGCCGCGGCGCTGCAGTTCCGGCACGACCAGATCGGCGAACTGCTCGATCGCCCCGGGACAGTCGATCGGCGAGAGCATGAAGCCGTCGCCGCCGACGAAGTCGAAATAGGCCTCGAGCTGGTCGGCGACGTCGGCCGCCGTGCCGACGAACTGCGGCAATCCCACCGCCTGACCGTGATTGCGCGCTACCTGCTCGAGCGTCAGGAGATCGCCGGTCATCGAGCGATAGCGGGACTGCATGCGTTGCAGCTTGGCTTCGGTACGGTGCGCCATGACGGTGTCGAGCGGCAGGGCCGAGAGATCGAAATCAAGGTGCCCGGACAGGATGGCAAGCCCGCCTTCCAGGGGCACCAGCGCGTTGTGCGTGGCCTGCTTGTCCAGTGCCTCCGCCCGCGAGGTGCCGAGGATCGGCTGCACACCGAACAGCAGCTTGCAGGCCCGCGGCTGGCGGCCCGCCTCCACGACGCGTCGATTGATGTCCTCATAGAGCGCCTTGGCGCTCTCGAGGTGCGGTTGGATCGCGAACACCGCGTCGGCGTACCGGGCAGCGAACTCGCGGCCCTTGGGCGAGGTGCCGGCCTGCAGGATGGCCGGGCCGTTCTGCGGCGAGCGCACCACATTCAGCGGTCCTCGCGACTTGAAATACCGGCCAGCGTGTTCGATCCGACGTACTTTGTCGGGATCGGCGAAGATGCCGGCGGCGCGATCCATGACTACGGCATCCTCGTCCCAGCTCTCCCACAGTTTGCGGCACACCTCGATGAATTCATGGGCGCGGTCATAGCGCTCGTCGGTCGGCCGCAGCTCCTCGCCGAAATTGGCAGATTGGTTGTGGTTCAGGGTCGTGACCACGTTCCACGCCGCGCGGCCGCGCGTCAGGTGATCGAGCGTGGCCCACAAGCGTGCGGCATGGAAGGGATGCTGGTGGCTGACCGAATAAGTCGCGCCGAGCCCGATGTGCCCGGTGACGGCCGCCATGAAGGAGAGCAGCGGGATGGGATCGTGCTCGGGGACCTGCGTGGCATTACGCAGCGCCGGACCGAGGGAGCCTGTGTAGGTGTCGGAGACGTAGTTGAGGTCCGCGAAGAACAGCATGTCGAATTTGGCGGCCTCGCACACGCGGGCAATGTGTTGGTACAACTCGGGTCGCGCCCAGTCGTAGCCCGCCGCAGCGGTCCTCGGATGCCGCCACATCGCGAGACTATGGTAGGTCGGTCCATGCACCAGGAACTGGGCCAGATGCATCATGGGCTTGGGCAAGGCCTGTTCTCCAACCGTCGCCGGCGACCTTCATAGCCCAACGCGGGCCACATGCCATGCGGCGGAACAGGGCATCGACCGGAGCCCGCAGTAGGCTCCCGCTCTCGCGCAAGCCATGTAAGTCGAGTGCAACGGGCGCGAATTGAGCAGAAGCCGCCGCGCCGCGTTCCAGATCGAGCTCCCTCATCTGGCGATGCCGATGCACCACGACGTGCGGCCGAAGGACGTCATGCCCAGTACAGCGACGATGCCGTCAGGGCCGGCGGAGTGCAAGAGCTCCAACTGGGCGGGCGCGCGAGGCGGCAGCGCGCCGATCGGTGAGGTCGACGATGTGCCTTCGTTGCGGGCGTCGATGGCGCTGGCGGCGCGCCTGCCGCTCGCCGTCGTTCATGCCCTGGCGGCATGCGGCGCGAGTGGCTGTGCCACCTTCACGTTTCCTGGAACAAAGAGGGAATATCTATCGCCCCGTTTGAAACCGCACCCACCCCTTCGACGTTCCCTAAGCACCTGGAGAGGAAGGAGGGCAAACGTGCAGATTCAATGGCTTACTGGCCTTTTTTTGGCCGGCTTTGTCGCCGGCGCGGCGGGTGAGGCTGCGGCGCAGAGTGCGAACATCGCCTATGGCGCGGCACCGCGCACGGACTACGTCGTTTTCCTCGACCACGCCGCGACGCTGTCCCCGATCGCCAAGAATATGGTGCACGAGGCCGCCGCGGCGGCCATGTCGGCGAGGACCGTCAACGTTAGCGGATCGCGGCAGTATGCCGAGGTCGTGAAGGGGCAGCTCGTTCGTGACGGCGTGCCGGCGGCGGCGGTCGTCGTGACGCCCAAGGTCGAGGATGGGGTGCCTGTCCTCTCTGACGGCACCCCCGACATCGCCAAGCGGCGCGTGGAAATCAGCTTCTGACCGCGCGGTCGGTACGATCGACGGCCGAGCCGGAGTTCTTCGATGACCTGACGAGGCTCCCGGCCGGTTTTCTCTACAGGCCCGCGATCCTTCCGGCCGACGAGGAAGCAGCCCTCGTCGCCGAGATCGCGGGTCTGCCGTTCCAGCCGTTCGAGTTCCACGGCTTTCTCGCCAAGCGACGGGTGGTCTCCTTCGGCTGGCGTTACGACTATGCGAGGAAGTGCCTTGGCGAGGCGGCCGCGCTACCGGCGTTCCTCGCGCACTTGCTCAAGCGCGCGGCGCACGCTGCCTCGGCTTCGTCGGATGCTTTTCAGCAAGCCCTGGTCACCGAATATGCTCCAGGTGCGACGATCGGCTGGCATCGCGACAAGGCTGAGTTCGGCGAGATCCTCGCCGTGTCGCTGTCATCGGCGTGTCTGCTGCGCTTCCGTAGGCGCAGGGGCGAAGAATGGGAGCGCCAGTCGCTCGCTGTGCAGCCGCGCTCGCTCTACGTCCTGCGCGGTCCCGTGCGCAGCGAATGGCAGCACAGTATTCCGCCGGTTACGGCGCTCAGGTATTCGGTGACGTTCCGGAGTCTTGCACGATCCCTGGTGCCGCCCCCAGTCCGCGGACCACGAACAGGTTGAGCCGGCGAGCGAAGGCGGCGGGATCCTCGGGCACCTCGCCATCGAGGATATACGCTTGGTCGAGCAGCAAGGCGGCGATATCGGACACCTCCTCACTGCGCTCGGCGGCGCTCGCCTGGGAGACGGCCTGGACCAGGGAGTGGCGCAGGTTGAGCTCGAGGATCGGCTTGGCGCCGCTGGCACCGCGATTCTGCCGGGCGAGCAGCCGCTCCAGTTCGCGATCGCGGCCGGCCGCGCCAGCCACCAGGCAGGCGGCACTCTCGGTGAGGCGCTGGGAGGCGCGCACGTCGGAGACCTTGTCACCCAGTGCGTCCTTCACCGCCTTCAGGATGCCCGCCTCGTCCTGCGGCGCCGTCTTCTGGTCCTCGGCCTGGTTGATCAGCGGCACCGACCCGAAGTCGACGTCGCCCTGGCTCAGCGACTTCAGCTTCTTGCCTTCGAACTCGTGCGCCATCATGGTCCAGAAGGCATCGACGGGGTCGCCCAGCAGCAGCATCTCGATGCCGCGGGCGCGCGCTGCCTCGAGCTTGGGGTTCGACCGCAGCCGCTCGACGCTCTCGCCGGTGAGATAGTAGATCTCTCCCTGCTCGGGCCTTAGATCGGCAACGTACTCCTTCAGCGACCGCAGTCCCTCGCCCATCGTGGTGTGGAAGCGCGCCAGGCCGAGCAACTGGGCGCCCTTTTCGCGATCCTCGTACAGGCCCTCCTTCAGGACAGGACCGAAGGCGCTCCAGATCTTCTCGTAGGCTGGGGCGTCCTTGGTCGCGGTGCTCTCGAGCTCGGACAGCACGCGGCTCGTGAGCCCGTTGCGGATCTGCGCGACCTGCGGATTGTTCTGCAGCATCTCGCGCGAGATGTTGAGCGGCAGGTCCTCGCTGTCGACCACGCCGCGCACGAAACGCAGCCACGGCGGCAGGAGCTCGGCATCGCCGGTGATGAACACGCGCCGCACGTAGAGCTTGATGCGGCCCTTGCGGTTGGGATCGCCGAGGTCGAACGGCGCGGCCGAGGGAACGAACAGCAGCACCGCATAAGCCTGCCGCCCTTCGACCTTGTAATGCAGCGTGAGCGCCGGCTCGTCGAAAGCCATCGTGATCGAGCGGTAGGCCTGGGTGTAGTCGTCGGCCTTCAGCTCCGACTTCGGCCGCTGCCAGATCGCGCTGGCGGCGTTGATCTGCCGCGCCGAGCCCTTGTCGTCCTCGAGCTCGATGGCAAACAGGATGTGGTCCGAGTAGGTCCGCACCAGGCGCTCGATCTCAAACGGCTCGGCGTAGCGCTTGGAGTCCTCCTTGAGGTGCAGGACGATCTCGGTGCCGCGGGGAACCCTCTTGGCTTGCTCCTCCGTCGCGGCGGCGATCTCGAAGCCCGCCCCGCCGGTCGACAGCCAGACCGAGCACTGGTCGCTGCCGGCACGGCGGCTCACCACCTCGATGCGGTCGGCGACCATGAAGGCCGAGTAGAAGCCAACCCCGAACTGACCAATCAGGCTCGCGCCCGCGCCCTCCTTGGCCTCCGCAAGCCCCTTGAGGAAGGCCTTGGTGCCCGAGCGCGCCACCGTGCCGAGATTGTCGATAAGCTCCTGGCGGTCCATCCCGATGCCGTTGTCGGCGATCGTGAGCGTGCGCTTGTCCTTGTCCGGGCGGATGCGGATCAAAAGCTTCTCGTCGCCGGCCATCAGCTCGGGCTTGGCGATCGCCTCGTAGCGCAGCTTGTCGCAGGCGTCCGAGGCGTTGGAGATCAGCTCGCGCAGGAAGATGTCGGTCTCGGAATAGACCGAGTGAACCATCAGGTTCAGAAGCTCGGCCACCTCCGCCTGGAAGGCATGGGTCTCAGCTGCGGCGCCTGTGCCGTCCATGTTCGCCCCTCGGATACTTCGAAAATCGGCGATGCATATAATACGCGCCGCATCCCCGGCAAGAGGCCCGAGGGTCAGTCCTGCCGTGCCCGTCCGACGCGCCAGCGGGTGATGGCGGCGCTCCAGTCGTTGCGGTTGCCGGCACCGAGCGCCAGCCGGGCGCGCCGGCGGCTGACGGTGAACACCGTGAAGTGCTTGCCGGTCTCGGCCTCGATGGCGGCGGCGATCTGCCGGTTGGTGCTCGACCGGGCGTTGGCCCGCAGGATCTGGCTGCATCGATCGTCCCATTTCGAGTAGAATTCCATCACGGAAAGCTCCAAATCGCATTCACTTAACTTATTGTAGCATACCTTGCGACTTTCTCAAGAAAAACTTTAGTAGCAATCTTTGTCCCCGCGTAGCAAAACTTAAGCATGGGAATTGGACGACGCATCGAAAGCGCCATGATCAAGGCCGGCCGCAAGCCGGTCGAGATCGCGCGTTACCTCAAGATCAGCGAATCGGCAGTCTCGCAGTGGTTTTCCAAGGACACCGGGCCCAAATCCATCCGTCTGGCGGATTTGGCGGGGTTCCTGAACACCACCGTGGACTACCTGATCACCGAACCGGCCGGGACCGGGGCGCCGCCGCCGCCTCCCGTCCTGCCGCCGCGCGGGGCGCTCGACCGCCCCGACCTGGCCGTCTACGCCTCGGCAGCCGGCGGCCCGGAGGGCGCCTGGGTGCTGTCCAGCGACGCAATTGCCTGGATCCAGCGCGACCAGCGGCTGGTCGGGGTGCGGGATGCTTTCGCCTGCTATGTGGTGGGCGAGTCGATGGTGCCGGCCTACGAGCAGGGCAACCTGCTCCTGGTCAACCCGGCCGTGCCGCCGGGTGCCGGCGACGACTGCCTGTTCGTCCAGGAGGCGGACGACGGCGCCCGCTACGCCCTGATCAAGCGGCTGGTGCGGTTCAACTCGACGTCATGGACCGTCAAGCAGTGGAATCCCGACAAGACCTTCACCCTGCCCCGGCGGGAGTGGCAGAAGGCCCTGCTGGTCATCGGCAAGTATAACCGCGGCTAGATTGGCCGCCGGCGAGGGTTGGCCGCTTGTGGATAGCTGCCGACTTCAGTCTTAAGTATACTTGACGATTTACTTAGTTTTGCTAAGATGACGGCCTGTTCCAGGAGCCGTCCATGTCGTTTTCCATCCCCGCCACCGCCCAGGACGCCATTCGGCGGGCGCGCCGTCCTCTCGCGAGCTGCGAACGCAGGGCCGGATCGTACAGGAGCTGGGCCGCCACCGTGTGCGCCGCGGAAGCCCGCCATGCGGCAGACGATTTCTGGGCGGCCGCGCAGCGCCTGGGCCTGGCCGGCCTGTTCGACCGTGAGGACGGTTTTGGCGGCCACGACACGCCGTTCCGCTTTCCGCACGAGGCGCATGCCTGCGCCGCGCTCAGCTGGCTTGGCCACCTGCAAGCGCACGAGAGCGATCGCTGCGGCCCGTGGTGCGGCGGCCGCTGGGAGAAGTGGAGTCCGCTGCGCCGGCAGGAATGGCTGCGCCGGCGGCGCTACCTGTGGGCAGGCTTCGTGCGCGAGGTCGAACGCTACCGGGAAGCGCGACGACATCTCGATGCTGCTGCGGTGCGAGACCACCGCCGAGGCGCTCGGCTGCCCCCGAGACGGCAGGCGAAGGCACCGGTGAGCCGCGAACCGAGCACGGCGCGCGCCATCGGTTGACACCCCCGGCACACCACCGAAGAGTGCCGCGGGAAGGCGATGGCGGGGCAAGCTTGGGGTTTCAGTTCTTCAACAATATCTTCTATCAGGTCGTGACCTTGTTCGTGATCCTCGATCCGGTCGCCACCGTTCCGGTCTTCCTGGCGGTGACAGCCGGGCTCGAGCGCCGGCGCCAGCTGCTGGTTGCGTTCTATGCGCTCGCGGTGGCGTTCCTGGTCATGCTGTTCTTCATCATCGTCGGTCAGGGGCTCCTTAATGCACTGCACATCCCCATGCCGTCGTTCCAGCTCGCGGGCTCGATCGTGCTGCTGCTGTTCGGCCTGCGCATGGTGCTGGGCAAGGTGATCGAGGACGCCCAGGGCCTGCCGGCCGACACGACTCCGCTGCAGCGCGCGGTCTTTCCGCTCGCCATCCCGGGCATCGCCGGCGCCGGCGCGATCATGACGGTAATGTTGCTGACCGACTACAAGACGCGGTCGTTCTCCGAGCAGGCGACGACGACGGGCATCCTCGTGCTGTGCCTTGTCCTGTTGTTCGGCGTGTTCGCGGCTGCCGGCGTGATTTCCCGCATCCTGGGCAAGCCTGGCATCGAGATCGTGAGCCGCGTGTTCGGCCTGATCCTGGCAAGCATCGCGGTCACCAACATGATCGCCGCCATCAAGCTCAGCTTCGGCCTGCCGTGACTGTCGACACCTCATCCTGAGGAGCGCACGCAGTGCGCGTCTCGAAGGATGGGCAACGGCGCCGGTGTGGCCGACCCTTCGAGACTCGGTCCCAGGGACCGCTCCTCAGGGTGAGGAAGGACAGCGGCGTGCTTACAGCTTCAGCAGCCAGGCCTCGATCTTGCCCTTGCCCTTGACTTCGATCGCGCCGCGGAACTCGAAGGCGAACTCGTCCTTCAGCGCTTCGTAGACCGGGCGCGTGACCTGGATGGCGTCCGGCACGCTGCCGGCCTCCATGCGGCTTGCGAGGTTCACCGTGTCGCCCCAAAGGTCGTAGATGTACTTCGACTTGCCGATCACGCCCGCAACCACCGGGCCGCTGTTCATGCCGACGCGCAGCTTGAGCGAGACTTGATGCTCCAGCGCGTGCTCGCGGGTGATGTGCACCATGCGGATGGCCATTCGCATCATTCGGCGGGCGTGGTCCGGCACCGGCACCGGCAGGCCGCACACCGCCATGTAGGCATCGCCGACCGTCTTGATCTTCTCGATGCCGAGCTCGCTCGCCGCTTCGTCGAAGCGGGTGAACAGGCCGTTCAGCAGATTGACGAGGTCGGCGGGCGGCATGCCGGCCGACATGCGCGTGAACTCCACCAGATCGGCGAACGCCACCGTCACCTCGCTGAAGCCGTCGGCGATGCTCTGCTCGCCCTCGCGCAGGCGGTCGGCGATCGGGCCGGGCAGGATGTTGAGCAACAGCAGCTCGTTCTCACGGTTCTTGGCCTCGATCAGGTTGTTCTTGTCGTGCAGCTCGCCGACCATGCTGTTGAACGCCGAGCAGAGCTGGCCGATCTCGTCGGCGCTGCGGACCGGGACCCTGGCGCCGTAGTCGCCGCCGGCGAACTTGTTGACGCCGGAAGTGAGCTCGCGCAGCGGCCCCAGCAGCGAGCGCGCGAGCCAGGCGCCGGTCACCAGCACCACCAGGAGCGCGATCGTGCCGACCACCATCAGCTCGCGTTCGAGGCGAAGGATGGGCGCGAACGCCTCCGACTGGTCGATCTTGGCGATCATTGCCCATTTCAGCCCCGGAACGTCGACCGGCCCCCACGACGCCAGGGTCGGCACGCCGCGGTTGCCGACGACGATACCGGTGCCTTCCACGCCGCCCAGGGCCGCGCGCGTGGCCTTGTTGTCGACGTGCTCCTGCAGGACCGGCGAGTCGTAGCGATGGATGTCCTCGATGTCGTTCTGCGGCGTCGAGCCGCCGTGCTCGAGCTTCTCGAAGTAGAGGTCTCGGTTCTCGAAGAACAGTCGCGGCGCGGAGCGGACCAGGTAGTCGGGCCCGACCAGGAAAGCCTCGCCGGTCTCGCCGAAGCCCTCGTGCCGCCAGCTGCGGCTGCCGGTGACGATACGGTCGATCTCGTCGATCGACAGCTTGGCGATGAGCACGCCGATGACCGCGCCCTGGTCGACGACCGGCGTCGCCATGAAGGCGGCAGGCGCCCCGTCGGCCGGCAGGTAGTCGGCGAAATCCTCGACACAGGTGAGCGACAGGTCGGGTGCCTCGGCGCATCGCGCGGCGGCCAGCGCGAGGTTGGAATGACGATAGGGACCGGCGCGCAGCGAGGTGGCGAAATCGGCCTCTTTGTCGACGGTGTAGATAATTCGCCCGGTTCGTGGATCGACCATCATGAGGTCATAGAACCCAAGGATCGTCGACGACCGCCGCAGCAGGGGATGGTAGGTCGTATGGACCTTGCTGTAGGCGTTGCCGTCTCCCGGATCGTCGAGCAGCCGGCGCTGTTGGGCGGGATGCGGGTTTTCGACGATGAAGCGGTCCTGCAAGAAGTAGGATGCAGCCCCGGTAGGCAGGAACTCCTGCGCCGGCGTGTCGGGCCCGAGCAGCCGGCGCACCATGGGCATGTACTTGTCGTCGTACCAGCGATCGACGCGCTCGCGGACGTCCCGCGGCACCGGGGTGCGGTCGAGCTCGTCGACGGCATCGCGCAGGCCGATCATGGCATCGACCACCATCTTGCTCGAGGCCATCAGGCGCATGTCGTTGCGCACCGAGCGGAAGTAGTTCTCGACTTGGTGCGCCTTGGTCTCGCGCGCCGCGATGAGCTGATTGTAGATCGACTGCTCGAGCGCCTCGCGCGCCTGGATGTAGCCCAGCACGCCGGTGATCAGCACGGCGACCGCGCCCAGCAGCAGCAGCACCGCGAACAGCTTAGCCGCCAGGCCGAAGCGCGATCGCGGGGCTGGGCTGGCGGCGGCGGTCATCGGATGCTCAGGCGGCGGCCGTGCCGCTACCCCTTCTTCTTGTCGGTGTAAGCGCCGCCGGAAGAGGCCGCCCGCACCTCGACGGCGCTCTTGGCATTGCGCAGCAGGACCAGGCGGCGCGCCTCGTCGTCGAGCATCGCGCGGGCGTTCTTGACGACGGCGGCAGCGTGCACCGGCGGAAACTTCACCGCGCCGTTCTCGTCCATGTGGATGAGATCACCCGGCGCCACATCCATGCCGCCGACCGACACCGGCACGTTCACGGCCTGCACCGCCATCTCGCCGTGGCCGGCGGTCACGCCGCCCAGAAGGAGCTGGAAGCGCAGCTTGCGGATCGCGTCGATGTCGCGCGACGGTCCGTTCGACAGCAGGCCGACGCAGCCGACGGCCATCATGGAGCTCACCATCATCTCGCCGGCCAGGCCTGCCTTGGCCATTATCTCCGGCGGCCATTTCTGCTGAATCACCAAGATTGTCGGCTTCTTCATGGCGTCGAGCGCGTCGACCACGTCCATGAAGGAGAGGCGGCCGGAAAAGTTGGGATCGGGCAGGCCGTAGACGCAGGTCACCGCATAGCCGACCACCGGTCCCATCTCGGGGTAGAGGCAGCGGATCGAGGTGTCGGTGTACCAGTTCTCGGTCCAGGGATTGTACAGGCCAAGGCATAACGGGTTCTTGGGGTAGGTCGCGACCACGTTGGTGATCGTTGGGGTGTCGATCTTGCGCAGCTCGGCCAGCAGCTGGTCGTCCAGGGTCTCGGTCAAAGCGTCTCTCCTTTCACGGAACGAAGATCAGGAACACGAAGGTCGCGAACAGCACGAGGTGCACGAAGCCCGGCAGGATGTTGGTGCGGCCGCCGCCGAACGTCACCAGGCTGACCGCGAAGGTCAACACCAGCAGCACGGTATCGCGCATCACGAGCCCGAGCTGCAGCTGCTGATGAAGCGCGATGGCGAGCAGGCTGACGGCCGGGATGGTGAGGCCGATGGTGGCGAGCGAGGAGCCGAGCGCGAGGTTGAGGCTCTTCTGCAGCTCGTTGCGCCGGGCGGCGCGCAAGGCGGCGACCGTCTCGGGCAGCAGGACCAACACCGCCACCAGGAGACCGACGCTGTCCTCGGGCGCGCCGGTCGCCGCGACCATGGATTCGAGCGATCCGGAGACGCCCTTGGCCAGCAACACGACCGCGGTGAGGCCGAGCAGCAGCAGCACGATGCTTTCCGCCAGCTGCCGATTGCTCGGCGGGGCGCCATGGTCCTCGGCGGCGCCGCCCATGTCGGACAGGAAATAGTCGCGATGGCGCACCGTCTGCACGTACAGGAAGACGGTGTACAGGGCCAAGGTCGCGACGCTCACGAACAGCAGCTGCGGTGGGCTGTAGTACGGGCCGGGCGCGCTCGTCGTGTAGGTCGGCAGGATCAAGGTCAGGGTCGCGAGCGGCATCAGCACCAGGAGGTAGGACCCCGTGCCGAACAGGCGAAAGCCCTGCTCGCCGAAGCGCAGGCCGCCCAGCACCAGGCACAGTCCGACGACGCCGTTGCACACCACCATGATGACCGAGAAGACCGTCTCGCGTGCCAGGCTCGGCCGTCCTTCGCCGGCCAGCATGATCGACAGGATCAACGCGACTTCGATGACCGTCACGGCGACGGTGAGCACCAGCGTGCCGTAAGGCTCGCCGGTGCGATGCGCGATGACGTCGGCATGATAGACGGCGGCGAACACCACGCTCATCAGCACGACGAGGTCGACCAATGGCACGACGACGGCCAGGCCCGTTCCTGCCGTCGCAGCCTTGCCGAGCCAGACGATGGCAACGGCCACAGCGAGGCCAATCGGCGGCATCACCCGCCAGAACATCCTGATCCGCGATCCGCTCATCGCCTCCCGCCCCTGTTTACGGGCGGCACCTTAGAGAAGAGGGACCGGCAAGGCGAGGTTCAGCACGCCGGCGGAGCTTCGCGGCGACAAGATCGCAGTTGCGAACCGGTGCGACGCCGATGAAGGGTACGTGAAGGGCGCAGTCCAGCCCTGAAAGCTCCCGTCATCCCGACCGGAGCCGAGCGAAGCGAGGCGAAGTGGAGGGACCTTTTTTGTGTAGCCAGAGACATGAAAGGTCCCTCCGCTTCGCGCTTCGCGCTCCGGTCGGGGTGACGGGATGGATTTGAGCTCATCAGGCTCTAGTCAGCCGTCTCCGGCTCAGTCGAGCGAGGCTGGAAGCGCGCCCGCCACAACGCGCTGAGCTCGCCGACCAGGCCGCGCCGGAAGGCGATCACGATCACCACGAAGATCACGCCCTGGATCACCAGGACGAACTCGCCGAACGAGGCGAGATAGTTCTGCATGGTGACGAGGATGAAGGCGCCGATCACCGGCCCGGTGATGGTGCCGAGGCCGCCGACCAGCGCCATCAGCACGACCTCGCCCGACATCGCGGCGCTGACGTCGGTCAAGGTCGCGAATTGCAGCACCATGGCCTTGGTCGCGCCGGCCAGCCCGGCCAGCGCCGCCGACAGCACGAAGGCCAGAAGCTTGTAGCGGTCGGCTTCGTAGCCCAGGGAGACCGCACGCTGCTCGTTGTCGCGGATCGCCTTCAGCACCTGGCCGAACGGCGAATGGATGATGCGGTAGATGGTGCCGAAGCCGAACAGGAAGATCGCCAGCACCACGTAGTAAAGAACGTGATCGTCGTGCGTCGGAATGATGCCGAGCAGCGGCTTGCGCGGGATGCCCTGCAGGCCGTCCTCGCCGCCGGTGAACGGCGCCTGCACGCAGAAGAAGTAGACCATCTGCGCGAAGGCGAGCGTGATCATGGCGAAGTAGATGCCCTGGCGGCGGATCGCCAGTGCGCCCGTCACCAGCCCGATCGCCGCCGCGCCCGCGACGCCTGCGATCAAGCCGAGTTCCGGCGGCAGGTTCCACGTCTTGACGACGTGGCCGTAGAAATAGCCCGCCATGCCGAAGAACATGGCGTGGCCGAAGCTCATCAGGCCGGCGTAGCCCAGCAGCAGGTTGAAGGCACAGGCGAACAGCGCAAAGCACAGCGCCGTCATCAGGAACACAGGATAGGCGACCCACGGTGCCGCCAGCGCCAGCGCCGCGACGATGGCGATCACGAGAGTACGTTGGCTGTCCTTCATCATCGCGGCCCCATTATCGCTTTTGGCCGAACAGGCCGGCCGGCTTGACCAGCAGCACCAGCGCCATGACGACGAAGATCACCGTGTTGGAGGCCGGCGGGTAGTAGACCTTGGTCAGGCCCTCGATCAGGCCGAGGCCGAAGCCGGTGACGATCGAGCCCATGATCGAGCCCATGCCGCCGATCACCACGACGGCGAACACCACCAGCACGAGGTTGGTGCCCATCAGCGCCGAGACCTGCTGGATCGGCGCCGCCAGCACGCCGGCCAAGGCCGCCAGCGCGACGCCCAGCCCGTAGGTCAGGGTGATCAGGCGCGGCACGTTGATCCCGAAGGCGCGGACCAGGGTCGGGTTCTCGGTTGCCGCCCGCAGGTAGGCACCGAGCCTCGTGCGCTCGATGCCGTACCAGGTGGCAAGGCAGACGACGAGGGCCGCGACCACGACGAACAGCCGGTAGGTCGGCATGATCATGAAGCCCAAGTTCGTGCCGCCGGTGATCGGCGCGGGGTAGGGAGCGCCCGACGAGCCCCACTTCCACTGCGCCAGCCCCTCGATGATCAGCGCCAGGCCGAAGGTCAGCAGGAAGCCGTAGAGATGGTCGAGATGGTAGATGCGCTTCAGCAGCAGCCGCTCGAGGATCACGCCGAACAGGCCGACGAGCAGCGGCGACAGGATCAGCGACGCCCAGAACGGCACGTCGAGATGGCCCAGCAGCAGCCAGGCGGCGAAGGCGCCCATCATGAACTGCGCGCCGTGCGTGAAGTTGATCACGTTCAGCATGCCGAAGATGACCGCCAGCCCCAGGCTCAGCATGGCGTAGAAGGCGCCGTTCACCAGTCCGATCGCGACCTGCGCCATCCTTACACTCCCCCTAGACCCCTAGGTACGCTTGCAACTTGGCGCGGTTCTGCTCGACTTCGGCCGCCGCGATCATGTCGACGACCTTGCCGTCCTCCATCACGTAGTGGCGATCCGCCACCCTCGCCGCGAAATGGAAGTTCTGCTCGACCAGCAGGATGGTGAAGCCGCGGTCCTTGAGCTCGCTGATGATGTCGCCGATGCGCTGCACGATGACCGGCGCCAACCCCTCGGTCGGCTCGTCGAGCAGCAGCAGGTTGGCCCCGGTGCGCAGGATGCGGCCGATCGCCAGCATCTGCTGCTCGCCGCCCGACAGCTTGGTGCCCTGGCTGCGGCGCCGCTCCAGGAGATTGGGGAACAGACGATAGATCTCGTCGACGCTCATGCCGCCCGGTTTCACCACCGGCGGCAGCAGGAGGTTCTCCTCGACGTTGAGGCTCGAGAAGATGCCGCGCTCCTCCGGACAGTAGGCGAGGCCCTGCCGCGCGATCGTGTCCGACGGCTGGCCGACGGTCTCGCGGCCCGCGAAGGCGATGGATCCGGTGCGCTTCTCGACGATGCCCATGATCGAGCGCAGGGTCGTGGTCTTGCCCACGCCGTTGCGGCCCAGCAAGGTCACGAGCTCGCCGCGGCCGACCTGGAAATCGACGCCGTGCAGGATGTGCGATTCACCATACCACGCATGCAGGCCGGCGACCTTCAGCAGGATCTCAGCCATGCCCGGCTTCCTGCCCGGTGCCGACATAGGCCTCCACGACGGCGGGGTTCTGGGAAACGGTCTGGTACGGGCCTTC
>JAFAKN010000733.1 GCA_019235415.1 Alphaproteobacteria bacterium
TCGTCGCCGTGAGGCCCAGCCAGCGGCGCTCCTCGGCGAGCACCGGCCGGGCGGCTGCATCGGTGCCGTCCGGCGGACGTGAGGCGAGCGTCATGGTCATGCGGCGATCGCCTGATGCAGCCGGTCCGAGACAGCGCGGCAGACGGCGGCGTATTCGGCGGACATGCGGAACGCGGGCTGGCGCGGCGCGGGTGCGTCGATCGCGACGTCGGCGATGATGCGGCCGGGACGCGCCGCCATCACCGCGATGCGCTGCGACAGGTAGACCGATTCGAATACCGAGTGCGTGACGAACACGACGGTGAAACGCGCCTTGGCCCACAGCGCTAAAAGGTCGTCGTTCAGCTTCTGGCGGGTGATCTCGTCGAGGGCGGCGAACGGCTCGTCCATCAACAGGATGGCGGGCTCGGTCACCATGGCGCGGGCGATCGACACGCGCATCTTCATGCCACCCGACAGCTCGCGCGGATAGGCGTTGGCGAACGGCGTCAGGCCGACCGCGGCCAGCACCGCCTCGGCGCGCGCCGTCGCCTGCCTGGAGGGCACGTGCTTCAGGACCAGCGGCAGCAACACGTTGTGCAGCGCCGTCGCCCACGGCATCAGGGTCGCCTCCTGAAAGACGAAGCCGATGTCGGGCTTGCCCGTACCGTGCCAATCGATGCGACCCGCGCTCGGCTCGCCGAGGCCGGCGATCAGGCGCAGCACGGTGCTCTTGCCGCAGCCCGACGGTCCCAGCAGGCTCAGAAACTCGCCGTTGCGCACGACGAGATCGAGGCCCGATAACGCGAGCGTGCCGTTGCCGTAGCGCTTGGCGATGCCACGCAGTGCCACCACCGGCTGCCCGGCAGCGGCGATCCCAGGCGTGTTGGCAAGGACAGCGTCTGCCGTCACGCCTTGCCGATCCCCTTGTTCACGAAGTCGAGGCTATAAGCCTTCGAAGCGTCGAGCCCTTTGGGCACCACGCCGACGTCGGCCATCTTCGCGTAGAAGTCGGCCCAACGAGCATCGGTCATGGCGCCGATGCCGAGCTTCAGCGCATCGCCTGATGCGACGAGCCCGTTCGCGTTCATGACCTTGATGGCGTAGTCGATCTTGTCCTGGGTCATCTCGGGATTGTCTTTCAAGATCAGCGCATTGGCTTCGGCGATCGCCGCACCGCCCTTGAGATACTGCGACCAGCCTTCGAGGGTGGCATCGACGAAGCGCTGGACGAGATCGCGCTTCTCCGTCGCGAGCTTTTTCGACAGCGCGATGGTGGTGTTGTAGTTGTCGAAGCCGGCGTCGGCAATCAAGAGCGGCAGCGGGTCGGCGCCGGCCAGCCGCATGGCGTAAGGCTCGGACGAGATGAACCCCTGCTGCACCAGGTACTTGTCGGCGAGCCAAGGCGCCAGGTTGAAAGTGTAGGGCCGCAGCTGGTCGTCGCTTAGGCCGAACTTCGCCTTGAGATACGGCCAGTAGGTGACACGGCCGGTAGCGCCGACCAGGATGGTGCGGCCCTTCAACTGGGCGAAGCCCTCGACGCCGGTGTTGGCGTGGGCGATCAGCACCTGCGGGTCCTTCTGGAAGATGCTGGCGATGCACAAGAACGGCAGGTCCTCGCGGACGTAGTTCAGCGCCTCGAGCCCGCTGCCCATCAGCATGTCGACGCGGCCGCCCAGCAGCAGCTGAGAGCCGCTGACCTGCGGGCCGCCCATGCGAATCTCGCACTCGATGCCGACCTTCCTGTACAAGCCGGCGGCGACCGCCTGGTAGTAGCCACCATGCTCGGCCTGCGCCCGCCAGCTGGTGAGGAAGCTGAGCTTCTCGAGCGTCTGGGCCCGCGCGGTCTTGCCGGGCAGCCTGACCAGGACCGACGCCCCGGCGGCGACGCCCAGGCCCAAGGCAGCGCGGCGAGATACGCGATAGCGCGTCATGGTCATGGCGATCCCTCCCGCGCCAAAAAGGCAAATGCCGTGCCAGCCCTATTGCCGTTCGAGCGGTCCGGCGCGTAGGGCGCTGAGAGGATAGCGATGGATTTCTTTCAGCAAGGCGACGAAGCGGGCGGCGTAGTGCTCGACCAGCTGCCGGCCACGCTCGGCGTCGGCATCGAGGGCGTTGCCGCAGGCGCCGGGGACGCTGAGGTCCTGCGTCTCCCAGCCGAAGCCGATGCTGCCCTCGGGCGTCAGGATCTCGTACTCGCCCTCCATGTCCAACGAGCTGGGGCGAAAGTCGGCGAGCTCCTCGCGACGCACCAGCTCGGGGCAGAGATGCATCATGATCGACGTCTCGACCGAGCCGCCGTGGATGCCGTGCTTCAGCTCGGACGCGGGGAACAGGCCGGCCGGCTTGCCCAGCGCATAGACGTTGCAGGTGACGGCGAGCATGCGGCAGCGCACGCGCAGCTCGCGGGCCACGATGTCGGAAATCTGCGGCTGCCCGCCATGGCTGTTGAACAGCACCAGCTTGCGCACGCCGGCGCGCGCCACGCTCTCGCCGATCTCGGTCCACAGCCGGATCAGCGTCTCGGCCGAGAGCGTCAGCGTGCCGGGATAGGCGATGTGCTCGTTCGACTTGCCGACCGGCATGGCCGGCAGCACGGTCACCGGCAGGTCGGTTGGTGCGAGCTCCATCGCGCGCGCCAGCACGCCGCGGTTGATGGCGGTGTCGACCTCGACCGGCAGATGCGGGCCGTGCTGCTCGATCGCCGCCACGGGCAGGATGGCGATCGCCTGCGCCATGTCGGTGCGCTGGAAATCCTGGGTGGTCATCTCGACCCATTGGCGGCGCAGGAAGCCTGTCATGGACGCTGTTCTCCTAGAGCACGTCCCGCTCGGCTGGAACCAGCCGAGCGGGAGGTCGTGCTCTAGAATCTAACATTTCTAGAGCGGCTTCCCCCGATCAAATGGAACCGTCGACGGTTCCATTTGATCGGGCGCCGCTCTAGTGGTCGTCGCGGGCAAGCTGATGGTCGGCGGCGGCGCCGTAGGCGCGGCCGTAGTGCGCCTCGATGCGGCGCTGCACGAAGTCCCAGCAAGTGGTCATCACGAGGTAGATCACCGCGACTACCATGAAGACTTCCAGCACCTGGAACTTCTGCTGCATCAGGATCTGGCCGCGCCGCAGCACCTCCTCCATGGAGATCACCGAGGCGATCGAGGTGGTCTTCAAGAGCCCGTTCACCGAGTTGCCGAGCGGCGGGATGATGACGCGCAACGCCTGCGGCAGCACGACCAGGCGGAAGATCTGGTAGGGTTTTAGCCCCAGCGCGCGGGCCGCCTCGGTCTGGCCCTTGGGCACCGACAGGATGCCGCCGCGCAGGATCTCCGAGAGATAGGCGGCCTCGTTGAGCGCCAGTCCCAGCACCGCCGATTCGATGACCGAGAAGCGCACCAGGCCGAGCTGCGGCAGGCCGGTATAGATGATGATGAGCTGCACGAGGAGCGGCGTGCCGCGGAAGATCCAGACGTAGCCTTGCGCGGTGCGCGACATCCACTTGTGCCTGGAAAGGCGCATCAGCGCCAGCAACAGCCCGAGCAGGCCGCCGAAGATCAGCGTGCTGATGGTGAGCCCGATGGTCCACAGCGCGCCTTCCAGCAGATAGAGATTGGTGAAGTAGCTCCAGAAGCCTTCCCAGTTCCAGACTTTCATTCTTGTCCTCTCCTCCCCACGCAGTGGGGAGGTGTCGGCGTCTTACGCAGACGGAGCGGTCACGCGTCATGACCCCTCCGCCCGCTGCGCGGGCACCTCCCCTTCGCGGGTTCCGCGAAGGGGAGGCGAGCAACGCTCAGCCCGGACCCGGGCCTTTGATCGCGAACTGCGGCTCGTCGATCTTGAGCACGCCGTACTGGTCCAAGAG
>JAFAKN010000101.1 GCA_019235415.1 Alphaproteobacteria bacterium
CTCGACTACCTGCACCATCTCGCGCTGCCGGTGCTGACGCTCGCGCTCTACCTGCAGGGCCTGCCGCTCTTGCTCATGCGCTCCAACATGCTGGAAGTGATGCACGAGGAGTTCGTCACCATGGCGCGCATGAAGGGTTTTTCGGAATGGCGGATCGTGCTGCACCATGCGGCGCGCAACGCATTGCTGCCCGTGGTCACCGCCTTCGCGCTGGGCGTCGGGCTGTCGATGGGCGGCAACGTCGTGGTCGAGACGGTGTTCAGCTGGCCCGGCATCGGTCGCATGCTGGTGCAGGCGGTCTCGGTGCACGACTACCCGCTGGCCCAGGGCGCGTTCCTGATGATCGCCATGGTGCTGGCGCTGATGAACTTCGTCGCCGACCTTCTGTACATGGTCCTCGACCCCAGGGTGAGCCATGGTCGAGCGGGTTGAGGGTACGCTGCCCGCTGAGCCGGCCTCGACCTTCTGGCCGGTGCTGCGGCGCCTGCTGGCGATGCCGCTCAGCGACCCGTTCGCTTTCGCCGGACTCGCCATCTACCTCCTGTTCGTCCTGGTGGCGCTGTTTGCCGACCAGCTGGCGCCGACCGATCCGATGGAGATCCTGTTCACCAAGGCCGGCAAGGTCGCGGCCAACGCAAGCCCCGGCGCCGAGTTCTGGCTCGGCACCACCAACCTCGGCCGCGACATCTATTCCCAGCTGGTGCACGGCACGCAAAGCGCACTCGCCGTCGGCCTCTCCGCCGCAGTCATCGTCGCTGCCGTCGGAACGGTGGTCGGCCTGGTCTCCGGCTATTTCGGCGGTGCCGTCGACGCCGTGCTGATGCGCATCGCCGACATGGCGCTCAGCCTGCCGTTCCTGCCCTTCGTCATCGTGCTGACCGGCTTTTTGGGTGCCAGCACCTCGAACATCGTGCTGGCCGTGGCGCTGCTCTTGTGGCCGAACTCCGCCCGGGTGATCAGGAGCCAGGTGCTGACCCTACGCGAGCGCGCCTACGTCGAGGCGGCGCGCGTCACTGGCGCCAGCGCCTCGCGCATCCTGTTCGTGCACATCGCGCCCAACATCCTGCCGCTCTCCTTCGTCTATGCCGCGATCGCCATCGGCTGGGCGATCATCACCGAGGCCAGCGTCAGCTTTTTAGGCTTCGGCGATCCCGACAACGTGTCGTGGGGCATGATGCTGCAGGACGCCTTCGCCTCGCAGGCTCTGTCGCGCGGCCAGTACGCCTGGTTCGTGCCGCCCGGCCTCTGCATCATCCTGGTCGTGGTGGCGGGCTTCTTCATCAGCCGCGGCTACGAGGAGGTCTTCATGCCGAGGCTGCGTGGCCGATGATCCTCGAGGTCGAGCGCCTGGCCATCGACTACGCGACGCGCGCCGGCCGCGTGCGCGCCGTCGACGGCGCGTCGTTCGTCGTGCCCGAAGGCCGCATCGTCGGCCTGGTCGGCGAATCGGGCTGCGGCAAGACCACCGCGGTGCGCGCCATCATGGGCGTGCTGGCCGAGAACGGCCGCCGCGCCGGCGGGCGCGTCTCCTTCAAGGGCCAGCCGATCGACGAAGCGACCACCCGCCGCCATCTCTGGCGCGACATCGCCTACGTGCCGCAAAGCGCCATGAGCTCGCTCGACCCGGTCTATACGGTCGGCAGCCAGCTCGTCGAGGTGATGACCCGCCGCGGGGGCTACGCGCGCGCCGCGGCCCGCGCCCGCTCAGCCGAGCTGTTCGAGCTGGTGGGCCTGAGCGAAAGCCGCCTCGCCGACTATCCGCATCAGTTCTCCGGCGGCATGCGCCAGCGCGCCGCGATCGCCATGGCGCTGGCGCTCGCGCCCAGCCTGGTGCTGGCCGACGAGCCGGTGACCGCGCTCGACGTCATCGTCCAGCGCCAGATCCTCGACATGCTGCGCGGCCTGCAGCGGCGGCTCAGCCTCTCGGTGGTGCTGGTGACCCACGACATCAGCGTCGTCGCCTACCTCTGCGACGAGGTCGTAGTGATGTATGCCGGGCAGGTGATCGAGAGCGGCCCGGTGCGCGAGGTGCTGGCCCGCCCGCGCCATCCCTACACCATGGGCCTGCGCAACGCCTTCCCCGACCTGCTGTCGGACGCGCTCGAGTTGGTGCCGATCGAGGGCAGCCCGCCCGACCTCGCCGACCCGCCGCCGGGCTGTCGCTTCGCGCCACGCTGTCCCTTCGCCATGGCCGCCTGCTCCGCGACCCCCGCGCTGATCGCCGACAGCCGCGCGCCCGGTCACGTCTCCGCCTGCCTGCGCGACGGCGAGGTCGAGCAGCTGCGCCCCTTGGCTCTGGATCCGGTCACATGGCAGCGCTCGTCGAGCTACGCGACGTCGTAAAGCACTTCCCGGTGTCGCGCTCGCTGGCCGAGATCGTGCGCGGCAAGCATCCCGCCGTGCGCGCGCTGGCGGGCGTGAGCTTCGACGTCGGCGCCGGCGATGCCGTCGCCGTCGTGGGCGAGTCCGGTTGCGGCAAGACTACGCTCGGCCGCCTGATGCTGAAGCTTGCCGAGCCGACCGCCGGCACCATCGCCTTCGACGGCACCGCGCTCGCGACCCTGGCCGGCGACAGCCTGCGCGGCTTCCGGCGCCAGGCGCAGCTGGTGTTCCAGAACCCGTTCGAGGCGCTCAATCCACGCTTCACGATCTACCGCGCGGTCGCCGAGCCGCTCCTCAATGCAGGTGTCGACCGGGCCGAGCACATGGACCGCGTCGTCTCGGCCTTCCGCCGGGTGCATCTGCCCGACGTCGGCCGCTACCTCGACAAGTACCCGCACCAGCTGAGCGGCGGCCAGCTGCAGCGCGTCGTGCTGGCCCGCGCGCTGGTGCTGGGGCCGCGCTTCCTGGTCGCTGACGAGCCGGTCTCGATGCTCGACGTCAGCGTACGCGCCGGCATCCTTGCTTTGCTGCGCGAGGTGCGCGACGCCATGGGGTTGAGCGCCGTCTACATCAGCCACGACCTCGCGCTGGTCCGTTATCTCTGCGAGCGCACCCTGGTGATGTATCTCGGCCGTGTCGTCGAGGACGGCCCGACCGAGGAGATCGTGCGCCGGCCGCGCCATCCCTACACCCGCGCCCTGGTCGCGGCCGTCCCGGTGCCCGACGCCGACCAGTCGCGCGCCCCGCTGCCCATCAGGGGCAACGTGCCGGACGCGCGCGAGCCGCCTTCCGGCTGCGCCTTCCGCGAGCGCTGCCCGCATGCCATGCCGCGCTGCGCGGTCGAGACGCCGGCGCTGCGATCGATTGGCGAGCGCCACCGCATGGCGTGCCACCTGGAGTAGTCGATCAGAGCCGCGAGGGTCGCCGCTTTGTCTGATACTCTCGCCCGGGCCAAGGACATCGAAATGCGGCTGTCTATGAGTTCGTGGAGAATCCGTGATGGCAAAGGGCAGTTCTCGCCGCAGCGACGTCGATGCGCGGGCCTATGCGGCAACCGTCGTTCCTCTTCCGACAGCTGAAGGCGGCGGTCATCTGGCTTCCGCCGTCGAGTTGCCAGGCTGCGCTGCGACCGGCGAAACCGAAGCCGAAGCGTACCGGTCTCTCGCCCTCAGAGCGGTGGTCGAAGGCGTCAGCCTCAACCAACTGGCAAGCACGCTGCTGTCTGGCGGCGTGACAAATGTCAAAGCCAGCCGGCGCCGCAGGGCGGCCTAAACGGATGAGGCTGCACTTCAGTTTCCTCGCGGCCGCCGCGTTCGCACTGGTCACGGCCACGCCCGACATCGCCAAGACGGAACCCGGGCAAGGTATCGCCAAGGGCGCGCTCGCGGACGCCGGCCGGCAGGCGACGCTCAGCCTGATCGATTACGGCAGCGCGTATTGCGACGGCGATACCACGGTCGAGGAGTGGCTGAAGGCGCTGGTCGGCAAGCAGGCGCGCAGCATCGCCTGGACCGGCGGCAAGTGCGTCCTCGTCAACGACCTCAATCCTCTCGACGCGTCGTCCTGGCCCTATTGCGCGCAAGCGACCGTCACTCTCGTGCGTCCCAAGGACAAGAACGACACGCCGATCATCGAGATCTACTTCGAAAAGCCTGTCCAGGGCCGGCCCGGCGTCGCCTATGCCTTTCGCGGCGTCATGGAGACTCGCGACGACGGCCCGGACTACATCCGCTTCCGCAAGGACTTCGAGGCCGAATGGGACGAGCGCTTTCCGCCCGATCCTGCGACGCAGCGCTGCAAGAACCCGTAAGCCGCGGAGCGGCTGAGCATTCCGCGTGGCCGCGTCGCCACAGGCGTCGCCTTGGACAAACAATCCGCTTCTGCCAGACTAACGAAAACTTGGGGGAAACGAATGTCACAAGCGGCCATGGGCTTCGGCGCGGGCGTCGCCGAAGAAGCCCGCATCCGCCGGCGCGCCATCATCTCCTGCGCGATCGGCAATTTCGTCGAGCTCTTCGACTTCCTGATCTTCGGCTTGTTCGCAGCGCAGATCGCGGCCAACTTCTTTCCCAAGACCGACGACTTGGCAGGCCTGCTCGCTGCCTTCGCGACCTACGGCGTCGGCTTCGTGATGCGCCCGGTCGGCGCCATCGTCATCGGCGCCTACGGCGATCGGAGCGGGCGCAAGCAGGCGCTCGTGCTCACGGTCGGCCTGATGGCGACGGCGACGGCGCTGACCGGCCTCGTGCCGTCCTATGCCTCGATCGGCGTCGCGGCGCCGATCTTGCTGGTGCTGTGCCGCCTGGTGCAGGGCTTCTCGACCGGCGG
>JAFAKN010000205.1 GCA_019235415.1 Alphaproteobacteria bacterium
GGCATGCCGAGCTCGGCGGCGCGCCGCTTCATGGCGTCGTAGGCGATGAGGTTGGGGATCATGTAGACGCCCTTCTCGGCCATCAGCTTGGCGGTCGGGGCGTCGACCAGGTTGCCGTGCTCGATGGGGCGCACGCCGCATTTGACCGCGCGGGTGATGGCCTCCGGCGTGTAGGCATGGGTAAGCACGTAGCGACCGAAGGCGTGCGCTTCCTCGACCGCGGCGCTGATCTCGGCCTCGGAGAACTGCAGCGATTCCAGCGGATCGTAGGGCGAGGCGACGCCGCCCGAGACCATCAGCTTCACCTGGTCGGCCCCCTGGCGCATCTGCTCGCGCGCCGCCTTGCGCACCTCGTCCGGCCCATCGGCGATGCAGCGGATGAACACCATGCCATTGCAGCAGAGGCAGGGCGGACCCTGGTCGGTGCGCCGGTTGCGGTCGTTGTGGCCGCCGGTCGGTCCGATCGAGCGGCACGAGATGAACAACCGAGGCCCGGGAATCAGCCCCGATTCGACCGCGGTCTTGGTGCCCCAGTCGGCACCGCCGGCGTCGCGCACCGTCGTGAAGCCGCGGTCGAGCATTCGCTTCAGGCGGCCGGCCGAGCGGGCCATCATCAAGGTGAGCGGCACCGCCTCCATGCGGTTGATGTAGACCTCGCTGTGGTGGGTGTGCACGTGGCAGTCGATCAGCCCCGGCATCAGGGTGCGGCCGCCACAGTCGATCGACGTCGCCGACGCGGCGGTGATCGGCCGGTCCGAGACCTCCTTGATGAGATCGCCCTCGACCAGCACTTCGTAGCCCGGCCGCGTCTCCTCCCAACGGGGATCGAGCAGGCGGAGATTCTTGAACAGGTACGACATTTACGGAACTCCAGACTCTGTCATCTCGGCCGCCATCCCTGTCATCCCGAGGCCGAAGGCCGAGGGACCTTTACTGACCCCGAAAGGTCCCTCGCTGCGCTCGGGATGACAGCCGTGGCGCCTCATCGACCCTTCACTCATCGCAACGCATTCTTGTGGAACTTGCCGGCTTTCATGATCGCCGGCAGGTGGGCGCCCTGGTCGAGGAACAGCTCCAGCCGCTTCAGCGGATCGCCGTCGACCACGATCAGGTCGGCGAAGGCGCCCGGCTCGACGACGCCGAGCTTGCCCTCCTGGCGCAGGATTTCCGCGCCGACAACGGTGGCCTGGCGGATGATCTCGATCGGCTTCAGCACCTTGGCGCGGTACATGAACTCCTGGCTCTGGTCGACCTGCAGCTGGCCTAAAAGGTCGGTGCCGTAGCCGACCTTGACGCCCGCCGCCTTGCAGGTCTCCAGCGAGCGGAGCGCGCCTTCCAGCACGATGTCGTTCTTGGCCAGCATGTCGGCCGACATGCCGAACTGCGCGGCGCGCTCCTTCATCGAGAAGTAGGTGACGAGGTTGGCGATCATGTAGCCGCCCTTGGACTTCAAGAGCTGCGCCGACTTGTCGTCGATCAGGTTGCCATGCTCGATGGTGCGCACGCCATTGGTCACGGCCCGGGTGATGGCTTCCGGCGTATAGGCATGGGCCAGCACGTAGCGGCCGAAGTTCTTGGCCTCGTCCGTGGCCGCGGCGATCTCGGCCTCCGAGAACTGCAAGGAATCCAGCGGATCGTACGGCGAGGCGACGCCGCCCGAGCACATGATCTTGATCTGGTCGGCCCCCTGCCGCATCTGCTCGCGCACCGTGCGGCGCACTTCGTCGGCGCCGTCGGCGATCGCCATGCAATAGACCATGGCGTTGCAGCAGCCGCAGGCGGCGCCCGAATCGGTGCGGCGCCGCGAATCGCTGTGCCCGCCGGTCGGCCCGATGGCACGGCCCGAGATGAACAGCCGCGGGCCGGGAATGAGCCCCGACTCGACCGCCGTCTTGATGCCCCAGTCGGCGCCGCCGGTGTCGCGCACCGTCGTGAAGCCGCGGTCGATCATGCCCTTCATCAGGTCGGCCGACTTCGCCGTCAGCAGGGTCAGCGGCATGTTCTCGAGGTAGCGGATGTTGACCTCGACCAGAAAGACATGGACGTGGCAGTCGATCAGGCCGGGCATCAGGGTGCGCTTGCCGCAGTCGATCACCTGCGCGTTGGGCGCTGAAATCGGCGAGGACGACACTTCCTTGATGAGCTCGCCCTCGACCAGCACCTCGTAGCCCTCGCGCGCCTCGTCCCAGCGCGGGTCGAGCAGGCGGAGGTTCTTGAAAAGCATCTGCGGCATCATCGCACCCCGAACAAACCAACCGCACCCTACGATGCAGCACGATTTGGCGCTACAGTGGCTGACGCGCTTGGAGGGGGCTCGATGCGGTTGAGCGCGGCGTCATGAGGCGGGTCGTCGTCTTCGGCACGACCGGATCGGGCAAGAGCACGCTCGCCGAGCGCCTGGCGCAGCAGAAGGGCCTGCGCGTCATCGAGCTCGACGCCCTGTACTGGGGCCGCGACTGGCAGGGCGCGCCGGTCGAGCTGTTCCGCTATCGAGTCGAATGCGAAACGCGCGACGGCGACTGGATCGTGGTCGGCAACTACGGCCAGGTGCGCGACCTCGTATGGCGGCCCGCCGATACCCTGATCTGGCTCGACCTGCCCCTGTCGATCGTCATGTGGCGCCTGTTCTGGCGCACCTTGCGGCGGGTGCTCAGCCAGGAAGATCTTTGGGGCAGCGGCAACCGCGAGACCTGGCGCACGGCCTTCTTCAGCCGGCAGTCGATCCTGGTGTGGGCCTGGACGACGCATCGCCGCAACCGCCAGCGCTTCGCCCGCGAATGCCAGGCGCTCGCCGACCAAAAGCGCGTCATCCGACTCACGTCCAAGCGCGAGGTCGAGCGGTTCATGACCGCGTCTTGATCCTCTTCGGGACCGCGCGCATCTTGCGCGCTCATTTTCTTGAGCGAGCCGGAGGCTCGCGGTCCGGAAGATCCCGATGCCCGTTCACACCTTCTCCTGCCTCGACGGCCACACCTGTGGCAATCCGGTGCGGCTGGTGAGCGGCGGCGCGCCGCTGCTCAAGGGCAACACCATGAGCGAGCGGCGGCTCGATTTTCTCGAGCGCTACGATTGGATCCGCAAGGCGCTGATGTTCGAGCCACGCGGCCACGACGTGATGTCGGGCTCGATGCTCTTTCCGCCGACACGGGACGACTGCGACGTCGCCATCCTGTTCATCGAGGTGAGCGGCTGCCTGCCGATGTGCGGCCACGGCACCATCGGCACGGTCACCATGGCGGTCGAGAACGGGCTCTTGGCGACCGCGACACCGGGTGTGGTCAACCTCGACGCACCGGCCGGCCGCGTGGTCGCACGCTACGAGCAGAACGGCCGCTTCGTGGAGAGCGTGCGGATCACCAACGTCGCCTCCTATCTCGCTGCTACGGATGTCGCGATCGACGTGCCGGGCGTGGGTCAGCTCACGTTCGACATCGCCTACGGCGGCAACTTTTATGCAATCCTCGAGCCGCAGAAGAACTACGGCGGACTGGAGGCTATGTCGGCTGGTGACGTGCTCAGGCTGTCGCCGGTGGTGCGCCGCCTGCTCAACGACAGGATTCGTCCGGTCCATCCGGAAAACCTGACCATCAACGGCGTGAGCCATGTGATGTGGACCGGCAAGCCGCGCGACCCCCGCGCTCACGCCCGCAATGCCGTGTTCTACGGCGACAAGGCGATCGACCGCTCCCCGTGCGGCACCGGCACGTCGGCCCGCATGGCGCAGCTCGCGACGCGCGGCCGGCTGAAGGTCGGCGATGAGTTCGTGCACGAAAGCATCATCGGCTCGCTGTTCGAGGGACGGGTCGAGGCAGCGGCGCGCGCCGGCAACCATGACGCCATCGTGCCCTCGATCTCCGGCTGGGCCCGCCAACACGGCATCAACACAATCTTCGTCGACGACCGTGACCCCTTCGCGCACGGTTTCCAGGTGACGTAACGGTTGTCCTCCCCTTCGCGGATCCCGCGAAGGGGAGGTGACGGAGCGTAGCCCCTGTCATCCCGAGCGTAGCGAGGATCCTTGAGGCAACAGGAAGGATCCCTCGCTACGCTCGGGATGACAAAGGGTCTGACCAAGGGGTCCGCGCGCTCGGCCTACTCCGCCGCCTTTGCCGTCGGCACCGGCGCGCGGATGTCGCCGCGGGCGAACATCGCCTCGATCTCGGCCGCGCTGTAACCCAGCTCGCGCAGGATGTCCGGGCCGTCCTCGCCGATGTGCGGAGCATGCTGCTGCGGCGCGTGCTCTGCCGCCCGCGGCAGGCCGGGGATGTTGGCCACCGGCATGCGGCCGAAGCCGTCCTGCTCGATCCAGTCGACGGCGCCGCTGTCCTTCACGTGCGGATGCTCGAGATAGTCCGAGTAGGTGTTGACCCGCTCGCAGAACACGTCGTTGGGCTGCAACAGCGCGATCCACTCCTCGGTGGTCTTTTGCGGCATGGTCTCGTTCAGCGCCTTGATGATCTTGGGCGCGTTCTTGATGCGGCTCTCGTGGCTCTGCAGGTCGGGATCGTTGGCGATGTCGTGGCGGCCGATCAGCTCGAACAGCGTGCGGAAATGGTGCGGCCGCATGGCGCTCACCATGATGTAGCCGTTGGCCGTCTTGTAGCTGCCGGCCGGCATGTAGAGCGGCGGCGGCGTGCCCTTGGAGAACACGAATTCCATCAGCTTGGCGCCCTGGTAGGCCGCAGCGGCGCGCATCAGGCTGGAATCGATGTGGCAGCCTTCACCGAAGCGCAGCTGGCGCATCAGCGCCGGCGCGATGGCCTGGAAGGTGTAAAGACCGGTCGTGACGTCGACCGCGATCATGCCCTGCCGCCACGGCGTGCCGTCGGGCAGGCGGTTCATCACCATCATGCCGCTGAACGCCTGGATCAGGCCGTCGACCGTCGGCCGCTTGCTGTACGGCCCGGTCTGGCCGAAGCCCGACACCGAGCAGTAGATCACCTTGGGATTGACCTTCTTGATCGCCTCGTAGCCGAAGCCCAGCCGCGAGATCACGCCCGGCCTGAAGCTTTCCATCACGACGTGCGCCTTGGCGGCGAGCTTGTTCACCACCGCGATGCCGTCGGGTGACTTCAGGTCGAGCGCGATCGAACGCTTGCCGCGATTGAAAGCGACGGAGTGGGCGCAATGATCGCCCTTGAGCTCGCCCAGCGCGCGGCCCCAGTCGCCCTCCGGCGGCTCGATCTTGATGACGTCGGCACCGTGCAGCGCCAGCAGCATGGAAGCGTGCGGCCCCGCCACGCCTTGCGTGAAATCGAGAACGGTGATGCCTTCGTATGCGCTTCGGACCATTTAGCCCTGCCTCCCGTAGAATGAACCTACGTTTGCACACGCCGGAGAGGCAAGGCCGCGACCGCACTGAAGCTATGCGCAGGGCTCAGGAGACAACGGGAAGAGTGCGGACCCGGTAGGCGTGCGACATCTTGCGACCGAGCACCGGGTCTTCGAGCGCCATCTCGAAGCGGCTCGTGGAGCGGATGGCACCCCGGCAGGCGATGGTGCCGCAGAACAAAGCCGCGCCGGCTGGCAGGCGTCGATCCCCCTTGTTCCAGCCGGCGATCAGGTCACGCGCCGGCCGCAGTGCCGCCAGCGGACTTTCCTGGTAGAGCACCCGGCGGCCGCCGTCCTCGACGAAGCTGCGCAGCACCAGCCGGTCCCAGTGCGGCTCGACGTCCTCGAACCGCCAGGCCTCACGGGCCACGACCTTGGGACAGACCTGCTTGGCGATGGCGACGCCGTAGCTCTCGACCTTGCGGTCGGTGTGATCGGCGCCGACCGTCACCCACAGACGGTCGGGCGAGCCGACCAGCACCGGCTCGGCCTCGGCCGTCGTATCGTCGCCCAGCACCTGGATCTCCTCGGCCTGGGTCAAGAGCTCGGTGCCAATGCGGTAGTACATCGGCACATGCGTCGGCGTCTGCACGCCGATCGCCTTCAGCTCCTCGATGTGCTCGTTCAGCGCGGCGACGTCGCGGGCCGTCCAGCCCGCGATCACCAGCTCCGTTATCTCGACCGTGCCAACATCGAACTGCAGTCGTGCCATCAGAGGACGGCGAGCTGGGCATTCAACAGGTCGGTCACCAGCATGTAGCCCGGCGCGTGGGTGATGCAGAACTCGGGCTTCACGGTCGCCACGACCGATTGGGGCGTGACGCCGCAGGCCCAGAACACCGGCAGCTCGTCGTCATGCACCGGAACGGCGTCGCCGTAGTCGGGCTTGGCGAGGTCCTTGATCCCAATGAGCTCGGGCTTGCCGATGTGCACGGGCGCGCCATGCACCGAGGGGAAACGGGTCGTCACCTGGACGGCACGGATGGCGTCGGCCGGCCGGAACGGCCGCATCGATACCACCATCGGCCCATGGAACGGACCCGCCGGCTTGCATTCGATGTTGGTGCGGAACATCGGCACGTTGCTGTCGCAGGTCATGTGCCTGAGCTCCAGACCGTTCTCCATCAGGGCTTCCTCGAAGGAGAACGAGCAGCCGAGCACGAAGGCGACGAGGTCGTCGCGCCACACCTTCTTGAGGTCGGTGACCTCCTCGATCAACTCGCCCTTCTTCCAGACGCGGTAGAGCGGGATGTCGGTGCGGATGTCGAGATCTGCGCCCAAGGTCGGCAGGCGCCAGTCGCCCGGCTCGGACTGGGCGAGCAGCGGGCACGGCTTGGGGTTGAGGGCGCAGAAGCGCGCGAAGTCGGCGGCAAATTCCTTCGGCAGGATCGCAAGGTTGCCCTGCACGTAACCCGGCGCTGCGTAGGCGGTGGGCACGCGATGACCTCCGCCCCGGATCCGGCGCCGCGCTTCCTGGCCGGTTTCGCCTTTGAGGGGAGTGCCTGTCGATCGGGTTATCGTGGTGTCCATAGTCGTGCTCCTAAAGCGCTAGCGCCTCTGTCATCCCGAGCGCAGCGAGGGACCTTTCCTGCTGCCTCCAAAGGTCCCTCGCTTCGCTCGGGATGACAAGACGTCTCACACGTGCTGGCCGCCGTTGATCTGGATTTCCGCGCCGCTGACGTAGCTCGATCCCTTCTCGCACAGGAAGTGGACGACGTCGGCCACCTCGTCGGGCGTGCCCAGCCGGCGCATGGGGATCTGGTTCTCGACGATCTTCTCGGTGCCGGGCGACAGGATCGAGGTGTCGATCTCGCCGGGCGCGATGGCGTTGACGCGGATGCCGCGCGGGCCGAAGTCGTGCGCCATCTCGCGCGTCAGCGCCGCCAGCGCCGCCTTGGAGGTGGCGTAGGCCGACCCGGCGAAGGGATGCACCCGGCTGCCGGCGATCGACGTCACGTTGACCACGCAGCCGCGGGCTTCCGACAGTTCCTCGATCAGCCCGCGCGCCAGCGCGACGGGCGCGAAGAAGTTCACGTTGAACACCTGGCGCCACAGGTCGAACGGCGTGTCGATGGCGCCCAGCCGCTCGCCGTGCGACCCTTTGGGCGAGATCGCGGCGTTGTTGACCAGGGCGTCGAGCCGGCCGCCCGCCAGGCGGGCGCGAATCTGCTCGATGCCACGACCGACATCGATTGGATCGGCGAGGTCGACCTGGACGTGGTTCTCGCCGCCGCTCGGCCATGGGCAGAGCGCGCTGAACGGCTGGCGCGAGATGGTGATGATGCGCCAGCCGGCGGCGCTGAATTTCTTGACGGTGGCGTGGCCGATGCCGCGGCTGGCCCCGGTCAGCACCAGGGTGCGCGCATTGTCGTGCAGGGTTGCCGGCTTCATCGCACCATCCTACTCGATCGAGGCTGTCATCCGGTACGCAGTATCTGTCATCCCGAGCGCAGCGAGGGACCTTTAAGGCGGCGGGAAGGACCCCTCGCTGCGCTCGGGATGACAGGGGGCTACGCTCGGGATGACAGAGCGGCCGCTAGTATCGCGACCGATATGGGCAGAGTCGATAGCGGCCGCGAGTCTCAGCCTTAAGGTGTTGTGATTCAAGGCGTTGCGCGGTAGCCAACGGCATGGCCGTCGACAATGTCCAAGCCCTGCCGCCCGGCACCGAGCTCGGTGACTACCGGCTCGATGCCATCATCGGGCACGGCAGCTTCGGCATCACCTACCGCGCCTTCGACAAGCAGCTCGCCAAGTTCGTCGCCATCAAGGAGTACCTGCCGGTCGAATTCGCCGTCCGCAAGGGCGAGAACGAGGTGGTGCCGCGCGGCGCACGCTACGCCGACGATTTCACGTGGGGCCGCGAGCGCTTCCTCGACGAGGCGCGCGCGCTCGCCCGCTTCCGCCATCCTCACATCGTTCCCGTGCTGCGCTACTTCGAGGCCAACGGCACGGCCTACACCGTCATGGAGTTCGAGGACGGCCAGAGTCTCGCCGAAGTGCTGCGCTCCAAGGCGCCGCGCCTGCCGGCCGAGGACGTGCGCCGCCTGGCCAGCGGCCTTTTGAGCGGCTTGGCCGCAGTGCATGCGCAAGGCTTCCTGCATCGCGACATCAAGCCGTCGAACATCATCATCCGGCGCGACGGCGTGCCGGTGCTGATCGACTTCGGCGCGGCGCGGCTGGCGATCGGCGAGCGCACGCAAACCTTGACCGGCGTGCTGACGCCCCAATACGCGCCGATCGAGCAGTACTCGCTCGACAGCAAGCAGGGGCCGTGGAGCGACATCTACTCGGCGGCGGCCGTGCTCTATCACTCGATCATCGGCAAGCCGCCGCCGGATGCCGCTGCGCGCGTCGGCGTCGATCCCTACCTGCCGCTCGCCGACACCGAGCGCGACCGCTTCGATGCACTGTTCCTTGCCGCCATCGATCGCGGACTCGCCTTCGCTCCCGACAAGCGCCCGCAGAGCGTCGAGCAATGGAGCCGTGCCTTCGGGACAACCGTGGGGCGCGTCGAAAGCGCCCCGACGCAACGCCTGGAGACGCGGCCGGAGGATCCGACGCCGCGGCTGGGCGGCGTCAGTCGCGGCGCGGAGCACCCCGACGTGGAGCCCACGCCGCGGCCCTCGCGGCTGGGCTTCTGGCTGGTGCTGATCGCGATCGCCGCCGGCGCCATCGGCTTGTGGCGCTATCACACCGACATTCGCGGCTGGCTGGTCGACGCGACGCCGACGCAGCCGACAACCGCGGTGGCGGAAAAGCCTACCGCTCAACCCGCGACTCCGGCCGCGACCCCGGCGCCCGCGCCATCGACGACGCCATCAACCGCACCGGCGCCATCGACGGCGCCGCGGGCCGACAACGCGAGCCAGCGGGCGCTGATCGAGAAGGCACGGCAAGCCGCGCTCGAGGCGCGCGCGGTGTACGAGAAGGCCGACGAGGCGGCCCGCACGGCCATCTCGATGGCGGGCGAGGCGCGCATCGTCGCGGCGCGGGCCGCCCGTCCCGATCTCGAACGCGCCGATAGCCGCACCTACGAGGGCGGGGCGAGCTATATCGGCCAGGTGGTTGACGGCAAGCGACAGGGCTTGGGCGTCGCCGAGCTCGCGGATGGCGAGAAGCAGGCCGGCGACTGGCAGGCCGATCGCCTGAACGGGCTCGGCACGGTGCGCTTCCCCGACGACACGCGCTACGCCGGTCAGTTGCGTGACGGCATGGCGGGTGGCCTCGGCGTGCGCGAGAGGCCGGGTGTCGAGCGCCTCGAAGGCACCTTCGTCGCCGGGCGCTTCGATGGGCTGGGCGTGCGGCGCTCGCTCGCTGCTCCCAGCATGGTGCAGACCGGCGAGTTCCGTGCCGACAAGCTCGAAGGTCCGGGCGTCGAGACGGTGGGGGAGGAGCGCTACGAAGGCGGCTTCCGCAACGGCCGCCGCAGCGGCTATGGCCAGATCACCGGACCCGACGGGCGCGTTCGCTCCGGTCGATGGGCAGACGGAAAGCCTTTGGAAACAACGCCTTGAAGGCGTGGCACGGATGTTGCGGCCGGAGCCCCGCAACGAGCCGTGTCCGTGACCAAAGCGCTTTCCGTCCTGCTGATCGACGACAACCCTGCGCGCGCCGAGATCGTGCAGGCGGGGCTGGCTGCGGCCGGCTATCGGCTGCTGGCCCGACTCGAGGGCACGCAGGATCTCGCCGGCCGCGTGCGTGAACTCGCGCCGGACGTCGTGGTGGTGAGCATCGACAGTCCCGGTCGCGACACCATCGAGGACATGCGCCGCACCACCGACCTCACGCCGCGGCCGATCGCGCTGTTCGTCGACCGCTCCGATCCCGCGACCATCGCCGCGGCGATGGAAGCGGGCGTGTCGGCCTATGTCGTGAAGGGGCTGGCACAGGACCGCGTGCGCGGCGTGGTCGACGTCGCGGTCGCGCACTTCAATCGCTACCACGCCATGCGCGAGGAGCTCGAGCGGGCGCGCTTGTCGCTGGTGGAGCGCAAAACCATCGATCGCGCCAAGGGCCTGCTGATGGAGCAGCGCGGCCTCAACGAGGAAGCGGCCTACAAGCTCTTACGCAAGCTCGCGATGGACCAGAACAAGCGCATCGCCGACGTGGCGCGGGACATCGTGACCTACGTCCGGGTGTTGAAGGGGTGATTCTGTCTGAGAGCACCTCTGTCATCCCGAGCGTAGCGAGGGACCCTTCCTGTCGCCTTAAAGGTCCCTCGCTGCGCTCGGGATGACAGGAAGAGCGCTCAGGATAAAAGATGTGCCTCTCGCAACACTATGCCCTCTAATCGACCATGCTGCATAAGCGAGCATCAGCTCCGGCAAGTGCGCGCAACCGCGGAAATCCAGTGTTTTCAACGTCCTTGCAGCGCACAACCGTTGGCACGTTTCCTGCTCCATGTATCGGTGCGAGCCCAACGGCGGGTTCTCTCCTGATGTAATGGCGGACCAAGGTCGGTCCGCATTTGGACAATGGCGTCCTGCTCGGTCGGCACTCGTGCCGCCCGGTCGGGACGTTTTGTCTTTGTGGAGTGCGTAGCGCATGGCCGAGCTGGAGCGACCGAGACTGAAGGTCGGGTTCATCCCGATCATCGACTGCGCGGCGATCGTCATGGCCGAGGAGCTCGGCGCCTACGAGCGGCAAGGCCTCGAGGTCGAGATCCGCCGCGAGGTGTCGTGGGCCAACGTGCGCGACAAGCTGGCGCTGGGCGTGCTCGACGCTTCGCACATCCTGTCGCCCCTGCCGCTTGCCCAGACGCTCGCCATCGACAGCGTCAGCGTCCCCATGATCAACGCCATGACGCTCGAGCTGAACGGCAACGCCGTCACCTTGTCGACCGGCTTGTGGCGCGAGATCGAGGAAGCGGCGCCCGCGATGGCGTCGCAGCGGCCGCTCGATGCGCGTGCGCTCGCCGCCGTCGTCGCCAAGCGACGGGCAGAAGGCCGGCCGGCTCTCGTGCTGGCTTCCGTGTTCCCGTACTCGGTGCAGCACTACATGCTGCGCCTGTGGCTCTCGTCCGGCGGGCTCGATCCCGACCGCGACGTGCGGCTCACCGTCGTGCCGCCGCCGCACACCGTGGCACATCTGTCCGGCGGCGTGATCGACGGCTATTGCGTCGGCGAGCCGTGGAACCGGCAGTCCGAGCAGCTGGGCATCGGTCACATCGCGCTCACCGGGCCGGACATCTGGCGCGGCATGCCCGAGAAGGTCTTGGGCACCACCGAAGCCTGGGCCGAGCGCCATCCCGAAACGCTGAAGGCGCTGATCAAGGCGCTGATCGAGGCGTCGCTGTGGCTCGACGATCCGGCCAACCGCGCCGAGGCGGCGCGCATCCTGTCGAGCCCGCGCCACCTCAACATGCCGGCCGACGTCATGGCGCGCACCCTGGAGCAGCCTGGCTTCCATGTGTTCCAGAAAGACGCCGCGAACTTCCCGTGGCGCAGCCACGCCGATTGGTTCCTGAAGCAGATGGTGCGCTGGAACCAGGCGCCGCGCGACATCGACATCACCGCGGTCGCCGACCGCGTCTATCGCACCGACCTCTATCGCGCCGCAGCGACCGAGATGGGGGTCGACTGCCCCGCGATCGATCGCCTGCCACCGGGTGGCCACGGCGAGCCACCGGTGCCGCCGGCCGCCGACAACAGAGGCGTGGGACCTTCGCTTCAGGAGAGAGCCAATGGGTAGCAACAGGTTGAGCGTTCGCCGTCGCGGACTTCTAAAGGGAGCGACGGCTACGGCGGCCCTGTTGACCGCGGCACGCGCGTCGTTGCCGGCCGGCGCCTTTGCCCAAGGCAAAGGACCGGAGACCGACAAGGTCACGTTGGGCTTCATCGCGCTCACCGATGCCGCACCGCTGATCATCGCCAAGGAAAAGAAGCTGTTCGACAAGTACGGCGTCACCGATGCCAATGTCGCCAAGCAGGCCTCGTGGGGCACGACGCGCGACAACCTCGTCCTGGGTTCGGGCTCGGGCGGCATCGACGGTGCGCACATTTTGACGCCACTGCCGTACCTGATCTCGCTGGGCACGGTGACGTCGGAGAACAAGCCGACACCGATGTATATCCTCGCGCGGCTCAACTACCAGTGCCAGGGCATCTCGGTCGCCAAGGAATTCAAGCCGACCGGCACCAAGGCCGACGCCTCGCCGCTCAAGGAGGCCTTCGCCAAGAAGAAGGCGGCCGGCCAGGAAGTGAAGTGCGCCATGACCTTCCCCGGCGGAACGCACGACATGTGGATCCGCTATTGGCTGGCGGCGGGCGGCATCGACCCGGACAAGGACGTCTCCACCATCGTCGTGCCGCCAGCCCAGATGGTGGCCAACATGAAGGTCGGCAACATGGCGGCGTTCTGCGTCGGCGAGCCGTGGAACGACCAGCTGGTGCATCAGGACATCGGCTACACCGCCTGCACTACCGGCGAGGTGTGGAAGGACCATCCCGAGAAGTCGCTCGGGCTGCGCACCGACTGGGTCGACAAGAACCCCAAGGCGGCCATGGCCGTGCTGATGGCCGTGATGGAAGCCCAGCAATGGTGCGAGAAGATGGAAAACAAGGAGGAGATGGCGAACATCATCGGCAAGCGGCAATGGTTCAACGTGCCGCCGGCCGACATCGTCAACCGCATCAAGGGCGACATCGACTACGGCGACGGCCGCAAGGTCACGGGCTCCGACCTGCTCATGAAGTTCTGGAAGGGCGGGGTGTCGTATCCCTACCAGAGTCACGAGCTGTGGTTCCTGGTCGAGAACCAGCGCTGGGGCAAGTTGCCGATGGATCTCGACACCAAGGCGATCATCGGCAAAGTCAATCGCGAGGATCTGTGGCGCGAAGGCGCCAAGGCGATCAGCGCTGCCGCCGCCGACGTGCCGAACTCGACCTCGCGCGGCAAGGAGATCTTCTTCGACGGCAAGGTGTTCGATCCCGAGGATCCCAAAGCCTACCTGTCGTCGCTGCAGATCAAGAAGGTGTCGTGATGCAGGCGGCCAAGCTCTCTTCAGTCGCCGGCGCCGTGCCGGTACCCGGCGTCCCGGCAAGCGCGGAGATCGTGCCGTTCCGCGCGCCCGTCCGGCCGGCGCTCGAGCGCTATGCCGAAACCGTGCGCCACGTCGTGAGCGTCGTGCTGCCGCCGTTGATCGTGATCGCCGTCTGCCTGTTCCTCTGGCAGCTGCTCTGCTCGGAGCCCGGCTCACGCTTGCCACCGCCCAGCAAGGTGGTGGCCGACGCCTGGGACTTCATCGTCGATCCGTTCTACGACAATGGCGGCGTCGACAAAGGCGCCTTCTGGCAGCTCGCCAAGAGCTTGGGCCGCGTGGCCATCGGCTTCTGCCTGGCGGCCGTCGTCGGCGTGGCGCTGGGCGTGCTGGTCGGCCAGAGCACCTGGGCGCTGCGCGGTCTCGATCCGATCTTCCAGGTGCTGCGCACCATTCCGCCGCTCGCCTGGCTGCCGCTGTCGCTGGCGGGCTTCCGCGACGCCCAGCCGTCGGCGATCTTCGTGATCTTCATCACCTCGATCTGGCCCATCATCATCAACACCTCGGTGGGCGTGCGGAACATCCCACAGGACTACCGCAACGTCGCCGCTGTCGTGCGGCTGTCATGGTGGGAGGTGTTCTGGAAGATCACCCTGCCCGCCAGCGTGCCGTACATCTTCACCGGCCTGCGCATCGGCGTGGGCTTGAGCTGGCTCGCCATCGTCGCCGCCGAGATGCTGATCGGCGGCGTCGGCATCGGCTTCTTCATCTGGGATGCCTGGAACAGCTCGCGCATCAGCGACATCATCGTGGCCCTGGTCTACATCGGCATCGTCGGCTTCCTGCTCGACAAGCTGATCGCCGCCCTTGGCCGTTTCGTCTCGCACGGCGTGGCAGCGCAGTAGGAGGCCGCGATGGACAAGACCTATCTGAAATTCGAGCAGGTCGGCATGAGCTTCCGCCGCGGCCCGATGGACAGGGGCGTGGCGACGGAAGTGCTGCGCGGCGTCAACCTCGACATCGCGCAGGGCGAATTCGTCTCCCTGATCGGCCATTCCGGCTGTGGCAAGTCGACTTTGCTCAACATCCTGGGCGGGCTGCTGCAGTCGACGACCGGCGAAGTCTTCCTCGAGGGCGAGGTGGTCGACGAGCCGGGTCCCGACCGCGCCATCGTCTTCCAGAACCATTCGTTGCTGCCATGGCTCACCGTCTACGGCAACGTCGCCATCGCGGTCGACAAGGTGTTCGGCTCGACCAAGACCAAGAGCGAGCGCCACGATTGGGTGATGCACAATCTCGAGCTGGTGCAGATGGCGCAGGCCAAGGACAAGCGCCCGCACGAGATCTCCGGCGGCATGAAGCAGCGCGTCGGCATCGCTCGCGCGCTCGCCATGCAGCCCAAGGTGCTGCTGATGGACGAGCCGTTCGGTGCGCTCGACGCGCTGACCCGCGCCCATCTGCAGGACAGCGTCATGGAAATCCATGCCCGGCTCGGCAACACCGTGATGATGATCACCCACGACGTCGACGAGGCCGTGCTGCTCTCCGACCGTGTGGTGATGATGACCAACGGCCCCTCCGCGACCATCGGCGAGATCCTGAAGATCGGCCTGCCGCGGCCGCGCCGCCGGCTCGAGCTCGCGACCGATGCCGAATACGCGCGCTGCCGCGCGGCGATCCTGGAGTTTCTCTACGCGCGCCACCGCGTGCCGGCGCGGGCGGCCGCCTGACGGTCGCGCCTAGGGGTGCAGCCATGAGCGACTTCGACGACCAACAGAAGCAGTGGCTGAAAGGCTTCGTGAGCGGTCTCGAGGCGGCCAAGACCGCTGACAGGCTCACGGGGCGTCCGGCCGTTTCTCAGCTGGCCTCTCGGCAAACAGGACCGGATGCGCTGCAGCACACGGCGCAGGACCGCGCCGTCGCCGCCGGCGGCAAGCTGGTGCCGGAGGAGACCGCCAAGCGCCAGCGTCATCCGCTCGATCGGTGGGACGAAGTTTTAGGCCGCGCCGAAGCAGGCCAGTTCCCCAAGGGCATCGAGGTCTTCCTCACCAAGTACCAGGGCCTGTTCTACGTCGCGCCGGCGCAGGACTCGTTCATGATCCGGCTGCGCATCCCCAACGGCATTCTCAACGCCTGGCAGATGCGCGGCCTGGCCGATGCAGCCGACTCCTTCGGCGGCGGCTATGCCGACGTCACCACGCGCGCCAACCTGCAGATCCGCGAGATCCCGGCCAACCACGCCGTCGACATGCTCTACGCGGTGCAGGCGCTCGGCCTCACCTCGCGCGGCTCGGGCGCCGACAACATCCGCAACATCACCGGCAGCCCGACCGCCGGCATCGACCCGCAGGAACTTATTGACACCCGCCCGCTCTGCCTCGCGATGCATCACTACATTCTCAATCACCGCGAGATGTACGACTTGCCGCGCAAGTTCAACATCGCCTTCGATGGCGGCGGCAAGGTGCCGGTGCTCGAGGACACCAACGACATCGGCTTCGTCGCCTGCGAGGTGACCAGCGGATCGGACGTCGAGCCCGGCATATACTTCCGCCTGCAGCTGGGCGGCATCACGGGCCATCAAGACTTCGCCTTCGAAACAGGCGTGCTGCTGAAACCCGACGAATGCGTGAGGGTTGCGGGTGCCATCGTACGCGCCTTCATCCGGCACGGCGATCGCACCAATCGTCAGAAGGCGCGCCTGAAATACGTGCTCGACCGCATGGGCCGCGAGCCCTTCCTGGCCGAGGTCGAGAAGGAACATGGCCAACCGCTGCCCCGCGTCGGCGACGCCAAGATTGCGCCGCGATCGACTGCCGACAAGCATGGCCATATCGGCGTACATCGCCAGAAGCAGCCAGGCCGCCTGTATCTCGGCCTGGTGCTGCCAGTCGGCCGGCTGACCTCGATGCAGATGCGCGGGTTGGCCGAGATCGCCGAGCGCTTCGGCAGCGGCACGCTGCGGCTCACGGTGTGGCAGAACCTGCTGATCTCCGACGTCGCCGACCGCGACGTCGGCCTCTGCATCGCCGCCATCAACGCGCTCGGGCTCGGCATCGAGGCCAGCGCCATCCGCCGCGGACTGGTCGCCTGCACCGGCAACGCCGGCTGCAAGTTCGCCGCCGCCAACACCAAGGGCCACGCGCTCAGGCTCGCCGACCATCTCGAGCGGCGCGTCGCAGTCGACTTGCCGGTGAACATCCATCTCACCGGCTGCCACCATTCCTGCGCGCAACACTATATCGGCGACATCGGGCTTTTGGCCTGCAAGGTCGAGCAGGGCGAGGAGAGCGCCGAGGGCTACCACGTGTTCATCGGCGGCGGCGCCGCCTCGACCAAGGAGCAGGCGATGGCGCGGGAGTACGCAACGTCGGTCGCCTTCGCCGACCTGCCGCCCTTGATCGAGCGTTTGCTGACCGTCTGGCTCACGCATCGGCAGATGCCGCGCGAAACCTTCTTCGAATTCTGCCGGCGCCACGAGATCGCCGAGTTGCGCCATCTCGCCGAACGCGCGCCGCTGATGGCTCTCGCTTCATGAACGCCATCACGCCCATCCCGACGCTGATCCCGGAGGACGCGCCGTTCTCGCCCGAGCAGCGCGCTTGGCTGAACAGCTTCTTCTCGGCTCGTCTTGGCATCGACCCCACGGCGGCAGCCCCGAGCATGCCGTCCGACGCGCCCGACGAGGACCTCCCCTGGCACGATGCGTCGTTGGCCATGGCCGAGCGCCTCGAGCTCGCGGCGGGGCGCAAGCCGGCGCGGCAGCTGATGGCGGCGATGGCCCAGCTCGACTGCGGCCAGTGCGGCTATCTCTGCCAGACCTATGCCGAAGCCGTGTGGTCGGGCGCCGAAAGCGATACGGGCCGCTGTGTGCCCGGCGGCAAGGAGACACAACGCAAGCTGAAGGAGCTTCTGGCGGCGCTCGAGCCGCAGCGCGAAGGGGCGGTCGTCGCCAAGCCCGCCGTCAAGCCCGTGGCGGCGCTTGGCACCCGCGAGCGGCCGGCGCTGGCCACCTTGGTCGACGCCCATCCGCTGAACCGGCCCGGCTCCGAGAAGGACGTGCGTCACGTGGTGCTCGATCTGTCGGCCACCGATCTCTCCTACGAGGCCGGCGACAGTCTTGGCGTCTACGCGCGCAAGAATCCGCTACTGGTGCAGGCCGTGCTCGATCGGTTGGGTGCCAGCGGCGAGGAGATGGTGGCCTTCGACGGCGAGGCATTGCCCTTGCGTCAGGTGCTGCTGAGCAAGGTCGACATCTCTCGCCCCAGCGACGAGAGCATGTTGTTCCTGGCGGAGCGTGCCTTCGAGGCCGACGACGCGCTCAAGCTGCAGGCGCTGGCGCGCGGCGAGGGGCCGACCGAGCTCGCCGATGCCGACCTGCTCGACCTGCTGGTGGCCTTCCCCTCCGTGATGCCGTCGTTGCCCGGTCTGCTGAAGTCGCTCGACCGCCTGCAGCCGCGCCTCTACTCCATCGCGTCGTCGCCCAAGGCGCATCCCAACGAGGTCCATCTCACGGTCTCGGCGGTACGCTGGAGCTGCAACGAGCGCCAGCGCACCGGCATCGGGTCCTGCTACCTCGCCGACTTCGCCAAGCCTGGCGACGTCGTGCCGGTGTTCGTGCAGAAGAGCCACGGCTTCGCGCCGCCGGCCGACGATAGCCTGCCCGCAATCATGGTCGGCCCCGGCACGGGTGTCGCGCCGTTCCGCGCTTTCCTCGAGGAGCGCGAGGCGCGCAGCGCAGCTTCAGGCGCAAAGGGCGGCCGCAACTGGCTGTTCTTCGGCGACCGAAAACGCAGCATGGATTTCCTTTACGAGGACCAGATCGTCGACTGGCAGCGGCGCGGTCTGCTCAGCCGGCTCGACCTCGCCTTCTCGCGCGATCAGGCCGACAAGGTCTACGTCCAGCATCGCATGCGCGAGAACGCGGACGAGCTGTGGCAATGGCTGGAGCAGGGCGCGCACTTCTACGTCTGCGGCGACGCCAAGCGCATGGCCAAGGACGTCGAGGATGCGCTCCTGGAAATCGCCGCCGAGCAGGGCGGCAAGGGAAGCGGCGCCAAGGCCTGGCTCGACGGCTTGGCCAAGGCCGGCCGCTACCAGCGCGATGTGTATTAGCTACCTTCTCCTCCCCATCGCGGACGCCGCGATGGGGAGGTGCCCGCGTAGCGGGCGGAGGGGTCATGACCCCTCCGGCCTTCGGCCACCTCCCCACTTCGTGGGGAGGAAAAGATGAAGACGATCCGCACCACCTGCCCCTATTGCGGGGTCGGCTGCGGGCTGGTCGCGACGCCCGACGGCAAGGGCGGCGCGGAAATCGCGGCCGATCAGTTGCATTCCGCCAACCGCGGCCGCATCTGCTCGAAAGGCGCGGCGCTGGGTGAGACCTTGTCGCTCGACGACCGGCTGCTGCATCCCGAGATCGACGGCCAACGCGTCTCGTGGGGTGCGGCCCTCGACGCCGTCGCCGATGGGTTGCGCGATACAATCGCACGTCACGGTCCCGATGCCGTCGCCTTCTACGTCTCCGGGCAGCTGCTCACCGAGGACTACTATGCCGCCAACAAGCTCATGAAGGGCTTTCTCGGCACCGCCAACATCGACACCAACTCGCGGCTGTGCATGGCCTCGTCGGTGGCAGGCCACAAGCGTGCCTTCGGCAGCGACACCGTGCCGGGACTGTACGAGGATTTCGAGCTGGCCGATCTCGTCGTCCTGGTCGGCAGCAACCTCGCCTGGTGCCATCCGGTGCTGTACCAGCGCCTGGAGGCCGCCAAGCGCGGTCATCCGCAGATGAAGGTGGTCGTCGTCGACCCGCGCCGCACCGAGACCTGCGAGCTGGCCGACCTGCATCTGCCGCTCCTGCCGGGAAGCGACGTCACGCTGTTCAACGCCCTGCTCGCCGACCTCGATCGCCGCGGCGTTATCGACCGGGCGTTCGTGGCGGAGCACACGACGGGTCTCGAGGAAGCGCTCGCTGCTGCGCGCGCTTCCGACATTGGCCAGTGCGGCCTCGCGCCGGCCGACGTCGCCACCTTCTTCGACTGGTTCGCCGCCGGCGAGAAGGCCGTCACGCTCTATTCCCAGGGCGTCAACCAGTCGAGTGCCGGCGTCGACAAGGTCAACG
This sequence comes from Alphaproteobacteria bacterium, assembly GCA_019235415.1. Classification (GTDB taxonomy): domain Bacteria; phylum Pseudomonadota; class Alphaproteobacteria; order Reyranellales; family Reyranellaceae; genus Reyranella. The sequence goes on from JAFAKN010000205.1 coordinate 19,437, forward strand.
CCATCATCAACTGCCATCTGCTCACCGGCCGCATCGGCCGGCCGGGCATGGGACCGTTCTCGATCACCGGTCAGCCCAACGCCATGGGCGGCCGCGAGGTCGGCGCGCTTGCCAACACGCTCGCCGCGCACATGGAGTTCACGCCGGCCGACATCGAGCGCGTCGGCCGCTTCTGGCAGGCGCCGCGCATGGCGACGCGGCCGGGACTGAAAGCCGTCGATCTGTTCGACGCGGTCGGCCGCGGCGAGATCAAGGCGGTGTGGATCATGGCCACCAACCCGGTGGTGAGCCTGCCCAACGCCGATGCGGTGCGCGAGGCGCTAAAGGCCTGTCCGCTCAGCATCGTGTCGGAGGCGGTGCGCGCCACCGACACCGTCGACGCCTGCCGCGTGAGGCTGCCGGCGCTGGCGTGGGCGGAGAAGGACGGCACCGTCACCAATTCCGAGCGCGGCATCTCGCGCCAGCGGCCGTTTCTGGCGCCGCCCGGCGAGGCACGGCAGGACTGGTGGATCATCGCCGAGGTCGCGCGACGTCTGGGTTTCGGCAACTCCTTCGCCTGGACTGGGCCGGCGGACATCTTCCGCGAGCATGCTGGGTTGTCGGCGTTCGAGAACGACGGCCGTCGCGACTTCGACATCGGTCTTTGTGCGGATCTGGACAATGCCGCTTACCGCGACCTCGCGCCGTTCGTGTGGCCCTTGCCGCGCGAGCGCACGCCCCTCGATCGCTTGACCGGCGACTGCTTGAGCGGCGGCCGCTTCTTCGCCGATGGCGGCTTCTTCCACCGCGATGGCCGGGCCCGCTTCGTGGCAGCGACCGCACGGCCGCCGGTGAATGCGACGACGGCCGTGCGGCCCCTGCGACTCAACACCGGCCGGGTGCGCGACCAGTGGCACACCATGACGCGCACGGCAAAGTCGCTGCGGCTGGCAGGCCATCGCCCCGAGCCTGTCGTCGAGCTCAGTCCGCAAGATGCCCGCGTACGCGGCCTGGCCGACGGCGACATTGCCGAGTTGTCGAGCACTTGGGGTCGCGCCACCGTGCGCGTCCATCTTACGGATGCGTTACGCCCAGGCGACGTTTTCGTGCCGATGCACTGGACCGCGCAGCTCTCGCGTGCCGGTCGCATCAATGCCGCCGTGAACCCTGCCGTCGATCCGCTCTCAGGGCAGCCCGAGCTGAAGCACACGCCGGTCGAAATCCACCGGCGACCGATTGCATGGCATGGCACGATTCTCGCTCGGCGCGCGGTGATGCTGCCGCACGTCGCGTACTGGGCGCACCTCACAGGCGCCGGTCACCACGTCTATCTGCTGGCGGGCGAGGGGTCTGCCGACGGCAGCCGACGTGCGCTCTCGGCCGCCATCCGCGCCGCCAACCCGGGTCCCTGGATCGAGGGCGAGACGGGACTGGGCGCGGTGCTGAGCGATGGCCGACTGGAAGCCGTGCTGGCACTCGGTGCAGAGCGCAACGACGAGGTGCGCCATCGTCTGGCGCCGTTCATGAGCCTCGAGCGCCTGAGCGAGGCCGATCGCCGCGCTGTCCTGAGCGGCGGTGCGGCAGCGGCGCATGGCGGCGAGATCTGCGCCTGCTTCAGTGTTTCCGAGGCCGCCGTCTTCGCGGCCATCGCACAAGGGGCGACCAGCCTCGCCGCGGTCGGCGCGGCGACGCAGGCCGGCACCAGTTGCGGCTCGTGTCGGCCCGAGATTCGCGCGCTGCTGCGTGCGGCGCGCCACAAGCAAGCCGCGTGATGCAAAGCTTCCCGCTCTTCTTCTCTCTGAAGGGCCGCCGGGCGCTCCTGATCGGCGGCACCGAAGCGGCGGCGCGCAAGGCCGAGCTGTTGTTGTCGGCCGGAGCGCGCGTCACCCTGATCGCCGCAACCGTGGTCGGCGAGATCGCCCAGCTGATCGCCGATGGCTGCCTGTCGTGGGCTGGCCACGCGTTCGACGAGGCCGACCTCGACGGCATGTCGCTGGTCATCGTCGCGAGCGACGACGAGACTCTGCAGGCGCGGGTATCGGCTGCGGCCCAGCGGCGCTGCGTGCCGGTCAATGTCGTCGACCGGCCCAGGCTCTCGAGCTTCATCATGCCGGCCGTCGTCGATCGCGCGCCCATCACCATCGCGATCTCGACCGGCGGAGCGGCGCCGGCGCTTGCGCGGCGATTGCGGGCGGACATCGAGCGCGCGCTACCGGCGGCGCTCGGCCGCATGGCCCGCTTCGCCGAGATCTTCCGCGAGCAGGTCGCGCGCACGCTGAAGGACCCGCGCGCACGGCGACGGTTTTGGGATCGCGTGTTCGACGGTCGCGCCGGCGAGATGGCGCTGGCTGGCGACGAGACCGGCGCGCGGCGCGAGCTGATACGACTGCTGCACAGCGCTCGCAGCGAGGCCGCGCAAGCGCACGGCGCCGGCTCGATCCACCTGGTCGGTGCCGGACCGGGCGATCCGGACCTGTTGACGCTCAAGGCGCATCGCTTGCTGCAGGGCGCGGATGTGGTTGTATATGACAAGTCGGTATCACCTTCGGTTGTTCAAATGGCACGGCGGGATGCCGAGCGGGTTGCCGTCGGGCACCGTGACGCCCTTGGCCGCGTGGCAGCTCTTGCCCGCACCGGGCGAAGCGTGGTGCGGATCACCGCCGGTGACCTGACCCACGAGGCCGGGGCCCTGAGACAGAGCGGATTCTCGGTCGAGCTCGTCCCTGGAGTCTCTTCAGAGTCGCAACAGGTTAGGGCTGACTCTTTGCGAAGTGGATAAGACTGTTGCCCTAGGGCCGCGCTCCAAGTGGAAAATTTCAGTTTGAGCCAAGAACGCGTCTCTGGTATGGAGACTGTGGCACAAATACAACAAAACGGGGTCTCGATGCGCAGTTTCGTATTGAGCTTGGCCGCCTCCGTGGCTTGCGCCGCACTCATTATCGGGAGCACCGCCTCCGCCCAGTCCAGCCACACTGCCTCCACGGCGGCCAGCGCTGCCCACTCCGGCAGCACCGGCGAATCGTCGAGATCCAAGAGTTCGGCCAAGTCCGAATCCGTACCGAAGGTCCCGCTGCAGAAGGCTTCCGTCGCACGCTCCGTGCCGCGGCCGGCCAAGCCCAGCCTGCAGCCACACGTGCGGGCCACGCGCTTCGGCGGCTTCATGATGGCGCCGCCGCCCCCGCCGCCGGTGCTGGATACGACCAGCCCGCGCTCGCTCAGCCTGGTGAACGTCAACACCGGGGAGACGATGTCGGTCACCTACTGGTCGGATGGCGCCTACCACCGCGACGCGCTCGACAAGCTCAACTACTTCCTGCGCGACTGGCACGAGAACCAGCAGACCGAAATGGATCCGCTCCTGTTCGACGTGCTGTGGCATACCGCGAACACCGTGCACTACTCCGGTTCCATCGAAGTCTTCTCGGCCTACCGCTCGCCCAGCACCAATGCCTGGCTCGCCAGCACCCAGCGCGGCGTTGCCTCCGACAGCCAGCACATCAACGGCAACGCCATGGACATCCGCTTCCCCGGCGTGCCGGTGTTCCAGGTCCGCCAGGCCGCGCGCTCGCTCAACATGGGCGGCGTCGGCTTCTATCCGCGCTCGGGCTTCGTCCATCTCGACACCGGACCCGTGCGCTACTGGTGAGCGCATGCCGCCGCGGCTCGAGGTCGTCGAAGGCGACATCACGCGGCTCGACATCGATGCCATCGTCAACGCCGCCAACGAGAGCCTGCTGGGCGGCGGCGGCGTCGACGGCGCCATCCATCGCGCCGCCGGACCCGAACTCCTCGCCGAGTGTCGTCTGATCGGCGGCTGCCCGACCGGAGAAGCGCGCATCACCCGCGGTTATCGCCTGAAGGCCCGCCATGTCATCCACACCGTGGGACCGGTGTGGCGCGGCGGCACGCGCGACGAGCCGGAGCTTTTAGCGAACTGCTACCGCAGCAGCCTGGCGCTCGCGCAGGCGCACGGCCTGCAGGGCATCGCCTTTCCCGCCATCTCGACCGGCATCTACGGCTACCCCAAGGCGCAGGCGACCGAAATCGCCGTGCGCGAAGTGCGCCGGCACGCCGAGCTCGACCACGTGATCTTCTGCTGCTTCGGCGAGGATATGGCGGAGCTGTATCGGGAGGCGCTGGCGAGCTGACGCTTCTGTCATCCCGAGCCGAAGGCGAGGGACCTTTGGGCAACGCGAAAGGTCCCTCGCTCCGCTCGGGATGACAGAACTTTCCCGCGGTCCTACTGCCCGTAGCCCTGGGCGTCCTTCAGGTACTCGAGCTCTTCAGCCGTGCACGTCCGGCCCAGCACCTCGTTGCGATGCGGGAAGCGCCCGAAGCGCGCAACGACGTCGCGATGCTCCTGCGCGTACTTGGTCGTCTCCTCGTCATGGAGCGCGGCCATCAGGGCACAGCTGAGCTCCTGGTCGGCGAGGCTTTCGCTGTGATGGAACGGCGTGAAGAAGAACTGACGCAAATGGCGCGAGAATATCGGCGGATAGCCGTGCGCCAACGCAAAGCGCGCCGTCTCCAGAGCCTTGGGGTCGCCGGCGAAGGCGCGCGTCGTGCGGCGATGCATGTTGCGCGCGAACTGGTCGCATAGGAGGATCAAAGCCAGAGCCCCGTCGGGCGACCGACGCCAGGTATCGAGGTCGCCGGCAATCGCACCGTCGACAGCAGCGCCGAAGCGCGCGCGAACCTCGGAGTCGAACTCCGGCGTCGATTTCCACCAGATGTCGCGCGGCTTGCCGTGCTCGGGATCGTCGAGCGGCAGGAACCAGAAATCGAGGACGTCGCGGATGGAGGGCAAGTCGGTCATGGAGGCAGTGTAGTGGCATCGCCTCCCCTGTCATCCCGAGCGCTACACTGTCATCCCGAGCGTAGCGAGGGATCCTTCCTGTTGCCCTAAGGGTCCCTCGCTACGCTCGGGATGACAATGGCCTTCTCGTCGGCAACGGTGCAGCATACTCAGGGAGAGGAAACGGCCGTGGGCAAAGTCAAGAACGTCTTGTTCATCATGTGCGACCAGCTGCGCGCCGATCACCTCTCGTGCGCCGGCCATCCCCATCTCGAGACGCCGCACATCGATTCCCTGGCGCGGCGCGGCGTGCTGTTTCCGCGCGCCTACGTGCAATCGGGTGTCTGCGGTCCGTCGCGCATGAGCTACTACACCGGCCGTTACATGATGAGCCACGGCGCCACCTGGAACCGCGTGCCGCTCAGCGCCCATGAAAAGACCATCGGCGATTTCCTGCGGCCGACCGGGATCCGCGTGGCGCTGGCCGGCAAGACGCACATGCTGCCCGACACCGAGGGGTTGCGGCGCTTCGGCATCGAAGGCGGCTCGGCGCTCGATGCGCTGATGCGCGCCGGCCGCTTCGAGGAGCTCGACCGCTACGACGGCCATTCGCCGCCCGGCGAGGAAAGCGGCTACGCCGCCTACCTGCGCGCAAACGGCTATCAAGCGGAGGATCCGTGGAGCGACTTCGTGATCTCGGCCGATGGCCCGGACGGCAAGCCCGTGTCGGGCTGGCACATGCGCAACGTGCACCTGCCGGCGCGCGTCGCCGAGGAGCATTCGGAGACCGCCTACATGACGCGCGAGGCCATGCGCTTCATCGAAGCCATGGGCGAGCAGCCGTGGTTCCTGCATCTCAGCTACGTCAAGCCGCACTGGCCCTACATGGCGCCGGCCCCCTACCACGCGCTGTACGCCGAGAAGGATTGCCTGCCGCTCAATCGCGCCGAGTCGGAGCTGGTCGACCAGCATCCCGTTCTCGCCGCGTACCGCCAGCACGACGAATCGGTTTCGTTCCAGCGGCCCGAGGCGCCGGGCATCGTGCGGCCGGCCTACATGGGCCTGATCGGCCAGATCGACGACTGGCTCGGCCGGCTGTTCGAGCAGCTCGAGAAGCTCGGCCGATACGACGACACGCTGATCTTCTTCACCTCCGACCACGGCGACTTCCTGGGCGATCATTGGCTGGGCGAGAAGGAGATCTTCTACGAGGAAGCGCTGCGCGTGCCGTTCATCGTCTACGATCCGGATCCCGCTGCCGATGCCAGCCGCGGCACCGTCGATCGCCGTTTCGTCGAAGGCGTCGACGTCGTGCCGACCTGCCTCGCCGCCCTCGAGCAGCCGGCGCAGGAGCATCTGGTGGAAGGCCGTTCGCTGCTGCCGCTGCTGCGCGCCGGCGCGCATGGTGCGGCGGGCGAGCGCTGGCGCGACGCCGTGTTCTCGGAGCTCGACTATTCCTTCCGCGCCGCACGCCTCACCCTGAAGCGCAGACCGCGCGATTGCCGCGCCATCATGGTCCGCACCGAGCGCTGGAAACACGTGTGGTGGCAGGATTTCCGCCCGATGCTGTTCGACCTCGCTTACGATCCGAAGGAGCTGCGCGACCTCGGTGCCGACCTCGCCTACGCGCACATCCGCCGCGAGATGGAAGAGCGCATCGCGGCCTGGCTGAAGGCGCGCAAGTCGCGCGTCACGATCGACGACGCCACCGTCGAGGCGCGCACCGCGTCACATCGCAAGCACGGCATCCATTTCGGGGTGTGGTGAGCATCTTCTTTAGGACCGCGGGCGTCCCGCCCGCATCATGATCATGAGCCGGCGAGACGCCCGCGGTCCGGAAGAATTCTGGCACATGGCTTGCTGCGCCGAACGCATGCAGACCGTTCCCGTTCTCGACATTTCACCGTACCGCAGCGGAGATCCCGAGGCGCGACGCGTGCTTGCCGCCGAGGTCGACCGCATCTGCCGCGAGATCGGCTTCATGGTGATCGCGGGCCACGGCGTCGAAGACGCGCTGATCGACCAAGTCGACGCGCTGAGCCGCGCCTTCTTCGACCTGCCGCTGGCCGAGAAGATGAAGATCGTGCGGCCTGCGCCGGACGTCACGCGCGGCTACATGCCGATGAAGGCCGAGGTGCTGGTCCGCAGCCGCGGCGGCGATGCGGCAGGCGATCTCAACGAGAGCCTGATGATCGGTCCCGTCGACGTGACGGACGACGCCTACTACACCGCGCCCGCCGCCGGCCGCCACTTCGCGCCCAACCTCTGGCCGGAGCGGCCGCTTGGGCTGCGCGCCGCCTACGAGCGGTACTACCGGGTCATGGATGCACTCGCGATCGACCTCATGCGCTTGTTCGCCCTGGCGCTCGGCTTGCCCGAGCATTGGTTCGATGCGAGCGTCGATCGCAGCATCAGTCGGCTCCGCGTGCGCAACTATCCGGCCCCCGACGGACCGCCCGAACCCGGCCAGCTGCGCGCCAGCGCCCACAGCGACTACGGTAGCCTCACCATCCTCAAGACCGAAGACCGGCCGGGCGGCCTGCAGGTGCTGGGCAAGGAGGCCGCCTGGCTCGACGTGCCGCACGTGCCCAAAAGCTTCGTGGTCAATATCGGCGATATGCTGGCGCGCTGGACCAACGATCGCTGGGTCTCGACCCTGCACCGCGTCGCCAATCCGCCTGCCGGCAGTGCCGCCGACAGCCGTCGGCAATCGATCGTGTTCTTCCAGAACCCCAACTACGACGCCGTCGTCGCCTGCCTGCCGAGCTGCAGTGATATGGCCAACCCGCCGAAATATCCGGCGACCACCTCGGGCGGCCATCTGCGCGAGAAATTCCTCAGCACCCAGCGGGCCATCGCCTACGCCGATTGATTCCTGCCGCATTCGCAGGGGTGTTCGTGGCTGCACGATGGCTGTTGCATCGTGTTTTTTGGAATGCAACCGCGACGGAAATTTGCCAGCTTCCCGGCATGGCGTCGACGGCGGACCTTTGGGCCAAAAGAGTGTTGCGATGGCTCAGCCAGGCATTCGTCATATTGCTGATCGTGCTGACCCTGGATTATGTCCTGCTGGCCACCGTGTTTTCCGACATGAAGCGAGGCTGGGCTGACGGCGCCACGGCCTACACCCACGCATACATCCCCTCGCCGCTGCTGCACCATACCTTGGCGCCGAACCAGAATTCCAACCGGCCGTGGGGCAACATCAACTATCGCTTCCAGACCGACCGACACGGGTTCAGGACCGGGCCTTGCGCGGCGACCGACGACGACAAGGACAGGCCGGCGATCTTCGCCGTCGGCGATTCGTTCACCGAGGCGCTCGGCGTGCCCTACGAGGAGAGCTTCGTTGGCCTGATGGCCTGCGATGCCCGCAAGCAGGGCAAGGCGGTGTGGAATCTCGGCGTCACCTCCTACAGTCCGCTGATCTATCAGCGCAAGATCCGCGCGGCCGCCGAGGAGCTCGGCATCAAGCCGTCCGAGATCTATGTCTTCCTCGACGTTTCAGACATCGACGACGAGGCCAACGTGTATCGCGTCGACGAGCACGGCGACATCAAGATGACGCTGGCCTACCATTGGTTCGACACCGGTCAGTTCCTGCTCGGCAATTTCGCGACCTTCCGGCTGGCCTACGACCTTTGGTTGAAGTCGCCGTTCGCGACGGCGGGATCATACGGCCGCGAGCGGGCGAGCTGGACGTTCGATCGGCAGCTGCTGGAGGCCTGGGGCAAGCGGGGGCTGGCGCTGGCGGCCAAGAACCTGGGTGTGATTGTCGACATGTGCCGCGAATGGCAGTGCCAGATCACCCTCGTCGTCTATCCCTGGCCGGACAACGTGGCGGCCGGCGATCCCAACGGCATCCAGGTGACGTATTGGCGGAACTGGGCCGCGGCGCAGGGCGTTCGCTTCGTCGACGGGTTCGCGCCCTTCTTCCACGACCCCGCAGACGTCACGGTGGACAAGAACTACATACGCGGCGACACGCACTTCAACGCCAACGGGCATCGCCTCCTGTTCGAGCAGCTTCGGCGGTCGGCGGGCGAGTTCTGACGCCGCAACCATTGGGCGCCGGTCGCTTTTGGGGAGCATCGTGGAGCTGATCTCGGCCGACACCCTGCATCATCTGTTTCACACGTACGGCCTGTGGGTCCTGTTCGTCCTCATCACGCTCGAAGCCATGGGCGTGCCGCTGCCTGGCGAATCGGCGCTGGTGACCTCGGCCCTTTACGCCGGCTCGACGCACGAGATCGGCATCGCCTGGGTCATCCTGGTCGCGGCGGCCGGGGCCATCGTGGGCGACAATTTCGGTTACCTGATCGGCCGCGAGCTGGGCGTGCCGCTGGTGGCGCGGTTCGGGCGCTACATCGGCCTGCACGACGCGCGTCTCAAGGTCGGCCAGTATTTGTTCATGCGGCATGGCGGCAAGATCGTCTTCTTCGGTCGCTTCGTCGCCTTCCTGCGCACCTTCGCGGCACTGCTCGCCGGCATCAATCGCATGCACTGGCCGCACTTCCTGCTGATGAACGCCCTCGGCGGCTTCACCTGGGCAGCGATCTACGGCGGCGGCGCCTACCTGTTCGGCACCGAGATCAAGCGCATTGCAGGCCCGGTCAGCATCGGGCTGCTGGTGGTGGCCGCGATCTGCGTCGTGGCCAGCATCGTCTTCTTCCGTCGCCACGAGCGCGAGCTCGAACTGCGGGCGCAGCAGGCGATCCCGGGGCGCTGGTACGAGGGGTTCGGCGAAAAGCGCTCTTGAGCTCTTGCCGGACCGCGGCCTCGAGGCCCGCTCATCCTCTTCCGGACCGCGCGCGTCCCGCGCGCTCATGATGGAAAGAGCGAGCCAGAGGCTCGCGGTCCGCAAGAGCATGAGGCGGATCTACAAGGGTCAGGTGGCGCCGCGCGCCTTGATCACCTTGATCGTCTTCTCGATGGCCGCCGCATGGACGACCGTGTCGCCGTTGAACGGCTGATCCATGATGATGACGAAGCCGATGAACACGCCGATCACCGACAGCTGTGCGGCCATCACCGTCGCGCGATACGCCGTCGGACGAATGTTGCTGCTCACGAACAGCAGCATCGTCACCGCGAACACCACCACGAACCAGTAGGCCCAGGGCAAGCCCTCGCCGACCGCGGCGAGGCGCGCGTCGCGCGATTCGGCCAGGGCATCGAGCGACCGCAGCATCTCGCCGAAGATCTGGGTCTCGCGCGCGCTGCGCGGGTCGAGCGCCAGCACGGTGCGGGCCACCGCGCCATAGGCCCGCCGCGTGCGGTCGCTGCCGCTGTTCTCCTTCATGGCCGGCCACTCGTCAGTGACGATCGAGTTCGCGTAGTCCAGCAGCAGGGGCCGCACCGCCAGGGCCGCCTGCTCGTCGTAGCGGAACAGCAGGCGGTCGAGCCGGTTGAGGTGCGAGGCTTCGGCCGTGACGACGCTCTCGACGGCGCGGAAATTGCGGTCCGCCTCGACCAGCGTGAAGGCCAGCACCAGGCTGGTCATGGTGAACAGCGTAGCCTGTATGCGAAGGGCGAAGTCGGTGTGATCCTCGCTGGGCTTCAGCCATGGAAGCCGGGCGATCAACCGCGGCAACAGCACGATCGCGCCCGCCACGATCGCGCCGACAACGAGCAGGAGGGCAAAGTCCGGCAGGGAATAAAACCAGTTCTTGATGGCGTTGACGGCGTTCATTTCATTCTTTCTGAAAGCAACGGGGGACGCCTATGGAAGCCGCTGCGCCCGCGATTGTCATCCCGAGCGACGTGGAGGCTGGGCTGCCGTTATTGGCTGCGTCCGCGATGAGGTCGTTTGCGCCGCTCCTCGCGCCGTTCGGCAACGAACGTCAGGCGCTCTCCGCCCCCGGCCAGGGCACCACCTGGCCGGCCATCATCAGCCGGTCGCGGCCGGCGCGCTTGGCGGCGTAGAGCGCGCGGTCGGCGGCGGCGACCAGCGAGCTGGGATCGCGATCGCCGACGCGGTCAGTGGTCGGCCAGCCCGTCGCGCCGCCCAGGCTCACCGTCACGCGTCCGATCGTCGAATTGCCGGCGTGCGGCAGGGCAAGGGCGCGCAAGCCCTCGCGGATGCGCTCGCCGGCCTGCTCGCAGCCTGCCGCGTCGGTGCCGGGCAACAGCAGGGCGAACTCCTCGCCGCCATAGCGGGCCGCGCGATCGGCCGGGCGCCGCGCCTGGCTGGCGATGACGCCCGCGACCGCCTTCAGGCAGGCGTCGCCCGCCTGGTGCCCGTAGCGGTCGTTGTAGCGCTTGAAGTAATCGACATCGATCAGCAGCAGCGCCAGGGGCGCCTGCTCCCGGGCGGCGCGCTGCCACTCCTCGCGCAGGCACTCGTCGAACCGTCGCCGGTTCGCGAGACCGGTGAGCCCGTCGAGGCGAGCCAGCGTCTCGAGCCTCTGCTCGAGATCCTTGTGCTCGGTCATGTCGCGCGAGATCGCCACCACCCCGTCGATCTCGCCGGTGTCGGACCGGCGCGTCGCGTGCATCGCCGTCTCCAGCCAGATCTCGCCCTTGGTCCGGTGGCGCGTGCGGTAGAGCATCCTCGCCTCGTCCCGCTCGCCGCGCTTCACGGCCTCGACCGTCTCCTGCACGCGGGCGGCGTCCTCGGGGTTCACGCTCGCCAGCGCCGGCGTGCCGGCGAGCTGCTCGGCGGTCCAGCCGACGACGCGAGCGCACGAAGGCGAGACATAGCGGATGGTCTCGTCGAAGCCCACGCGCATCACCATGTCGCTCGATTCTTCGGCCAGCCGCCGGAAGTCGGCCTCGCTCGCCATCAGCGCCGCCACCAGGCGTTGTCGGGTGTCGAGCTCGCGCACCAGGTAGCTGCCCAGCACGGCGATCAGCGCCGTGAGCGCCAGGACGCCCGCGATGCGCAGGATCGCCTCCTCGCGCCATGCCGCCAGCACGTCCGACACGGCTTCCGCTGCCAGCACGCCGACCGGAAAACGCGGGCTCGGCTTGTAGTAGCTCAGGCGCCGGACGTGGTCGAACGGCGAGATGTAGTAGAAGATCCTGCCGGTGTTCGAACGCAGCTCCTCGAACAGCGGCGTGTTCGCGAGATTGCGGTTGATCGAGGTCTCGTTGTTGACGCTGCGCGCCAGCACGATGCCGCTGGCGCTCAGCAGCGAGATGGCGCCGTTCGGCCCGACCTCGAACTGCTCGTAATATTGCGCGAAATAGCTGGCATCGATGCTGGCCAGCACGACGCCGCCGAACGTGCCGTCCGGACGGTCGAAGCGCCGCGATACCGTGATGATCCATTGCCCGCCCGATCGGCTTTTGACCGGCATGCCGATCACGGTGCCCTTGTCCGCGGAGTCGCGGTGCTGCCGGAAGTAGTCGCGGTCGGCGTTGTTGAACGCCGCCGGATCGACATCCTCGGAAGTGGCGAGCCACCGCCCGCTTTCGTCGTAGACGAACAGGCCGTGGATGCGGCCCAAGGAAACCTGGCGAAGCTTGATCGCTTTTTCCAGGCGCACCATCGCTCCGGGCCCGGTGCCGCCGGCCTCGAGCTGGTTGACCAGGCCGATGACCAGCACCTCGGCAAGCTCGAACGTATCCTGGGCGTGCTGTGTGAGGGACTCGGCGAGATTGCTGACGTTGCTCTCCGCCGTGGTCAGGGCGGCCTGACGGGACGTCCATTCGCGCCAGCCGTTCAGCGCCAGGATGGCGACGCAGACCAGGACCACGAACGCCGCCGCCGCCCGGGATAGGCGTATCCGCCCGGCGTTGCGACGGATCGTGCTCATGGCGATCGCAAGCTTAGCCCAAAGGGCAGCCCGGCGCTGCCGCGGTCGTTTTGAACGGTTGTTATCACGGCAAAGCGAGTGCGTCGCACCTGTAGCAAGGCCACGGCTTCGGGCCGGTGCCCGAGATTCTCGCCGGTTTGTGCTTCCGTGTCGGGCTTGACAGTATCTTGATCCTCGCGCGCGGGTTGCTTTGTCGACGGGCAGCACATCCGTCAACGGGAGAAAACACGCAGCGTTACGTGCCTGTTCGCCAGCCGGTGGAATGCGCAACTCGTCTCCGAGAAAAGACTGTCAGTGAATCGTAATAAACCCGTCATTTGCCCCAAACGAATCTTTTTGCATTGAATTGCGGCGGGCGTTCAGGTCGTTGGGCGACAGCGACCGTCACGACATATTGGGGGTGGGGCATGGCGGCTGATGACCGGGCGGGGCCCGCGCTTGCGTACGACCAAAGCAGCGGCCTCACCCACATGGCGTGGAACCAGAACGGGCAGATCTATACCGCCCTCTGGGACCCGATTTGCAAGGAATGGGAGCAGGCCGCCGCCATTCCCGGGTCGGCCGGCGGCACCAACCTGCAGCTCAGCACCGGCGTCGCGATCCACGGCCCCAACGGCACGACGACGCCGGGGGTGGTCGCAACCTGGACGGTCGGCACGGGCAACCAGGCCCAGGTCGTTGCCTCGGTCGGCGTGACATCGCCACTGGGCGGCTACCAGTGGAGCCGCCCGTTCCAGCTCACCCAGGACAACCTCGAGAACGACGATGCCCAGGTCTCGGTGACCAAGGACGGGCAGATCTACCTCAGCACCACCAAGACCGACGCCAACGACCCGCAAGGTCTGTCCAACCTCTATTCGCAGACCCTGACCATCCACCAGAGCGACCTGGTGTTCGGCGGCGACCCCTCCAGCAGCGACAGCGGCAGCGACTTCGTGCAGGGCGCCAACCTGCCGGCGATCACCACGCCGCCCGCGGCTGCGAACGGGGCGAACGTGCCGCCCGGCGTCTGGCTGGCGAACTACAATTTTGACCTCGGGCTCAGGTACAGCAGCGACAAGCTGCCGATCATCGGCACGCAGCTGCCCGCCGTGGGCGGCAAGCCGGTCAAGATCGAGATCGACCTGCGCCTGCGCGGCGGTTACCAGGAGCAGGATCCGTCGTTGCAAGGCTTCAGCGGCTACGACACGGCGGGGCTGCTGCGCGCTGAAGTCAAGGTCAACATCAAGCTGTACGACCTGGTCACGATCGCCGGCTACCTGCAGGGGCTGCTGGTGTTCGGCGGCCCGCTCGTCGGCACCAGCGTGCCGCAGACATTCCTGGGAGGCCGGCTGACGGTCGGCGCGCAGGGCAAGCTCGAATACCCCCTGCTCAATTTCATGACCCCCGGCCCCGACGGCACCAAGACCGGCGCCGCGGCCGGCCTGGTGTTCGACGTTCGCCTGCACCAGAACAATGTCTGGACCCCGCCGCTTGCGACCGACCCCAACGCCACCGTCCCCGATTTCGCCAAGCTGGTGCGCGCCGACGGCTCGCCGGCCATGGTCGGTGACAATCCCTCCCAGCTGCATTGGGAGATCGATCCGACCAAGCTCGCCGGGCTGATCCTCGGTCCGCTGGGACTCACCGCCGACACCAGTTCGACAGACACCGGTTCCACAGACACAGGTTCGACCGACACCGCGGCGACAGGCGCCGCATCGACGGACACCGCGGCGACCAACACCGCATCGACAGACACGGCGGCGACAGACACCGCGGTGACAGGCGCCGCATCGACCGGCACGTCGCTGTTCCAGCCGCTCTCCTATCAGTCGCAAATCCAGCTCAGCCCCGGCCTCGGCGTCTTCGGCAAGGTGGTCTTTAACAAGTTCCTCGACGCCAAAATGAGCCTCATCATCTACGCCGATTTCTTCAAAATCGGCATGGACCCGTTTGGCTTCAAGAACCTGCGCGCCCGGCTCGATGCCGAGGGTAGAATCGCCTTCATCACCTTCCGCTACCGCCAGGAGTGGTCGTTCAACGCGCTGACGGGGGACACCGAGTCGTCGGTGATCAGCTACGCCAGCGCCTCGTACGCTCCGGTGGTGGGGGGCGGCACGATGCTGTCGCCAGGCACCGTGTTCGCCAATCAGACCGCCCAAACTGGCCCAACCCAAACTGGCCCAACCCAAACTGGCGCAACCCAAACTGGCCAGGCCAGCGACACGCAGACCACGCTCGCCACCGCGCCCGACGGCACGATGTACATGGCGTGGGTCCAGGATGCGCCGAACAACAGCGGTGATCTCAGCTACATCGTGGTCTCGCAGTCGACCGACGGCGGGCAAACCTGGTCGGCGCCGACCATCGTTCCCGGCAGCCGCGGCTACAACGCCGATCCGGTCATATCCTTCGATGCCAGCGGCCGGCCGGTGGTCGCATGGAACAACGCCGACCCCAGCCTGCTCACCAGTCACCCGGCGGGACTGGCCTATGTGATCCTGGGCTCGAAGACGCTGGCCACCCAGGGGACGATCAACCTCGGCTCGCTCGGCACCGCCGGCTTCACCATCACGGGCGGCACGAAATTGAGCGCGATCGGCGCCGCGGTGAGCTCGGCGGGCGACCTCAATGGCGACAAGGTGCCCGACTTCGCGGTCGCCGCGCCCTCTTCGAACATGAACGACGGCGCAGTGTACGTCGTGTTCGGCGCGGCCGGGCTGGGCAGCGGCGGCACCGTCGACGTCAGCAAGCTCGACGGCAAGAACGGCTTCGTCCTGCAAGGGGCGCCCAACAGCGACGGCCAGCTCGGCGCCAGCGTAGCGAGCCTGGGCGACTTCGCCGCCACCGGCTTCAACGATCTGGCCGTCGGCGCACCCGGCACCGCAAGCGGCGCCGGTGCGGTCTATGTCGTCGTCGGTCACGCGATGGACGCGCAGGGTTATTTCGTCCCGGCCGCCAGCGGCGGCGTGATCAACGTCGCGCAGCCGCCGTCCGGCACCAGCATCATTACCCTCGCCACCGGCCCGAACGGCGTCGGCACCAAGGGCGACGGCGTCGGCACGGTGGTGGCGGGCGGCACGAACTTCGACGGCGACGGCACGTCCGACGTCGTGGTCGGCGCGCCGGGCGTCAACGGCGGAGCCGGTGCGTACTACGTCGTGTACGGCAAGTCGGGTCTTGGCGCTTCAGGCCCGGTCGACCTCACGGCGCTCGACGGCACGAATGGCTTCACGATCACCTACAGCGCGCAAAGCCCGGCGGGTCAGCCGACGACCGTGCCGCTCGGCACCAGCGCGACCTTCGCCCGTCTCAACAGCTCCACCAAAGGCGGCCCGACCGATCTCGTGGTCGCGTCGGCCGGTCAGGTGTTCGTGGTGTCGGGGCTCGCACCCGGCCAGAGCAGCCTCGACCTGTTCAACCCGGGAGGCGCCAGCGTCCTCACCATCGACGACCGCACCAACGACGGCTTCGCGCCGCTCACGGTCAGCGACGCCGGCGACCTTCTCGGCAACGGCTACGACGATCTGATCATCGGCGTCCCGGCCGGCACCCAGGACGGCGCGCCGCGGACGGCGCGCAGCTACGTCGTGTTCGGCGGGCCCAACCTGCCGACCAGCGGCACGCTCGACCTCTCGACCCTGAACGGCACCAACGGCTTTCAGATCCTGGGCGCCGGCGACAGCGTGAGCGCGGCCGGCGACGTCAACAGCGACGGCTATGGCGATCTCCTGATCGGCAATCCCACGGCCACTGTGTCGGGCAACAGCATGGCCGGCCAGAGCTACATCCTGTTCGGCAGCCCGACGCTGGGCGCCAGCGGCACGATCGACGTTACCGCACCCGGGGCGCCCGTGCTCGCGATCAATGGCGCCAGCACCGACAATGCCACCGGCGCCTCCGGCGCGGCCATCGGCAACGTCAACGGCGACCCCGGCGGGCTTGGCGACGTCATCATCGGCGCGCCCCAGTCGGTGAACCAGAGCGACCTCGACCAGACCATCAGCAAAAGCCTGCTGAATTACTCGACGTTGACCGGCGGCACCTGGACCAACGCGGCGCAGATCGCCGGCGCCCCGGCCGGCGCCAAGGGCCAGGCGAGCCTGCAGTCCCTGCCCGATGGAAGCCTGCTGCTGGTCTGGCTGGCCACCGATCCCTCGGGAAGCGACAACGAGCGGCTCTACGCGGCGTTCTGGAATGGCAACGGCTGGGGCACGCCGCAGCTCATCACAACGGCCCCCGTCTCGATTGCACAGACGCCGCACGTCGCCCAGGTCGGCGGCCAGACCACGATCGTCTGGACCCAGACGGCACTCGATCCCAACGATCCCACCAACCTCAACAACGCCAGCTACGCCCTGTGGACCAGCTCCTACAGCAGCAGCAAGGGCACCTGGTCGACGCCGCAAGCGGCCGACATCGAGGAATCGGCCGTACCCAGCCAGGTCCTGACCGGCGATGCGCTCACCATTCCGACGGGGCCGACGGGCAGCGACAGCGCCAGCATTGTCACCGTGGCCGACGCGGTGGTCAGCGAGGGCAGCGGCACGGCCACCGTCAAGGTCAGCCGCACCGGCGATCTTTCGCAGGCGCTCTCCGTGCACTACGCCACCGAGGACGACACCGCGACCGCCGGCAGCGGCTACGTCAGTCAAAGCGGCGACCTCACCTTCGCGGCCGGCCAGAGCCAGGCGAGCATCAATATCCAGCTGCTGAACACCCAGTCGCAGAACAGCTCCCAGTCGCAACCGCTGTCCGAGGACTTCCACGTCGAGGTGACGACCAACGCGCCGACCGCTTACCTCAGCGCCGACGGTCTGCGGATGAGCGATCCGCCCCAGTTGCAGGCCACCGTCACCGTGATGGCGAACGAGCCGACGCAGCTGGCCGCGATCAATTCGGGCTTCGTCCTCAAGACCGACCCGACAGCGAGCGTCGGGCAGGCGGTCTTGGGCGTGGGCGACATCCAGGGCAAGGGCTTTGCCAGCTTCGCGCTCGGCGCACCGGGCGCGAACGGCGGCATGGGCGCGGTCTATCTGGTCTACGGCTCGAAAAGCATCGCCACCGACGCCAACAACCTCAACCTCGCCACGCTGAACGGCCAAAACGGCGTCATCCTCAACGGTTCGATCGCGGGCGGCCAGGCCGGCACGGCACTGGCAGCCGCCAAGTTCGACGGCGTGAACACCGAGATCGCCGTCGGCGCCCCGCAGAACCCTGCCGACTCGACCTCGCCGCCCGGTAACGTCTTCGTCATCCCGTCCAGCAGCCTCGTCGGCAAGGCGAGCGTCACGCTCAGCAACCTGACCGCCCTGCAGCTTACCACCACGACGCCCGATTCGCTGGCCGGCATGTCGCTCGCCACCGGCGACGTCCTGCACAACGGCATGCAGGATCTCATCGTCGGCGCGCCCGGCATGGACGGCGGCAAGGGTGAGGTTTTCGTGGTGTACGGGTCGGCGCTGAAGGGCACCGGCACCCTCAATCTCCAGCAGCTCACGGCCGCCCAGGGCTTCATCATCAAGGGCGGGACCGGCCAGGCCGGCACGTCGGTGGCGCTCACCAGTCTCGGCGGCAACTCTCTCTCACCGGACCTCCTGATCGGCGCGCCCACCGCCAATCCGGTCGCACCGGCGTCCGATCCGAACAACGTGCGCGGCTTTGGCGGCGAGGTCTATGACGTGTTCGGCGGCGCCGCCCTCGCCGCGGCGGTCGCCACGAACAACGTGGTCGACCTGTCCACCCTGAACGGCCAAAACGGCACCGTCCTGCTGGGCCAGGGCTTCGTCACGCCGAGCGACGCGGCGGTCAATCCCGACCTGACGATAGCCGATTCGGTCGGCGCCTCGGTCGCCAACTCCGGCGACATCAACGGCGACGGCACTTCCGACGTCATCATCGGCGCGCCCCATCTTGCGGTCAACGGCGTGCCGTCGATCGGCGGCGCCTATGTCCTGTTCGGCGGCGCGAGCTGGCGCGGCCAGGCGAGCTACAACCTCGCCAGCGCCATCAACGGCACCAACGGCTTCATCGTCGCCGGCGTCCCGGCCGGCTCGTCCGACGCCGGCGGCACAGCCGGCGCCTCGGTCGCAGCCGGCGGCGACGTCAACGGCGATGGCATTGCCGATCTGGTGGTCGGGGTGCCGACGCTCAACACCCAGGGCGACAACAGCAACACCGGCCAGGCGGACGTGGTGTTCGGCACCAAGGACTGGACGCCCTTCCTCGACGCCAACCACGTATTGCAACTGTCGTCCGTCCCCGCCAACTCGCGCACCTTTTCGCTCAACGGGACGGTGAACGGCGGCAACGTCGGCGTGTCGGTCGCCAATATCGGCGACGTCAACGGCAGCGGCCTGCCCGACCTTCTGGTCGGCGCGCCGACCGCCGGCCAGGCCTACGTCTCGTTCGGCCGGCAATGGATGGGGCCGGGCGGCAGCCTGGACATCTCCAAGCTGCGCTCCGACAACGGCTCCGTCTTCACGCCGCCGTCCAACGCGCAGATCGCCGCGGTGGCCAACGCCGGCGATCTCACCGGCAGCGGCCATCCCGACCTGCTGATCGCCGACGGCGGGCCGGGCGGCGCGTCGAGCCAGCAGTTCAACATCGTGTTCGGCAGCGACCCGCAGGCCGGGGCCGCCCCGCTGCCGTCGCTCACCGTGAAGACCACCGGCATCGGCTTCCTGAGCGGCGGGCAGAGCCTGGGGGCGGGCGATTTCAACGGCTTCGCGATCCAGGATCTCGTGGTCGGCACGACCAGCACGACCTCGTCGCAAATTGCCACCATCGTGTTCGGCAACGAGAACGCCAGCCAGTGGACCTCCTCGACCGGCGTGATGAACCTGTCGGACCTCTTGAAGGCGAACGGCGGCGTCACGATCAACAACACCGCGCAACTCAGCACGACGTTCACCAGCGTCGCCGCGGCCGACCTCGTCGGCAACGGTCGCGACGATCTCATCGTGAGCACCGGCGATGGGAACCCGTTCGTGCTCTACGGCCAGCAGACCTGGACGCCCGGCAACGTGACCAACGTCTCCGTCCCGGCCGCGCTGCTGACCGGCCAACAAGGCTTCGCCGTGAAATCGACGGACAACCCGAGCGGCCTGCAGGGCGTCGCCATCGGCGACGTCTACGACGACGGCTATCACGACGCCGCGTTCTTCGCGCAAAGGTCGAGCGGCACGATCGGCTACGTGCTGAGGGGCGGTCCCACACTCGCCCAGTCCGTCGTCGTCACCGGCGTCGGCGCCAGGGTGAACCTCGACCAGCTCAACGGCACCAACGGCTTTAAGATCGTCGCGTCGAGCCCGAAGCTGGCCGGGCTTACGCATGTCACGATGTCGAGTCTGGGCGACGTGACCGGCAACGGCTACGGCGCCTTCATCATCGGCCTGTCGGCCCCGCTCGGCGGCACCGGGGGCGTGGCTTTCGTCATATACGACAAGCCCGGGATCGCCCCGAACGGGGTGCTCAATCTCGACGACTATCTCAAGCCCAACCCGAACGGCTTCGAGATCGTCTCGAGCAACGCCCGCAATCTCGGCTTCTCCGTGGGCGACGCCGGCGACGTCAACGGCGACGGCTACGACGACATCGTGGTCGGCTCGCCTGCCGTGCTGAGCGGCGCCAGCGGCACCAAGGGCCAGAGCTACGTGATCTACGGCGGGCCCTCGCTCGCGGCTGCGGCCGCCGCCGGCCCGATCAAGGTCGACAACCTCTCGGGCAAGACCGGCTTCATCATCGACGGGGCGGAGGTTAATTCGAGCTCGGGCTACAGCGTGACCGGCGCCGGCGACGTCAACGGTGACGGGTTTTCCGACCTTTCGATCGCCGCCAGCGGCAACTCGCCCACCAATGTTCCGGGCCGCGATTTCGTCCTGAACGGCGGCGATTTCACCGGTTCGACGACGATCATGGGCACGGCCGCCGGCGGCGTCCTGCAATCCAACACGATCGCGTCGGCGAAAAACCCGGTCATCGAGAACGCCCGCCAGGGCAGCTACACCCTGGAAAGCGCCGGCGTCGACCCCAACGCGCCGAACTCGCTCACCATGATCGGCGGCTCCGGCAACGACACCTTCAGCATCGGCAGCCTCAGGTTCAACGAGATCTCGGGCGGCAGCGGCGTCAACACGCTGCAGCTCAACCCCTACCTGTTGTCGTCGAACAATCTCGATCTCACCAACCCGCAGACCCGCGATCGCATCCACAACATCGAGATCTTCGACCTCGGCTGCCAGAACAGGCTGACCTTGCGGCTGCCCGACCTGCTCGACATGTCCGACACGACGCGGACCTGGACGGTGAACGGCACCAACAGCATCGTCGTGGTGCCCAAGAGCGAGAACTGGGTGAAGGGGCCGTCCCCCGTCACCATGAACGGCATCGCCTACGATGTGTGGAGCTACGTCGAGGCCGACGGCACCACCGTCGACGCCACCATCCTGCTGCAGCAGGGCAACACCCTCCAGAAGACGCTCGCCGTCGGCCCGAACACGACCCCCATCAAGGTCACCAACACCAACGACAGCGGCCCGGGCTCGCTGCGCGCAGCGATCGACCAGGCCGCCGGACAAACCGGCTCCGGCCCCAATGTAATCGACCTGTCGGCCATCGGCGCCAAGACGATCGACCTCCTCAGAGCACTGACGATCGAGAAAGGCAACGACATCAACTTCGTCGGCGGCTTGACCGGAACGCCGACCATCAGCGGCCAGGGCAAGACCAACATCCTGGTCGACAACGGCGCCAACCTGACCTTCACCGACATCAACTTCGCCAACGGCCTGGGCCAGGGCGGCAATGGTGTCAACGGCGCCGGCGGCGGCCTGGGGGCGGGAGCCGCGATCACCATCCTGAAGGGCTCGGTCACTCTCGAATCGACCGCCTTCAACAACAACAAGGTGCAGGGCGGGAGCACGACCAACCTCGCAGGCGGCGGTGGCAACGGCGGCATCGCCTCCGTCTTCGGCCGCGACTCCACCAGCGGTAGCAACGGCGGCAACAGCGGCGGCTTAGACGGCGGGACGGGCGCGTCCGGCGGCGCCGGCGGCGCGCGCAACAACAAGGGCGGCAATCCGGGTGACCCAGGCGCGTCCGGCGTCTTCGGTATCGGCGGCGGTGGTGCCGGTGGCGGAGCGGGCGGCGAGGGCGGCGTCAGCACCGGGTTCTGGGACGGCCAGTCGGGCGGCTCCGGCGGTGCCGGCGGCTTCGGCGGCGGTGGCGGCGGTGGCGGTGGCGGCGGTGGCGGCGGGTCAGGCTGGGACTTTAGGCCGATCAACACGAAGGCCAGCGGCCAAGGGGGCAGCGCCGGTTCGGCCGGGGCTTTCGCTGGCAGCGCCGACAAAGGCGACGGCGGCGGCAACAACCCGAACGGTACCGGCGGCGGCAAGGGCGGCGGCGGCGCCGGCCTGGGCGGCGCGATCTTCGTCGCCCAGGGCGCCACGCTCAGCGTCAGCAATACGTCGTTCAGCAACAACATCGCGACCGGCGGCAGCAGCGGCTTCGCGGCGGGCCAGGGCCAGGGCAAGGGCGCCGCGATCTTCGCCGCCGACGGCTCGATCGTGTCGGGCTCCAACCTCAGCTTCACGAACAACAAGGCCACGAACGCCAAGACCACCAGCTTCGACCCGACCGGCAAGTTCCAGGATTCCAACGACGTCTACGGCACCATCCGCAATGCAACGGGCGACGACAGCATCGCCTCGCTCTTGGGCGTCCAGGGCGTCTACGTGGGCGACGACAACGGCGACACGCTCTACGGCGACGGCCAGAACGACTACATCGCGGGCGGCGCCGGCAACGACACGATCGACCCCCTGGCCGGCAACTCCATGCTGGTCGGTGGCGGCGGCCAGGACACCTTCATCTTCAAGCCGGGCTACGGCCAGGACGAGATCGCCGATTTCACCGGGCTCACGACCGCGCCGTCATCCGCTGTCGCCGCCGAGGCCGACATCCTGAAGTTCGAGGGTGCCGGCATGACCGCGAGCAACATGCTGCTGACGCGCCAGGGCTACGACACGGTGGTGTCGTTCGACGGCATCGCCGGTCTGTCGATCCTTCTCAAGTACGTGAACGCCGCCACGCTGGCCAACGTCAGTGCCACCCAGGGCAACATCCTGTTCGACGGCGACACCCAGTTCAGCAACTCCTTCGACGTCATTGCCGCCGGCGACCAGAACCAGGTGCTGCGGCCCAACGCCGTCACCTTCCTGAACGACAGCGACAGCACGGTGCAGGCCTCGGCTGACGGCAACGATGTAATCAACGCCGGCGCCGGCAACGACACGCTGATCGCCGGGGCCGGCAACGACATCCTGCGTGCCGGAGCGGGCAACGACACTCTGATCGGCGGTCCGGGCGTGGACGTCCTCGAGGGCGGCGCGGGCGTCGATACCTTCCAGTTCGCCCCCGGGGACGCACAGGACACGGTCACCAATTTCGTCGCGCTGACGGCCAACCCGACCCCCGACATCGCCGCCCACGCCGACATCCTGAGTTTCGTCGGCGCGGGGCTCACCGTGCGCAACATGCTGTTGACGCGCAAGGGCGACGACACGGAGGTCTCGTTCGACGGCGTGAGCAACCTGTTGATCACGCTGAAATCGGTGATTGCGGCCGATCTCGCCAACATCGACGCCGGGCACGGCAACATCCTGTTCGACGGCGACACCCAGTTCAGCAACTCCTTCGATGTCATCCCCGACGGCGTGACGATCGGCCAAGTGCTGCGGCCCAATGTCGTCACCTTTCTCAACGACGGCGACAACGTCGTGCAGGCTTCGGCTGACGGCAACGACGTGATCAACGGCGGTGCCGGCAACGACACGCTGATCGCCGGAGCCGGTGACGACATCCTGCGCGGCGGGGCCGGCCACGACACGCTGATCGCCGGCAGCGGCAACGACGTGATCGAAGGCGGGCCGGGCGCCGACCGCATCGTGCTCGGGACCGGCCATGCATGGGTGCACGACACGCTCGCCGACATGGACGGCGATTCCGTGACGAACTTCGCAGCCCGCGACCTGCTCACCATCGACGGCGCCAGGCTCGGACCCGGCGACTACACCATCGCTCGGCCGGCCGCCGGCAGCGCGCAATTTTTGGCCGCCGGCGCGAGCTTCGACCTCGGCGGCGACTTCTCGAACGGCGACTTCCTGGTGAGCGCCCGCGGCTTCGGCGCCGACCGGCACACCGACGTGAGCTTCGTGCAGCGGATGCCGACCTTGGTGGAGGGCCAGAGCGTCGATCCGACGGCGATCAACGGCGTCACCGCTCAGGCCTTCCTGACCGGCGACGGCGGGACGGACTTCACGCTGACCCTGGAGCAGTCGGTGTGCGCCTACCACAACACGCTCGGCGTGTACGACGTGGCGGCCGACGGCACGATCCACGACGTGCGGGTGCTGCTCGCCGACGCCCGCACTGCGCCGATGGGGCAGACCCTCGACCTCGGCACGCCGGCGGCCGGCGATAGGATTGGGCTGTTCCTGATCTCGGACGGATTCGATACCTACGGCGCTCTGCCGAACGATCTCTCGTTCGTGAAACCGGGCAGCGGCAACGTGGCGAATGTCGGCGATGCCGCGCTACCCGTGCTGTTCAGCGCCTCGCAAGGCGCGTTGGTCGCGACGTCGGTCTTCCATTCCTTCGCCGCCAGTCTCAATCCCGGCGGCGCTACGCAGGTCGTCACAGGCCTGGCGGCAGGCAGCCAGGATCTGCAGATGGCCTTCGACGATCAGCCCATCGGCCGCTCGGACCGCGATTTCAACGACGTCGTATTCGCAATCCACGCGCGGCAGGTGGTCAGCTGATCTGGTCCGCTCCAAATGCCCGCCAAAGCGCACGGGGTGCCCATCGCGCTATTTCGCCGAGATCGTCACGCCGGATGCGGCGATGTTGGGATAGTCGTGGTCGCCGAAGTTGACGTGCTCGCGCGACACGGCGTGGATGTTGCGCAAGAGCGCCTGCAGGTTGCCGCTGACCATGGTCTCGGTGAGCGCGTGCCGGATCGTGCCGTCCTCGACATAGAACGAGTTTTTAGCGACGCCGCTGAAGTCGAGATTGCTGTTGGGATTGCCGCCCGAGAAGCGCGCCAGGATGATGCCGCGCCGCGTGCCGGCCACGATCTCGTCGAGGCTCTTGTCGCCCGGCGGCACGACGAAGTTCCACACGCCGGCGGTCTGCGCCAGCCCGAGCTTGTGCGCGATGTAGAAGTCGACCAGGTGGTTCTCCAGCCGCCCGTCCTTCACGACCTCGACGTCGCGCGTGGGAATGCCGAAGCCGTCGAAGTCGCAGCCCTCGGGAAAGGCCGGATTGCGCGGCCGGTTTAAAAGGCTGAACAACGGGCTGGCGATCGTCTCGCCCTTCTTGTCCTTGTAGGGCGAGGTGCCGCTTAGAAGCTCGTAGCCGTTCAGCGCGCGGGCCAGCACCGGCACGAAATACCCGAGGCAATCGGGCGTCAGGATAACGTCGCCGACGAACTTCTCCGGCACCGGCCGCGCATCGAACGAGCGCAACGTCTGCTCGATCAGGGGTCGCACCGATCCGGCCGACAGCAGCTGCTCGAACGGCACGTAGGATGCCGCGCCGGAATAATTGAACGAGGTCGTGCGCGGCCCGTCCTTGGCGGTGAACATGCCGCCGAACTGGTACCAGGCGCGGCGCTCCTGCTGGCGCAGCCCGCGCGAGTTGGCGAAATGCGCCTCCTTGACCAGGAACGTGTAGATGCTGTTGCGCGTGCGGATCAGCGGATAGCGGGCGTTGAGCTCCTGCGTGCAGGCCATCACCTGCTCGATCATGGCTTCGCGGTCCGGCGCGTCGGGGCCATGGCGGCTGGCCGGCAGCGATGCCGCCTCGGCGACGCGGTTGGCCGGGTCGACAAGCCCCGCCATGGCCGCCTGCCGCGCCGCCTCGAGCGCAGCCTCGACGGCGTCCGGATCGCGGCCGTTGAGGCTCGCGCTGCCGCGCTTGCCGTCGGCGACCACCATGATGCTGGTCGTCTCGTTGGTGGTCGAGCGTAGAAGGTCGACCTTGCGCTGGCTGAAGTCGATCTCGAAGCGATCGAAGCCCACCGTGGTGACCTGCGCGTCGTCGGCGCCGGCCGCGAGTGCGCGCTGGACGAGATCGGCCGTGAAGTCGCCCACCTCCATTATGGCGTTCCCATCACTGGCGTCTCCATCATTGACCACCCAGCTTGACGCGGCACTTGATGGCGGGGCCGGCCATGCCGACCTGGATCATCTGCTTCTTGCCGCACCAGGCGCTGGGCAGCCAGGCCAGCGTGTCGCCGACATGGGTCACGGTCTTCAGCATGTCGAACGCCACGCCCGAGATCGTCGTGTCGCGGATGGCGCGACCGAGCTTGCCGCCCCTGATCTCGTAGCCCTGGGTGATGCCGAACATGAACTCGCTGGTCCAGTCGGCCTGGCCGTTGTTGGAGCGTGTCAGGTAGTAGCCGCGGTCGACCGCGGCGATCAT
>JAFAKN010000214.1 GCA_019235415.1 Alphaproteobacteria bacterium
TGGGCAAGGCGCTGCGCACCAAGAAGGGCTACCATCTCGTGGTCATCACCTCGACCGTGATGCCGGGCTCGACCGACGGCGAGATCAAGCAGGCGCTCGAAGCCACTTCGGGCCGCAGGGTCGGACCGGATCTCGGCCTCTGTTACAATCCGGAATTCATCGCGCTCGGCTCGGTGGTGCGCGACATGCTCTACCCCGATTCGATCCTGGTCGGTCAGGCGGACCAGAAGGCCGGCGACATGCTGGAGACGATCTACCGGCAGATGTGCGTCAAGAACCCGCCGGTCCAGCGCATGAACCTGGTGAGCGCCGAGCTGACCAAGATCTCGGTCAACACCTACGTCACGACCAAGATCTCCTACGCCAACATGCTGGCCGACATCTGCGACCGCCTGCCGGGCGCCGACGTCGACGCGGTCACCAAGGCACTGGGCGCCGATACCAGGATCGGCGCGAAATACCTCAAGGGCGCCATGGGCTATGGCGGTCCATGCTTCCCGCGCGACAACGTGGCTTTCGCCGCGCTGGCACGAAAGATCGGCGCCCGGGCCGACGTGGCAGAAGCCACCGATCGCATCAACAACTACCAGGTCGATCGCCTTACCGGGCTGGTCGCGAAGTTCGCCAAGGCGGGCACCCGCATTGCCATCCTGGGGCTGTCCTACAAGCCGCAAACGCCGGTGGTCGAGGAGAGCCACAGCGTCAAGCTGGCGGCCAAGCTCGCCGACGCAGGCTACGTCGTGGTGATCCACGATCCCCTCGCCCAGGACGCGGCCATGGCGGTCCTGGGTGACAAGGTGGTCGGCGCCTCGTCGCTGGAAGGGGCGGTGCGCGAATGCGACCTCCTGGTCCTGGCCACCGCCTGGCCCGAGTACAAAACGGTCGATCCCGCATGGTGCAAGCGGAACGGCCAGCGGCTGACCATCCTCGACTTGTGGCGCACGCTGCCGTCGGGGGCCTTCGTCGACGTGGCGGACATCCTCTACCTCGGCGCCGGGCGATAGGCCCCGATGGCCGGTTGGGGACCGCGCCGGCCGGCCGCCGGCAGGGTCCTCCGGTCCGAGCAGCTGATCGAGCAGCCCTGGATGGCGCTCAGGCGCGAGCGCCTGCGCGACGCCGACGGCAGCACGGCGGAGCATGTCGTCCTCGAATATCCCGACTGGGTCGACGTGGTCGCTCTCACCGCGGACTTCGACATCGTCCTGGTCGATCAATACCGCCATCCCGTACATGAGATGCGTACCGAGCTCCCTGCCGGCGCGGTCGACCGCAACGAACCGCCGCTACAGGCCATCCAGCGCGAGCTGCGCGAGGAGACCGGCTATGTCAGCGAAGATTGGCATTTGCTCGGCAGCGCGCCGGTGAACCCGGCTTGGCAGACCAATCGGATCCATTCGTTTCTCGCCCTGGGGGCGCGGCATGCCGGCGAGCAGGAGCTCGACAAGGGCGAGTTCATTCGGGGTCGGCGGCTGCCGTTCCTCGAGTTCCTGCGACAGGTCGATCAAGGAGAGCTCGAGCTGCCCCTCCTGCAACTCGCCGGGCTCTATCTGTTGCAGCAGTTCCTGCGACGAACGGCCGACCCGCGCCTGGCTTCGCTCAGAGCGCGTGCCGGGCTCTGAAGCGCAACACCTTGCCCTTCATCGATTCGTCCTGGCGCGGCAAGCCGGCGAGCACCTGGCTGCAGAACGGATTGATATTGGCGCCGACATAGTCGGTAAAAGCGGTCCAGAACTTGTTGTAGATGACGTTGACGCCGATGAAGCGGCGCGGCACGCGGCGCGCCGCCGGCCGGGTCTCTTCCTCGGTCACCGCAGCCCGCTTGAACAGCCGCTCGACCACCTTGAGCCGCTTTTTGTCGATCGGCGCCATGACGCGCCCGGCACGCACCGGCTCGCTCGCCGTCTGGGTCGACAGGCCGAACTCGAAGATGAAGAGGTCGGCCCGCGGCAGCAGCTCCTCGAACGACGCCCGCACCACGCCTTCGAGATCGCTCGGCAGACCCTCGCATTCCGTCGGCACCAACAACGGCCCGGTGAAGCCCATGGCCTTCCAGGCCTTGGCAAAACCCTCCAGGAAATCCGCGCGGGTCGCCGCCAGCATGATGGCCGTGGTGCGCGGGAAAGTGACCACCTGATCACAGACGAAGGGCAGCGTATGCGGCAGATCGTAGGTCAGATCCTCAAAAAGCTGCCACTCGAGGCTAGTGGTCGTGAACGGGACCGTAGACGGCTCGATGGTGCTTGCGAGCCCGGCGGTGAAGCGTTCGTACGACGTGTCGCGATCCAGCCGCAGCTCCTCGATCCCGACGTCCGGCCAACCCCAGGTCTCGGCCTGTGCCGGCACGTAGGGCGAGGCGACGTTCCAGATGAACTGGTCCTGGTCGTTCATCCGCGTCGCGCGGCCTTTGTTGTTGGCAGCGGCCACCCGGGTATGATCGCAATGATAGCCGAACACCTTGTCGATCAGCGTGTCGACTCGGCCACGATAGAGCGCCAGGCGGGCCGCCAGGTTTGAATCGCAGTGCCAACCCAGGATCATGCTCTCGTCGAAGCCGTGGATCGCGAACATGTCCTCGCGCAGGGCGGCCTGGAAGTCGCCCAGCGCGTCGTACTTCATGGGCATATAGTTGTGCACCACCTGGTTCAGGTGGAAGCGCACGGCCCAGTCGCGCAGCTTGGCGAGGTTGCCGGCCGGATCGCGCCGATCGAACGCGGCCTCCCACAACATCTCGGGTATCTCGAATCGTGGCACCTGATAAAAGCCGTCGGCTAGGCGACCCAGGATGTCGCTGAGCGATTCCTGCTCGTTGCGCGGCACCAGCAGCATGTCGGTGTTGGTATAGAGGATCCACCGGTTGCGCGGGTTCGAGCGGCGCAGCGCCACATTGCGCGATTGGGCCTCGAGCGCCACCAAATGCGTCTTGGAGCGCAGATGGGCATGCTGGTCGGGCCGCACGCGGAATATCCGCATGACCTTCTTGGCTTTGTCGGTCAGCGTGTCGTGGATCGCCTCGGGGAAGGTAGGATGGTCGTCCGGGGTATTGTAGTCGACGAACAGGATCTCGTCGTCGGGATCGGACATCACCTCGGCCAGCGCGTTGAAGCTGATCGCGGCCCGCTTGTGCAGATTGTAGCCGTGGCTGTCGTTGCGGCCGTAAAGGATCACGGAGAACATTCGGTCCTCGCTTGGCGATGAGGCATCACGCGCCGAGGCGCACGAGCTCGTTGCGGGCGGCAGCGAACTCAATCAGCGACGGCGCGCCGCGCTCGACGATCTCGCTCCAGTATCCGCGCGCTGCAGCCGGATTGCCGGCCAGCGCCACCACGCCCAGTTGGAACAGAGCCTCGACGCGGCGGTTGGAAGATTCGGCGGCAGCGAGCACCTGCTGCTCGGTCGCCTGACCTGCGCGCAGAGCCAAAAGCGGCGTCGGCCAGTGCGGCTCGGCCGGCAGCACGATCGGGTCGAGCGGCGCACCGATCAGCCGGCCTGCGGTGAGGCGGTAGAGCAGCCAGTACGGGTTTCGAGGTTCTTTGGCGAGGGCAAGACCAAACGCGTGGAACGCGACATCGTAGTTCGCGCGGCGCATCGCCGCGCACGCCCGGGCGGCCGATTGCATAGGCGGCAGCAGCTCGAGCTGCCGCCGCCAATCCTCGTTGGCCTCCGCCAGCTTGCCTAACGCCATATGGGCGATGCCACGGGCGCTGAGGGTCTCGGCGTCGACCGGCTGGATGGCGAGCACCCGATTGAAAAGCTCGATCGCTTCGTCGTAGCGGCGCATCGCGGACAGCGCCTCGCCCTTAAGTGCCAGCACCTCCGGTAGGTTGGGCTTCACCCGCAACGCACGTTCGTAGCTGTCGAGCGCCTCCTTGGGTCGTCCGCGCAACAGCTGGGCATTGCCATAGGCCAGCTGTGGCAGGACCTTGTTGCGCACGTTGCTGCGCACCAACTCGTACGACTCGATCTCGAAGGCAAAATCGCCGCGCCGGCGAAAAAGGTAGCGCCGATCGGGTGGGCCTGGTGGCATCTCCGACCACAAGCGGCGGGCGCGCTCGTACTCGTGCTGCGCCTCTTGCCAACGCCCCAGACCGTCGAGAAGCTCGGCGCGTGCGACGACGGCATCGGCGAGGCCGGGATGGCGCACCAGGGCCTTGTCGAACTCCTGCAGGGCGCCATCGGCGTCGCCCCGCCGCATGCTCAGCAGCCCATTGCGATAGTGCTGCTCGGCGCCCTCCGGCGGCATCACGTCAACGACGGAAGCGCTCCTGCGCCAAAGCCGAGCCAGAGGGCCGATCGCCTGCAAGATTTCGCTGGTACTCAATTTATCGGGTTTCCTGACGCTCCGGCGCACGTCGGCGCCGCCACCACCGCAGGGGAATAGCGTGTCCCGACGACGACTTTCCAGACGGAAGATGTGGACACATTTCGTCCTTGCGGCCGCTGCGGCCGAGTCCGTTATGTGAGAAAGTGGGCGCTCCGGTAGCCCAACCTGTAGGGGGCGTCAAGCGGACGCGACCCTTTCAGTTGCACAACGTGACCGGACGATGTAGCCCTCACCACCCCGTCCCGGCCATCGGGTCCGCCCCTCTGCGCCTTCGGCCTGAACAACTGTTGATTGGATTCCTGCCGTGCTACCGGGCCGCCTAGTCAGCACCCTCCAAGTCGTGCGAAAAACGCGTCGAAGCGACAACGGACGAATGACCAACCTCATCGAGCGCCAGCCGGCGGATGCACCCGTACTGCATGTAGTCGACGGCAAAGAGGTGATTCCAGGCGACCTCAATGCCTTCCAGAGGCTTTTGAGGTTCCTGATGGAGCCGTTCACAGCCGCTTGGCGCCACCGCGATCTGATTGCTGCGATCCTGCGCCGCGAGCTGCGCGAGCGCTTCAGCGGCTCGGTCGCCGGTTGGGTGTGGGCGGTCGTGGCGCCGCTCATCTCCCTGATCACATACACGTCGGTGTTCGGCGGCGCGGTCAAGCTGCCCAACGGCAGCCCGGCCAACTCGCCCATGGATTACGCGCTGTTCGTGTTCGGCGGCCTGATCGCCTTCAATTTCTTCACCGAGATGGCGTATCGAGCTCCGTCGCTGCTGCATGAATATGCCCACTACCTGAAGCAGACGATGTTCCCGGCCCAAATGCTGCCAGTGATCTCCACGCTGCGCGCGGCGACCTACGCCACCATCGGCCTCACCCTCATGCTGCTCTGTCAGCTGATCTTCGGCGGCACCCTTTACTGGACGGTCCTGCTGCTGCCGCTCTGGTTCATCCCCTTCCTGGGCTTCCTGATCGGCATTACCTGGCTGCTCTCCGCCATGGGTGCCTTCACGCGCGACACGGCCTACCTGATGATGACGCTGGCGCCAGTGCTGATGTTCGCAACCCCGGTGTTCTGGTCGACCGAGACTCTGCAGCCCACTTGGCGGCTGGTGTGGTACGCCAACATCCTCACCGGCTTCATCGAGATCATCCGCGACATCGTGGTTTTCGGCG
Source organism: Alphaproteobacteria bacterium (assembly GCA_019235415.1). Classification (GTDB taxonomy): domain Bacteria; phylum Pseudomonadota; class Alphaproteobacteria; order Reyranellales; family Reyranellaceae; genus Reyranella. The sequence goes on from JAFAKN010000214.1 coordinate 5,491, forward strand.
AGCTCCCGAAGGGGCTAGTGGCTGCTTGGACACTGCTCTTGTCGGCCGCCACGTTTTGGATGGGATACTGGTTCTTCCGCCGCCAGCAGGAAGGCATCACCGATGTCATCTGACGGAGAGGTGGTGATCCGGGCGAGGCATCTCGCCAAGGCGTACAAGCTCTACGACAGCCAGGGCGACTGGCTGAAGCAGCAGCTGCCGCTCGTCGGTTCGGCGCGGACCTACTACAAGTCGTTCTGGGCGTTGAAGGATATCAGCTTCGAGGTTCGCCGCGGCGAAAGCGTCGGCATCATCGGCCGCAACGGTTGCGGCAAGTCCACCCTTCTGCAGATCGTGTGCGGCATGACGCGACCAACCAAGGGCGAGATTTGGGTGAAGGGCCGCGTGGCCCCGGTCCTGGCGCTCGGCGCCACTTTCGACCTCGAAGCGACCGGTCGCGAGAACGTGTTGATCGGCGGCGCGGTGCTTGGGCTTAAGCGACACGAAATCATCGCCCAGTTCGATTCGATCGCCGAGTTCGCAGGCATCGGCGACTTCATGGATCAGCCGATCAAGCTCTATTCTACCGGCATGCGCACGCGACTTGCATTCGCCATCTGCGCCCACATGAATGCCGAGATCCTGATCGTCGACGAGGCCTTGTCGGTCGGCGACATGGCCTTTCAGCAGAAGTGCGTCGACTGGATCGACAATTTCCGGCGCACCGGCACGCTCCTGTTCGTCAGCCACGCTGCGGAAGAGCTCCAGCGCCTTTGCAATCACGCGATCTGGATCGACGGAGGCCGAGTGCGGCAAGGCGGTGACGTGGCGGAAGTTGCGCGCGCCTACAAAAAGGCCATCCGATTCGAGGAGGACAGCATGAGCCGGTTCTCGGCAGTATGAGCGCCGAAGCCGCCGTTTAACCCAGTCTATTTCTGAAAGTTCCCGATCACGGCGCGCGCCTTAGCGATCTGGGCATGTCGCACCTTGTCCCAGTCGCCGAAATCGGGGTTGCTTTCGACACGGTGCCGCCAGCGCTCCGGCAACAGCTCTCCCAGGATGATGGCGCACCAGCGCAAGGCATAGAGCGGCATCAGCGCCGTCAGGCGCCCGCTCTCGCCGTGCCGCCGGAAATGCCCCAGCAGGACCTCGCGGTAGAGCTGCCGCTGCCGCTCTGACAGCTGCATGCCGGGATGCATGACGAAGTTGGCGATGCTGGTGAGCGGGTCGTCCCAGCCAAAGTACTCGAAATCGAGGAACCACAGATGTCCGTCGGCGCCGCGCAGCGCGTTGTGAGCGCCCATGTCGGACGGGATCAGCGTGCGGTAGGACGGCGCCAGGTCGTCGGCGAACGCGAAGCCCAGTCGCGCGTACGCGCTGCGCGCCTCAGCCTCGAACCGCCGCAGGCTGGGGACCAGGACGTCATCGAAGAACGGCCGGAACGCCGGAAACCCATCCTTGACCGTTTCGAGCCGCCGGTAGCGCCACTCGATGTGCGACACGATGCGCGGGCCAGACAGGCAGGCTTCCGACGCCTCGCCGATCTCCTTCCTCGCCTGCTCGTCGATCGCCTGGTCGAGCGCGATCTGGAAGCGGGCGAACTCCGCCACGTCCTCGTCCGCCACCACCTCCACGGCGCCGCCCTCGACCCAAGTAAAGAGGGCATAGCGGATCTCGGGCGCAACGGCGACGACCCGTGGTGTCCGCGGGATGGCCTTGCGCTCGAAAAAGCGTACCGCCGCGACCTCGGCGCCCAGCCGATTGCGCTCATCGCTCGCCGGATACTTCTTCAGGGCGAAGGTCGCCGCCGCCGTCTCGATGCGGAAGATGCGGCTGTTGTTGCCCTTGCTGAGCTCGTCGACCTCGCGCACCGGATGCGGACAGAGCCTTCGCGCCAGGTCCTGGATTTCGTCAGCGACGCGGAAAGACGGCATCACACAGCTCGTGCCAAGTGGCGTACTGCTCGAAGCGCTCTTGCCGCTCCTGCCCGAACAGGATCTTGCGGCAGGCTGCCGGCATGTTCTCGTGGTCCAGCACCTCGGCCAGGTCGTCGACGAAGACGTCGCTGCCGAGCCGGGCGATTCGCGCGATCTTCTCGTCCCGCGTGCGCTCGAAGTAGACGTTGTGGCGTTGGAGCCCCAAGCCCGCGGGATCGAAGAAGCGGTTTCCATTCATCCACTGCAAAGCGGCCGCACGCAGGTCGGTTCGCAGAGGGTCGTGATGCGCAAGCTCGGTCTTGTGGCTTACGATCGCCACCTCGGCGTCGCGCTCGCGACAGGTCTCGAGGAATCGCGCCACGCCGTCGAATAGGGTCGCAGCATCGATGCGTCGACCATAGACCAGCCCCTGCAGGGTCTCCCACAGCAGGCCGTCAGGGCTCTCTTTCAGGAGTGCACGCTTCACCGCCGCCTTGTCGCCTTCGAAGCCGACCGGAAGCAGCCCCTCGTCCTTTCCGACACGCTGGAAGGCCTCGTCGTAGCAGATCAGCGTGTTGTCGAGGTCGATGCCGATCTTCATGTCAGCCGGGCAGCGACCGGGCGCCCGAAGGCCGAGAACAGCTGATGCAGAACGTCGCGTGCCTGCCGCACCGGCATGGCCAACTCCCGCCCGAGCTTGCGGCACGACAAGGTGACATGGCGATGACGGTAGATTGCGGGCACTTGCTCCTCCGTGAGCGCCTGCCCCTGCACCAGCGCCTCTGGCAGGTCTTGCAGCTCGGCCATCAGACGGGCCGCCTCGTCGTAGCCGATCGCGTCGCGCGAGCCGAGATGCCAGATGCCGACGCGCCTGGCAAAACCGAGCCGCGCCGCGGCTTCAGCGACGTCCGAGACCATGACGGGCGACAGCGCCATGTTGGTCGCGGGATGGACCGGCTTGCCCTGCAGCAGGGCCTCGAACCATCCCTGGAAGACGCCGACCGGCCGGTCGGCCATGACCTTGGTGACGCGCAACACCGCAACCGGCAGCCCTTCCTCTCGGATGGCACGCTCAACCGCCACCTTCTGCGCGCCGTACTCGTTCTTCGGGCAGGTCGGCGCATCCTCGTCCGGCTCCGCTGTCTCGCCGTCGAACACCTGGCTGCTCGACAGGAACACTGACCGCGTGCCGCGCTTGGCAAGCCCGCGCAGCACACCGAGGGTGTTCGTGACATTGACCAAACGGGATCCGTCCGGATCCTCCTGGCAGGTTCGCATGTCGGTCACCGCAGCGCACACGAAGGCGACATCGTGGTGCGCCCCGGCGAGGCCTCCGAGGTTCGGATCGCGAAGGTCGAGATGAACGGTGCCGGCGCACGGCCGTCGGCTGGTGAGCGTGACGGCGATTCCGCTGTCGGCGAACAGGCTGCGCAATGCGGAGCCGACCAGGCCGTCGGCGCCAACGATCAGGCAGGTTCCCCGGAAGTCCCGCTGGAAATCGCTTTCCATCGCCCGCTTACTGAAGGTTCACCTTCTGCATCATCTTGATGTTGAAGTAGCGCGGATCGTCGAGTGAGTCGGGCAGCTTGCCCTCCTTGAAGGCTTTGATCAGGTCGACCACCGCTTCTTCGATGGAATGGCGCGCCTCAAAGCCCAGCTCCTCTTTGATCTTCTTGGAGGACACGTGATAGGAGCGCAGGTCGTTGGTCGGACGCACCTCCAGCTTGGTATGCTGGCCGACGTTGCTGCGGACCATTTCCGCCAGCTGCATGACCGAGTGGTTCTCGTAGCCCGCGTTGTAGACCTTGCCGTCGACCGCGGCGTCGGCGGCCGACAGCAGCAGCAGGTAGGCGTCCGTCATGTCCTCGATATGGATGTTGGGGCGCAGCTGGTTGCCGCCGAATACCGAGATCTCACCCTTGTGGTATCCGAGGTTGGTCAGGATGTTGACCACCACGTCGAGCCGCTGCCTCGGAGAGTAGCCGCATACGGTTGCCGGCCGGATGGTAACGGTGGTGAACCCGGGCACCCTCTCCTGCTCCAACAGCGCCTCGCATTCGGCCTTGAACTTGGAATAGTCCGTGAGCGGCTCGAGCGACAGGTCTTCCGTGACGTCGACGCCGTCTTTGACCCCGTAGACCGAAGAGGACGAGGCGTAGATGAAGCGCTTCGCCTTGACGTCCTTGGCCGCCCGCACCAGCGGCACGAAGGCGTCGAGATTGATCGAGCGGCCGAGCTCGGGATTGAGCTCGAACGACGGGTCGTTCGAGATGCAGGCGAGATGGATGACGGCGTCGCAGCCGCTCATCGCCTCCTTCACGACCTCGGCGTCGCGGATATCGCCCTTGACCTCGCGCAATCGCGGATTGCCGCGGCAGTCCTTCAGCACGTCCTCGCCGTAGAGGTAGAGGTCGAGCACCGTAACCGCATAGCCGGCGGCCAGCAGCTTGGGCACCAGCACGGCACCGACATAGCCGGCGCCGCCGGTGACCAGGACGCGATCGAGATCGGGGTTCTTCTTGAATTCGCTCATGACTTCCAACGCTTTATATCAGGCCCGCGCCGCGGACTTCTGGTCGCCGCTTGCCCAGGCCATGCTGTAGTCCACAATGGCATGGCACAGTGCCAAATGGCCGACCTCGACGTAGCCGTAGGCCTGAGAATCGAGATAGAGGTTCATGTCCCCGGTGCTGCGCAACGGGTTGTCGGGACGAAAGCCGCTCATGGTCAGCACCGTGCAACCCAGCCGACGCGCCACCCGCACCGCTGCCAGGATGTTGGGCGAGCGCCCCGAGGAGCTGATCGCGATCAGCAGGTCGCCCGAGCGCCCGTGGAACTCGATCTGCTTGGCGAACACGTGCTCGTAGCCGTAGTCATTGGCGAGGCAGGTCAGCATGCTGCCGTCGTTCATCGCCCACGCCCGCATGCCGCCGTTTTTGCTGTAGTCGGTCGCCATGTGGCTGGCGATCGCGGCGCTGCCGCCATTGCCCGCGAAAATGATCTTGCCGCCCTTGTCGGTGACGGTACGGGCCGTGTCGACGGCCCACTCGATGGCGGCATCGAGCGGAACGCCCTTGCCGTGCAGATCCGTCGCGACCGCCGTGCGCAGGGTCGAGCCGAGGACGTCGACATAGTTTTCAATCAGCCCAGGATTCGCCTTTTGCCTCACGAGCCACTCCCTTCCTGATGGGGCATCAGATCACTTCGGGGTCCAGCCGTTCACGCAACCGACGGCGGCCCGTTTTAGCCAATCATTTCAACAAGGTCGACAGGTACTTCAGGATTTCGGGCTTGGTAATCTGGTGCCTTTGGCCGACGATACGGACCTTCATTGCCCCGACGGCGTTGCCGATAAAGGCGGCATGGAAGGGATCGCTGCCGCTGGCCACCAGGGACGACGCCAGGGCGAAGAAGGCATCCCCGGCGCCGATCGTGTCGATCGCCTCCCCAGTCAACGCTGGGATGCGCCGGACCCCCTCCTTGGCCGTGTAGATCACGCTGCCGAGCTTGCCATGGGTGATGATGAAGACATGGCAGTCGATGCGCTTCTCCAGCCTGTCCTTGAGCACGCTCTCGATCGGCGCGTAGCGCTCCATGGCCGCGAGCCGCGCCTCCGGCTCGTCAATGCAGATGAGGTCGGCGCGCGGATACTTGGTTATGAGATTGAAGCCACGATTGGCGCTGTTGGTCTGGGCGTTGACCGCGAGAAACCGGGCCTTGCGGCAGACGATGTCGATCAGGCTCGAATCGATCATGCCATGGCCGAAGTCGTTGACGATTACCGCGTCATAGTCGCCGATCCGCGCTTCGACCCAGTCGTTCAGCGCCGCCTGCTCGTCGTCGGGCAACGCTTCGTCGGACAAGTAGGCGACCTCGATCAGCTTCTTGACGTAGGCCGGGTCGACGAGCCGGCTTTTCACGGTGGTCCGGCCGCCCTTGCGATAAAACGGCACGAGCTCGACGTTGTCGTGCAGGTGGCGCCGCACGAAGTCTTCGTGGCTCTCCTCTTCCCCCAGCAAGGTGACTAGATCGACCCGCTCGCAGAGCTGCGCCGCGAGATTGGCCGTGGCGATCGCTCCGCCGGCAAAGATCTCGCGTTCGCGGTACTTGGTGGCGATGATGTTTTCCTTGGCCGGCTTGCCGAGCGGCTCGACGTAGATGTACTCGTCGAGGATCGTGTCCCCCACCACGAGGCAACGTTTGTCCTGCGCCGCGCCGACCTCCTTGATGAGATCGGCGGCGGTGATGCGCGTGCGCAACTCCTTGAGGAACTGCGCGGCATCCTCCGGATAGAGCTGCAGCACCCGGTTCGACAGGTTGGACGAGCTGAAGGTGATGTCCTCGGTATAGAGCACCGTACCGCCGAACTTCTCGACCGTCATGCGCTCGATCTTGATGCGGCCCGTGACGTCGCTTTCTTCGTCGCTGTATTCCGAGCCCTTGAGGTAGTAAGTGGGCTTCACGACCTCGATCACGTGCTCGGCGCCGGGGTTCGGCGAAATCCCGACGTAATCGACGGTCTCGAGGCCGGCCACCATCTCGGCCCGCAGCTTCTCGCCGAATACCGGCCTGTCTGGTCCTTTGTTGACGAACTTGTCTGTGGTGAGGGTGACAATCAGCAGGTCGCCGTGTCGCTTCCCGATGTCGAGGTGGCGCTTGTGGCCGACATGCAGGATGTCGAACACGCCATGCGCCAGGACGACCTTCCGGCCCCTGCTGCGTGCCTCGGCCGCAATCTGCCCCAGCTGACTCAGTGTCTTTATCTTTTCGAGCATCGCCCCTTTCTTCCCCCGACCTTGGGCCCGCTCCAGGCCCCGGCTCCAGGCTTATGTCATTTCCTGCCGAGATACGTGAACCAATCCTTGGTCGCCTCCGCGATCGAGTCCGGCGTCCAAACCGGCGCGTCGCGCCAATAGTCGATGGCCTCGAGCATATGTTGAACGCCCTCCTCGATGGGCACACGCGACCGCCAACCCAGTTCGGCCTTGATACGCGTGGTGTCGGCGAAGGTGCAATCGGGCTCCCCAGGTCGCTTGGGAATGTGCACCGTCGCGGGCGCCTTGAGTAGCTTGGTCAGGGTGTTCACGGAGACCGGATTGTCGCTTCCCACATTGAGACACAGGCTCACTTTGTTCGACTCGGCGGCGCAAATCAGGGCGTCGACGGCATCTGATACGTAGGTGAAGTCCCGGGTTTGTTCCCCGTCCCCCACAATTGTGAGGGGCTTTCCGGCCAGCAGTTGCGCAAGAAACACGCCAAACACTGCCCCGTAGGTGCCGCTGGTGCGCGCCCGAGGCCCGTAGATGTTGAAGAACCGCACGGAAAGCGCCGGCAGGCCATAGACCTGCGCCCAATGCATCACCTGGCACTCACCCAGCCACTTGGTCAGGGCATAGGGATACTGGGGCCGGATCTCCGCAGTCTCCGGGGTCGGGTAGAAATCGGGAATGCCATAGCAGGACGAGGAGGCCACATAGACGAAACGGCGCACACCCGCGGCCCGCGCCGCCTGCAGCGTGGTGAAGGTGCCCACCACGTTCGAGCGAAAGTATCCCTCCGGATTCTGGATCGAGGGAACGATGTCGGCGAGTGCCGCGAGATGGAACACCCGTTCGACGCCCTGCATCGCCGACGCCATGATGTCGGCGTCCGCGACGTCGCCCACGCGCAGGTCGAGCTTGGCATTGCCCTTGTGCTGCAGGAGATTGCGCGGGCTGCCGGAAGCCATGTTGTCCACCACTCGCACCGATCGGCCGAGCGCGAGCAACCGGTCCGCAAGGTGCGAGCCGATGAAGCCCGCTCCGCCAGTCACAAGGTCAAGCATCGTCCCGTTCACCGCTTACGAAAAATGGACTCGGACCGTGTGGGGTCATTCGAAGAAAATGAAGCCCCAATCGCCCTGGTAGCCGCACTGGCGGTAGATCCATTCCCAGTTGTCGACGTCATGGAACGACTCGCAGGTGAGCTGCCAGTAAAGAAGGTTCGCCCGCTCGCGCTCGTTGCGGAAGGATTCCACCATGATGTACTTCTTATGGCCCTTGCCGACCCGCTCGATTTCGCGCACGGCGGTCGATACCTGCATGATCGGCAGGTTGTGCAGCGTGCCGAGCGACACCACGAAGTCGAACGACTTGTCCGGATAGGGCAGCGACAGCGCGTTGCCGACCTTCAGGAACGGCTTCACCTCGTCCTTGGCGTTAGTGATGGCGTATTCCGAGATGTCCAGCCCCGCCACTTCCACGCCCGGTACCGCGCGCCCGAACTCGTGGAGCAGGAAGCCCTTGCCGCAACCGACATCCAGGATACGGTCGCCGGCCTTCAGGCCATAGTGCTTGGCCATGGCCTCGGCAATCGGCAGCCAGCGGCCGTCGTACCGGTAGCCGCCATAGCCGTACTGTCGCTCGCCGTCCCAATAGTCCTGGCCGTATTTCTTGGCGATCTCCGCGCAGCTTGCCTTGTCGTGCTGGACGACCCGGGCGACGTAGTCGCGCTTGGTCCGGTTGTGCAGGTGGCCGACGAAATCTACGTAAGCCATCGTTCGATCTCTTGATACTTCAGGTTTTTGCAGATGTCCGCCGTCCGCAGTACATTCTCCCAGCGCTCGATGTCCATCTCGCTCTTCAAGACAAACCCTTCCACCGCCGCGTGCAAGCCGGCCCCTGCTGCGAGGACCCTGCGATAGATCCCACCGCGGCGAGCCGCCGAGGAAGGCAGCATGAGCATGCTGTAGAGGATGACGCCGTCTATGGTGGGCAGGTCTGCGAGCACCTGCTCGAGGATCAAGTAACTGCCCGCCATGGCGTATTCGGTCGCACTCAACAGATAGTGGAGCTTGCGGCGATGAGCATACTCGCGGATCACCAGGTTCTGGATGTGCTGCGGCACCCGGTGATCGTCCACCGCACGGCTGAACACGTAGCCGCGATAGCCTCGCTGCTCAGATTGCATCAGCCGACCGATGGTAGCCTGTAGCTCGCGCCGATCGCGGTCGCCGGCCTAACCAGGATCGGTTCGAAGAACTCGCCGAGCTTCTTGTCGTGATAGGGAGAGAACACGCTCTTGAAGCGGCAGTTGGTGGACCATCGCGTTTCCGGCTCGTGGTTCACCACATTCCCATGCATGACGTTCTGCGTGAACAGCAGCACCTGGCCGTACGGAATGTCGAGCCAGGTGAGGTCCGGCTCGATGGTGCGGTAGAGCTCTTCGGCCGACTTGAGCTTCAGTTCGCCCATGCGCTCCTGGTAGCCGCCGTCCGTCTCGCGCGGCAGGATGTACATGGTCTTGGTGCCGTAGACGTGTACGTAAGGCACCCACAACACGACCTCGTAGGGCGAGTCGCCGGACCACACGTCGGCATGGACCGGCAGAAGCGAGCTGTCGTCGTCGGGAAGCTGGATGCTGAGATTGATGCGCAGCTGCATGGCAAGCTCATTGCCCACGAGGACCTCGAGCGCGCGACGGGCCGTGTTGAAATACGACACTCTGGTCCACGGCTCTTCGTTCATCTCGCGAATGACGGCCAGGCGCAGGTCGTTCAGCCGCCGCACGTCGACCTTCTCGTGGATGTGATCGAGGAAGGCGCCCTTGTCCTGCGGCCGCGGCAACTTCAGGTAAGCAGCCGTGACGTCGGCCAGCAAGTCGCGGATGCGATCGAGATCAGCCCGCGATTCGGCTGGTATCACGACATAGCCGTCGCGCAGGAACTTGTCAGCAAGAACGCGCTCCTCGTCGCGCCAGAAGGACGGGACATTGCTCACTGCTTCGCCCCGGCTAAGGCGGCCCGCACGGCCGCAGAGATGCCGTTGGCGTCGAAGCCCAGGCTCGCCATCAGGGCCTGCTGGCTGCCGTAGCGATCGGAAAAGCGATCGGGAATGCCGAGTCGCTTGACGGGCGGCAAGCTGCCCGTGAGCCCGTCGGCCAGCGCTTCCAGCACCGCGCTGCCGAGCCCGCCCACGACGTTGTGCTCCTCGACGGTGACGATCAGTCGAGTGTTGCTCGCCGCCTGCAAAATGGCTTCGGTGTCGAGCGGCTTGACGGTATGAACATGAAGCAGCCGGCAGCGAATGCTTTCGGCCGAGAGCGTCTTTGCAGCCTTCAGCGCTTCCGTGGTGGCGACGCCGGTGCAGATCAGCAGCACGTCCGACTGGGCCGGCGATCCGTCGATCATGTCGATCGCCTTGCCGATGGCAAAACCGCGCTCCGGCTTGCTGATGACTGGATCGCCGCCCTTCGCCAGCCGAATGTAGATCGGATGCGGCCATTCGAGTGAGGCATCCATCAGACGCGTCATCTCGTCAGCATCGCACACCGCCGTCACCGTCATGTGCGGCAGGGCCCGCATGATGGCGATATCCTCGATGGCCTGATGCGTCGGGCCGAGCGGCGCATAGACGTAGCCGCCGCCATTGCCGATCAGGCGCACGGGCAGATCGTGCAGGCAAAGGTCGACGGCCACCTGCTCGTAGCAGCGCCGCGTGATGAAGGTCGCGATGGTGTTGACGTAGGGGATGAACCCCTCCATCGCCATGCCGGCCGCCATGCCGATGACGTTGGCTTCGGCGATGCCCTCCATGTAGTAGCGCGACGGGAACTCCTTCTTCATCTCGCCCAGCAGGTTGGGCGAGAGGTCGGAGCCGATGAACACGACGCGCTCGTCGCGCTTGGCTAGGGCGTGCACCATGTCGAGGCTTCGCTTGCGCATGATCAGGTCCCCAAGGCGCCGCGGATCGCGCGCAGATCGCTTTCCGACAAAGTCGACTTGTGGTGCCAGTCGGCATTGCCTTCCGCCACCGGTATCCCCTTGCCCTTGACCGTATGGCAGATGATCGCCCGTGGCCTATCCCCAGGAGCCGCCGCGGCCTCCTGGAAGGTCCGCTTGAGCTCTCCGATGTTGTGGCCATTGCACTCGAGCACCTGGAAGCCAAAGCTGCGCCACTTGTCGGCGAGCGGCTCCATATTCTGGATTTCGAACACGCTTCCGGCAGACTGGATCTTATTGTAGTCGATGATCGCCGTCAGGTGGGACAGGCGATGCTTGTCGGCGCAGGCCGCGGCCTCCCACACCGAACCTTCGTTGATCTCGCCGTCGCCCATGAGCA
>JAFAKN010000363.1 GCA_019235415.1 Alphaproteobacteria bacterium
AAATCGTCGACGTTGAGCCCGTAGGCGGCGAGTGCGGTTGGATTGGCGCGGATGCGCACGCCGGGCTTCTGGCCGCCCTCGAGGCTGACGAGCCCGACGCCGGGCAGCTGGGCGATCTTCTGCGCCAGCCTGGTATCGACCATGTCGTAGACCTTGGTCAGCGCATCAGTTCGCGACGTGACCGCGAGGCTCAGGATCGGCGCATCGGCGGGATTGACCTTGGCGTAGATGGGCGGCGCGGGGAGGTCGGCTGGCAGGAGGTTGCCCGCCGCATTGATCGCCGCCTGCACCTGTTGCTCGGCGATGTCGATGCTGAGCGTGAGGTCGAACTGCAGGGTGATGGAGGAGGCGCCGGCCGAGCTGGTCGACGTCATTTGGTTGAGCCCCGGCATCTGGCCGAATTGACGCTCGAGCGGCGCCGTGACCGACGAGGTCATGACCTCCGGTCCGGCGCCGGGGTAAAGCGTGAGCACGCGGATCGTCGGGTAATCTACCTGCGGCAATGCCGACAGCGGCAGGAATTTGTAGGCGATCAGGCCGACCAGCATGATCGCCACCATCAGCAGCGAGGTGCCGACCGGCCGCTCGATGAAGATCCGCGACGGGTTCATGTCGCGGCGGGTCCTATTCGCTGCTGGGTGCCGGGCGGCCGGCGTCACCGGCGCTGTTGGCCTGCCGGCGACGCGACGGCCGATCGCCTTGCGCCTGCCCGGATCCCTGTCCCGTTCCCTGGGCGGCGGGCCGCTGGCCAGGCGCCGTATTGGCGGGCTTGTCCAGCGGCGCGGCCGCGAGCGGCGGGCCCGATGCATTGCGCTCGCCGGGCCGGCGGATCTTGGCGCCCTCGCGCAGGCGATCGAGGCCGTCGATTACCACCTGGTCGCCGACCTGCAGGCCGCTCAGGATCTGCTGCTTTTCGCCGTCGCTGACACCGAGCTCGACGACGCGGATCGTCACCGTGTCGTCGGCCTTGGCGAGGTAGACGAACGTGCCGAGCGGGCCGCGCTGGATCGCGGCGACGGGAACGACCACCGCGTCGGTCACCGTGTCGACCAGGAGCCGCACGTTGACGAACTGGTTGGGGAACAGGTTCTCGTCGGTGTTGTCGAAGACGGCGCGCAGCTTCACGGTGCCGGTGGTGATGTCGATGGCGTTGTCGTGGGTGTCGAGGCGCCCGACCGAGAGCTCGGTCTTCTGCGCCCGGTCCAGCACGCGCACCTCGAGCGTGGCCCCGGTCTTCATGCGCTGGCGCACCTGCGGCAGCGTGTCCTCGGGAATGGTGAACAGCACCGAGATCGGCTGGATCTGCGTAATGGTGCAGATCGAGGTGGCGTCGGCCATGGTGACGTAGTTGCCCGGGTCGACGGTGCGCAGGCCGATGCGGCCGGTGAGCGGCGCCACGATGCGGGTGTAGGTGACGTTCAGCTTGGCGTTGTCGACCTGAGCCTGGTCGATCACCAGGGCCGCCTCGTACTGGCGAACCAGAGAGGCCTGCGTGTCGAGCTGCTGGCGGGCAATCGAGTCCTGGGCGACCAGCTTCTTGTAGCGCTCGAGGTCGGTCTGGGCGTTCTTGAGCAGCGCCTCGTCCTTCTGCTGCTGGCCGATCGCCTGCTGCAGCGCCACGTCGTAGGGGCGGGGGTCGACCACGGCCAAAAGGTCGCCCTGCTTGACCATCTGGCCTTCCTTGAACTCGACCTTGATCAGCTGGCCGGTGATCTGCGTCTTGACGTTCACCGTGTTGAGCGGCGTCACCGTGCCCAATGCCCGCACAATGATGGGGATGTTGCCTTTTTGGGCAGTGGCCAAGCCGACGGGCACGGCCAAGCCGGCGCCGAACCGGCTCGACGCGGCGCGCGCCGGCGGCGCACTTCCGGTATGCGATACATACCAGCCCGCTCCCGCGACGACCGCGAGCCCCAGTCCGATGCCCAATAGGGTTCGCAGCCTTTTCATGCCCAGATCGCCCCCAAGACGCCTGTCTCCCATACGGACGATGCGTCGGGAGTCTCCCCCAGCGATCCGCACTGCGCAAGGAGTCGCACCCGTTCCGGCCGTCCGGGCGGTGTTGGTGTTCGGATAGGGAGGCGTTGGTGCATTCGCGGACAGATGGCTAACGATTGTGCTCGCGGCGTGGCCGAGCAGCGCTCGTGCCGAGCGGAAGCGCGAGACGCCGCGAACGCCGTCCGAAGGCGAGCGCTGCCCGAACCGGGGCGCCTACTCGAGGCATCCATGCTCATGTTCCTATATTGTTCCTAACGAAGTAACACGAAGAGCCAGCTTAAGCAAAGCTATTTTGCGCGTTGTTTATTCAATGGGGCCAGCAGGCGAATAACCAAGCACCAATGACGGGTCTCTACGACGAGACATACCGCTGCTTGTGGTAACTCTGCCAATTGAGTACTAGATACAGTAGGTCACTCCATCCGCGGCACGAAAAATCGGCCGCGCATGCCCGGCGGACGCACTCGCCGGGCATTTCTCGCATTCTCTCGTTCTCGAACGAGCCAGTCCGAGGGGCGCGCCCGAGCCGCGCCCCTCGATCATGCCGACCTCAGTCCGCGGCCTTGTCGGGGACATAGAGCGCATTGCCGCCGGCTTTGAACTTGGCGCTCATCTCCTCCATGCCCTTCTTGGCGTAGTCGCGGATGTCCTGGGTGATGCGCATGGAGCAGAACTTCGGCCCGCACATCGAGCAGAAGTGCGCCGTCTTGTGTGCGTCCTTGGGCAGCGTCTCGTCGTGGAACTTCTCCGCCGTCGCCGGATCGAGCGACAGGTTGAACTGGTCCTTCCAGCGGAACTCGAAGCGCGCCTTGCTGAGCGCATCGTCGCGCAGCCGCGCCGCGGGATGGCCCTTGGCGAGGTCGGCGGCGTGAGCGGCGATCTTGTAGGTGATCACGCCGACCTTGACGTCGTCGCGGTCGGGCAGGCCGAGATGCTCCTTGGGCGTGACGTAGCAGAGCATCGCCGTGCCGAACCAGCCGATCATCGCAGCCCCGATGCCCGAGGTGATGTGGTCATAGCCTGGCGCGATGTCGGTGACGAGCGGTCCCAGCGTGTAGAACGGCGCCTCGCCGCATTCGCGCAGCTGCTTGTCCATGTTGGCCTTGATCTTGTGCATGGGCACATGGCCCGGCCCCTCGATCATGACCTGGCAGCCCTTGTCCCAGGCGACCTTGGTGAGCTCGCCCAGCGTCTCGAGCTCGGCGAATTGCGCCGCATCGTTGGCGTCGGCGTTGCAGCCGGGACGCAGGCCGTCGCCCAGCGAGAACGAGACATCGTACTTGCGCATGATGTCGCAGATGTCGCCGAAGTGCTCGTAGAGGAAGCTCTCGCGATGCTCGGTGAGGCACCATTGCGCCATCATCGAGCCGCCGCGGCTCACGATGCCGGTGACGCGGCTCGCGGTCAGCGGCACGTGGGCCAGCCGCACGCCGGCATGGATGGTGAAATAGTCGACGCCCTGCTCGCACTGCTCGATCAGGGTGTCGCGATAGACCTCCCAGGAGAGCTTGGTCGGATCGCCGCCGACCTTCTCCAGCGCCTGGTAGATCGGCACCGTGCCGATCGGCACCGGCGCGTTGCGCACGATCCATTCGCGCGTGTCGTGGATGTTGCGACCGGTCGAGAGGTCCATGACCGTGTCGGCGCCCCAGCGGATCGCCCACACCATCTTGTCGACCTCCTCCTCCATCGAGGAGGAGACCGCCGAGTTGCCGATGTTGGCATTGATCTTCACCAGGAAATTGCGGCCGATGATCACCGGCTCGAGCTCGGTGTGGTTGATGTTGGCCGGGATGATGGCGCGACCCAGCGCCACCTCCTGGCGCACGAATTCCGGCGTGATGAAGTCAGGCAATGCGGCGCCAAAACTCTCGCCGTCGGCGAGGCGCTCGCGGGCGATGTCGAGCGCGAACTTGCGGCCGAGGTTCTCGCGTTCGGCGACGTAGATCATCTCCTTGGTGATGACGCCGGCGCGCGCCCATTCGAACTGGGTGATCGGCTTGCCGTCCAGCCCGCGCAGCGGCCGCGGCGTGTTGGGGAACGGCCGGAGCGCATCCAGCTTCACGTTGCCGTTGTCGATCGGCTTGATCGTGCGGCCCTCGTACTCCTCGACGCCGCCGCGCTCCAGCACCCAGGCGCGCCGCGTGCGGGCCAGGCCTTTGCGGACGTCGATCGGCACGCTCGGGTCGGTGTATGGGCCGGTCGTATCGTAGACGCGCACCGGCGGCTCGTTGTTGTCGGAAAGCTCGATCTCGCGCAGGGGTACGCTGAGGTCGGGGGCGGTGTTGGGCGTGACGTAGACCTTGCGCGAGGCCGGCAGCGGACCGGTGGTCACTTGCGGCAGGGCGACGATGTTGTCCATGGCTGGGATCTCCCGTGGCTAACGAGACAAACGGAGACCCGGTGTGCGTGCAAAGGAGGCATCCAGTCCCTTCGCCGGCATGACCCGGATCAGGTTCAAAGGGTCACCGCGCTGCCTGCTTCCAGGCCGTCGGTATCTCAGCCCCCTGTCGGGACCCCCCTTGGACAGGCGCCAGTGTAGCGGGATTCGAGCGAGTGTAAAACCTTCCTCCCCAGCTTCGCTGGAGAAAGTGTCCGCGCAGCGGACGGAGGGGTCATGGCTTCATGATCGATGACCCCTCCGTCGCGGTAAGACCGCGACACCTCCCCACGCGAAGCGTGGGGAGGAAGCTAAACCACGGCCTGCTTGCGCATGTCGGCGATTTCGGCGTCGCCATAGCCTGCCTCGCGCAGCACCTCGTCGGTGTGCTCGCCGAGCTTGGCCGGCGGGCGATCGATCGAGCCGCCGCCGTGCTCGAGACGGAAGCCCGAGCCCACGACCTTGATCGGGCCGTGCTCGGTTTCGACCGTCTGCAGGATCTGGCGGCGCGAGAAATGATCGAGCTTGACCGTCTCGGGGATGCTGAGCACGCGGCCGGCCGGCACGTCGGCCTTGGCGAAGCGTTCGGCCCAGGTGGCCGAGGTCTCCTGGGTCATCGCCTTCTCGATGATTTCGTGCAGCGCCTTGTTGTTGGCGATGCGCGTCGGCCAGTCCGCGAAGCGCGGGTCGGCGAGGTGCGCTTCGAGGCCCAGCACCTTCATCAGGCGCTGGAACTGCGGCTCGGTCATCACGGCCAGGACCATCCAGCCGTCCTTGGTCTTGAACAGGTTGCCGGTCGGCTTGCGGGTCACCGACAGGTTCTGGCCCTGCTCGTGCACGCGGCCGGTCATCAGGTGCTCGGTGAACTGCTGGGCGAGATAGCCCATCACGGCGTCGATCATGGCCACGTCGACCAGCTGGCCCTGGCCGGTGTGGGTGCGCTGGTACAGCGCCGAGGCAACGCCGAGCGCGGCCGTGGCGCCCGACATCACGTCGGCGCCGGCGAAGCCCACACGCGTCGGGCCGTTCTCGGGGAAGCCGGTGATCGACATCAGACCGGACATCGCCTGGATCATGCCGTCGAACGCCGCGGTGGCGCGATCCGGTCCGACCTGACCGAAACCCGACACGGCGCAGTAGATCAGCTTGGGATTGATCGCGCGCAGCGTCTTGTAGCCGATGCCGAGCTTGTCCATCACGCCCGGCCTAAAATTTTCCATCACGACGTCGACCGTGGGGACGAGGCGCTTGACCACTTCGATCGCCTTGGGCTGCTTGAGGTCGAGCGTGATCGAGCGCTTGCCTGAATTGACTGACACCCAGGGCGCGGCGAGCCCGCGCTTCTCCCAGTCGTTGGCGCGGTTGCCGTAACGCATGTCGTCGCCTTCGCGCGATTCGACCTTGATGACGTCGGCGCCGAGCAGCGCCAGCTGATAGGAGCCGTAGGGGCCTGCAAGCACGCGCGTGAAATCGAGGATTTTTACGCCGGTGAAGGGTTTGCTCATCGTTCCGTCGTCTCGACCGAAGCGCGAAGCGCGGAGCGGAGAGACCTTGCGTCAATCCGACCGGCTTTGCTTGTTGAGAGAAGGCCCCTCGACTTCGCTACGCTACGCTCGGGGCGACGGGAATGGACGTAGTACACTATAGCTACGCCACGCCTGCCTTCTCGCGCTGGCCGCGGGCGACCTGCTTCACCTTGTCGAACTCGGCGCGGCGCTTGGCGACCTCCTCGGGCGGCAGGCGCGCGAGGTTGTTGTAGTCGAGCTTCCAGTCGCCGTCCTCGTTCCAGCGCAACGGCGACTGCACCGTGGTGCGCGGACCCGGCGCGCTTTCCAGCACTTTTAGCGCCAGGTCGAGCGTGAAGCGCTGGGTGTCGGGCTCGTGCGGCTTGCCGGCGGAGTTGCCAAGCGGGAAGTCGCTGAACAGGAAGCGCGGGACGCCCGCCCATTCGACGATGTCCTTGGCCGCCCCCATGATCACCGTGGGGATGCCTTTGCGTTCCAGATGCCGGGCGACCAGACTCACGGTCTGGTGGCAGACGGGTCAAGTCGGCACCAGGAGGGCGGCATCCGCTTGGTCCTGTCGGCAGCGCGCCAGGATCTCCGGCGCATCCGTCTCGATCGTGACGCGCTGGCTGCGATTGGTCGGCGCGCCATGGAAGCGCTTGGCGAGCGTGAAGCGGCCCTGGGCCGCGAGCTCGCGCAACAATGGCAGCGGGAACCAGGTGTTGCTGTCGGTCGCGGTGGCGTGCTTGCGGTCGTAGCCGATGTGGCTGATGCGCGTGTCGTGGTCGATCGCGCTGTCGCCAGAATAGACGGTGTAGAACTTGGCGGCCGCGTTATAGGCGGCGCCAGGACCCTGGTCGCCCTTGTCCGGTTGATAGGGCGCCGCCGTCGTGATCAGCGCCAGCGTTGAGTCCTTCAGCGGCTTCTTTAGCGGCTGGAACGGGGCGTCGACGTAGTGCGCCCAGCGGTAGGGATTGTCGTAGCCCAGCGCCAGGTAGTACTCGCGCGTGCGGCGCATGTACTCGAGCGGCGCGTCGTGCTCGGGCGCGAAATGGGTCGTGTCGGCCATGGCGCGACCCTGCGTTGGGCCGGGCGCGATGTCAATTTTGCGTCGGGTGACAATTTCGCTGCCTGTCCTTAGTTTCTTGCCGAGAGGACAGGGGAGAACAGTTAACAACACAGACCGTCGCGCCGTACTCGGCGCGCCGGGCATCGGCCGAAATCAAGCACGAGAACGAGTGACGGCACGACTTTGGCGGCCTATTCTTCGGGCAGATGCAACCTGACGTCTCACGCGCAATGCGCATCTTTCTCGCTTTTGAAGGAGGCGGAGCGAAGGGTGTTGTGCACGTTGGGGCGCTGCGCGCACTCGAAACGCAAGACTTCCAGATCGCGGGCGTTGCCGGCACGTCCGCCGGCGCCATCGTAGCCTCTCTGGTTGCAGCCGGTTACACGTCCTCCGAGCTGATTTCCGCCGATGGAAGTAGCCCAGCCTTGGAGGCCATTGGACTGGAATCCGCAACGGACTTTTTCGGTTCCAACTGGACCCGGCTTGCTGTCGCCAGCTGGGCGACGAGCGATCCGTTGGTCGCCGGCATCCTTGCGTTGTTGCCTTGTGCGGGATTGTCGGCAGCGATCGGGGTTTGGCTGGAGACCGGCATCGCATGGACAGTGCTGCTGTTCATCGTCATGGGGGTCTGTCTGACCATGGCAGCTGGCGCGTATGCCTGCCGCGGTCTGGCGACGCTTAACGTCCTGGTGGCCAAACTTGAGCTTGCCCTTTCCCGGAAGCTGGGTCTGCCCGACGGGGAACCAGTCTTGTTTCGGCATTTGGACGCCGTAGGACGTCCGCTTCGGGTCGTCGCGACGGACCTTGCCGCTCGCCGACTGAAATTGTTTTCCAGTAGCGAGACACCGAACATTCGGGTGTCCGAAGCCGTCGCGGCGTCGGCGGCGCTTCCGATAGCGTGCGGCCATCGCATCATCGACGGGCGGAAGTATGTCGATGGCGGCATCGTAAGCAATCTCCCCGCTTGGACATTCGACGAGGAACGAGCTCTCGATCCGGATGCGGTCACCATCGCGATCTCGATCGACGATGGTCGTGCGGTCACCGGCGACGTCGATGTCACTCCTTATCGCATGCTGACTTCCGTGCTCTTGGCCGCCATGTTCGGCCGGCGGCACCTGGAGACACGGGCAGCACCTCGATTGGTCGACGTGCACTTGGAGACGAATATCGGCGTCATCGACTTCGACATGACGCGCGACCGGGCTAGGATCGCCGTGGAGGATGCTGCACGGGCCGCGGAGGCGGACATTTCGCAGCGTCTGGTGATCTTGCCCAACCGCTTCGAAGAAGCGTGCGAAAAAGTCCGTGATCAGATTGACTTGAGGCTGTCGCCCGCTCCGACGGAAGCGCGGACGCGGGTGCTCGTCGCTTTGCGCGATCCCGGCGCAGTTGCGTCGTGGCGTGTCCAGTATGGCTGTGGAATTCTGCCTGTGGATACAGATGATCAGCTGTTGCTTCCGGAGGATGCCACCGTGGTCGGACGTTGCGTGCAGTATGGTGCGCCCGTGCTTGAGGCGGCACCGCTGCAGGGTAATATCGGACTAGAAGGGGTTGCCAACCGCTATCGGAGAGCTCTGGTCAGGGCGGACTTGGAATGGTGCCTTGCGATTCCCATATTTCCGGTTGGGCGGGGCCGTCCCGTGGCCGTTGTAACGGTCGACAGCAATGTACCTGTGAGGTACTTTCGTTTTGACGAGGATGTCGTTGAAGCGCTGGCCGACGTGGCCTCCGGTCTTGTTCTTCCGGTTGTCGCGTCAGCGCGCGACTTGCAGGTGATACGATGAGCGAGCGCAAGCGCCCGTTGTTGGTCAACGTCCCGCAAACAGGTGTGGCATCGGCCGAGGAGCTGCAATCGATTCGCAGCTCTGGCGAAGCGGCCGCCCAGGTGCTGCGAACAAAGGTACATGCCGACCGTCAGCATCGTAGGGAATTGATCGAAGGCATTCGGGATGCAACGATGCGTGAAGGCCTCAAGAAGGGGGCTGTCTGACCCCTTAGCCAAAGGCTGACGCGAAGTTAATCCTCCGGCCATACTGACGCCCCAAGCCCATCGTTATAGACGACGAGACAAGGCGAGTTGGGAGCGCAGCACATGGCGATCAAACGGCGCGGCATCCTGCTGGGCGGGGCAGGCCTCTTGTCCTCCGGATGGATCGGCGCGCCCGCCGTCGCGCGTGCGCAAGCGGGCGGGACGACGATCGTCAGCCATGGCTTCGCCACCCACGGCGACGTGAAATACCCCGCGGACGCCAAGAACCTGGATTACGCCAACCCCGACGCGCCGAAGGGCGGCTCGATTCGCCTGGCCGGGCGCGGCACGTTCGATTCGCTCAATCCCTTTATCCTGAAGGGTACGCCGGCCACTGGCGCAGGAGCCGTCTACGAAACCCTGATGGCCAGGACGAACGACGAGGCGGCGACCTCGTACGGCCTGATCGCCGAAAGCATCGAGTACCCTCATGACCGTTCCTGGGCAATCTTCAAGCTGCGGCCGGCCGCGCGCTGGCACGACGGCAAGCCGATCACGGCCGACGACGTGGTGTTTTCCTTCGAGACGCTGAAAGCCAAGGGCGCGCCGCAATATGCCGCGTATTGGCAGGACGTGGTGAAGGCCGAACGCCTCGACGATCGAGGGGTGAAATTCGCGTTCCGCGACGGCACCAACAACGAGCTGCCGGCGATTATCGGCGAGCTCCCGGTTCTGCCCAAGCATTGGTGGGCGAGCCGTGACTTCGAGAAGACCTCGCTCGAGATCCCGTTGGGCAGCGGCGCCTACAGGATCGATGGCTTCGAAGCCGGCCGCTCCGTCACCCTGAAGCGGGTAGACGACCATTGGGGGCGCGACCTCTGGCTCAATCGCGGGCGCAACAACTTCGATACGATCCGCTACGACTACTACCGCGACGAGACCGTGGCCTTCGAGGCCTTCAAGGCGGGCGAGTACGACTATCGCGAGGAGTACACGTCGCGCAATTGGGCGGTCGGCTACGACATTCCCGCCGTGAAGTCGGGCGCCATCCAGCGCGCGTCGCTCAAGCACGAGAGCACGCTGCCCATGCAGTGCCTCGCCTTCAACCTGCGCCGCGACCTGTTCAAAGACCGGCGGGTGCGCGAGGCGTTCGTCCAGCTCGTCGACTTCGAGTGGTTCAACAAGACGCTGTCCTACGGCCTGCTGACCCGGATCAACAGCTACTTCTTCAATTCCGAGCTGGCGGCGAGAGGACTGCCGTCGAACGAAGAGCTCGAAGTCCTCGAGCCCTTGCGCGGCAAGATTCCCGACGAGGTTTTCACCCAGGAATTCAAGCTGCCGGTCACCGACGGCAGCGGCAACAACCGCGAGGGCGCTCGCCGTGCGATCGCTTTGTTGAAGGAAGCGGGCTGGGAGGTGAAGAACGGCAAGATGACCAGCAAGGCGACGGGCCAGCCCTTCAGCTTCGAATTGCTGCTGGGGGAGCCGCGCCTCGAGCGCTTCGCGCTGCCCTTCAAGCAGTGGTGCGAAAGGGTCGGCGTCGACGTGCGGCTGCGCACGGTCGATCCGGCGCAATACCAGAAGCGCATGGAGGATTTCGACTACGACATGACGGTCGACCTCTTCGCGCAGTCCCTGTCGCCGGGCAACGAGCAGCGCGAATATTGGGGCTCCGAGGCGGCCAAGACCAAGGGCAGCCGCAATACGCTCGGCATCGCCGACCCGGCGATCGACAAGCTGATCGAGCTGGTGATCGCCGCCCCCGACCGCAAGAGCCTGATCATGCGCACCCGCGCGCTGGACCGGGTGCTGCTGTGGCACCAGTTCGTCGTGCCGCAGTACTACTCGACGGAATTCTGGATCGCGTACTGGAACAAGTTCGGACGCCCCGAGAAGCTCGCGAAATACCAGCCGCGTGGCATCAGCGACTGGTGGATCGACAAGGACAAGGAAAAAGCCTTGAGCGGTTCCGGCTATAAGCAGTGACGCGATCCTGCGAAGGGGTGGCCTGCGGGACGTTGGCCCACAGGGCGCTTGCGGGGCCGGGCTGACATGAGCGCCTATATCCTGCGACGCCTCTTGCTCATGATCCCGACTCTGCTCGGGATCATGGTGATCAACTTCTTCG
This sequence comes from Alphaproteobacteria bacterium, assembly GCA_019235415.1. GTDB lineage: Bacteria > Pseudomonadota > Alphaproteobacteria > Reyranellales > Reyranellaceae > Reyranella. The sequence continues at coordinate 11,053 of JAFAKN010000363.1, forward strand.
TCATCCAGGCGGCTCCAGGCGGCCCGGTGGAGCAGGCGATCGCCCAGCTGCAGGGAAAAGGCGACGTGACTTCCCGCTTCACCGGCAGCGGCGAGGCCAACGCCGGTGCTCAGCAGGCGCGCCAATCGGACCAGGGCAACGGCAACCTTTCACGCGGCGCCCGCGGTCTGCCGCCGGAGCTGATCGAGCGCATCCGCAAGCAATATGGCTTCGACAAGCCGGTGGTGGAGCGCTTTCTGTTGATGATGAAGGACTACCTGGTCTTCGACCTGGGCGAGAGCTTCTTCAAGAATGCCCGCGTCGCCGACCTGGTGATCTCCAAGATGCCGGTCTCGATCTCGCTGGGGCTGTGGACCACGATCCTGGTCTACATGATCTCGATTCCGCTCGGCATTGCCAAGGCGGTGCGCGACGGTTCGCGCTTCGACGTCACGAGCTCGTCGATCGTGATCGTCGGCAACGCCATTCCCAGTTTCCTGTTCGCCTTGCTGCTGGTCGTGCTGTTCACGGGGGGCAGCTTCTGGAAGGTCTTTCCCCTGCGCGGCATCGTGTCGGAAGACTGGCGGCAGCTCAGCTGGCCGGCGCTGATCGTCGACTATCTCTGGCACATGGTCCTTCCCATCACGGCGATGGTGATCGGCGGCTTCGCGACGCTGACGATGCTGACCAAGAACTCCTTCCTCGAGGAGATCGGCAAGCAGTACGTGCTGACCGCCCGCGCCAAGGGTCTGCCCGAACGCCGCGTCCTCTACGGACACATTTTCCGCAACGCCATGCTGATCGTGATCGCGGGCTTTCCCGCGGCGTTCGTCGGTGTGCTGTTCACCGGCTCCCTGCTGATCGAGGTGATCTTCTCGCTGGACGGCATGGGGTTGCTGGGCTTCGAGGCCGCGATCAGTCGCGACTATCCGGTGATGTTCGGGACGCTGTGGACGCTCGGCCTGCTCGGGCTGGTGGTCGGGCTGATCGGCGATCTTCTATACATGGTGGTCGACCCCCGCATCGACTTCGAGGCGCGGGGCGCCTGATGCGCCTGTCGCCCATGACGCGCCGCAGGTGGCGCAATTTCATCGCCAACCGGCGAGGCCGATGGTCGCTCATCGTCTTCGGCCTGATGTTCTTCACCACATTGTTCGCCGAATTCATCGCCAACGACCGGCCGATCCTGGTTTACTACGATGGCGGTCTCTATTCGCCGGTTCTCAGGAACTATCCCGAGACCACTTTCGGGGGCGAGTTCGCCACCGAGGCGGACTACAAGGACCCGGAGGTGGTGAAGCTGATCGACGCCAAGGGCTGGATGCTGTGGCCGCCCGTCCCGTTCTACTACGACACCATGGTCACAGACCTCGGACGGCCCGCGCCCTCGCCGCCGACCTGGCGCAACCTCCTGGGCACGGACGACCAGGCACGCGACGTGCTTGCACGGCTGATCTACGGGTTTCGCATCTCCGTTCTGTTCGGCCTCCTGTTGACCATCTTCGGTTCGGTCATCGGCATCACGGCCGGCGCCGTACAGGGCTATTTCGGCGGCTGGACCGATCTGTCGTTCCAGCGCTTTCTCGAGATCTGGTCGAGCATGCCGGTGCTCTATCTGCTGATCATCATGGCGAGCTTCATCCAGCCCGGCTTCTGGTCGCTGCTGGGCATCATGCTGCTGTTCGGCTGGATGGGCCTGGTCGGATTGGTGCGCGCGGAGTTCCTGCGTGGCCGCAATTTCGATTATGTGAGGGCGGCTCGCGCCATGGGCATGCTGGACGCGCGCATCATGTTCCGGCACATCCTGCCCAACGCCATGACCGCAAGCCTCACCTACCTGCCGTTCACCCTGGCGGGATCGGTCACGACCTTGACGGCGCTTGACTTCCTGGGCTTCGGCCTGCCGCCGGGGGCGCCTTCGCTGGGCGAGCTGCTGCTGCAAGGCAAGAACAATCTCACTGCGCCGTGGCTCTCGTTTACCGGCTTCTTCGTGATAGCGATCATGCTCTCGCTGCTGGTGTTCATCGGCGAGGCGGTGCGCGATGCGTTCAATCCGCGCAAGGTGCCCGCATGAGCGAGGGCAAGAGCGAGCCTGTCCTCTTGGCGGTGCGCGACCTCGCCGTGACCTTCGGACGCGGCGAGAGCGCCGTGCGCGCGGTGCGTGGCGTCAGCTTCGACATCGGCCGCGGCGAGACGCTGGCGCTGGTCGGCGAATCGGGCTCCGGCAAGTCGGTCACGGCGCTGTCGGTGCTGCAGCTCCTGCCGTACCCCATGGCAAGCCATCCGACGGGCAGCATAAAGTTCCGGGGCCGCGAGCTGGTCGCCGCGCCGGCGCGCGAGCTTTTGGCCGTGCGCGGCAATCGCGTGTCGATGATCTTCCAGGAGCCGATGACCTCGCTCAACCCGCTGCACACGATCGAGCGGCAGGTCAACGAGGTGCTGTTCCTGCACAAGGGCCTGACCCGAGACGCCGCGCGCCGCCGCACGCTCGAGCTGCTGGAGCAGGTCGGCATCCCCGACGCCGCGCGCCGGCTCGACGCCTATCCGCACCAGCTGTCGGGCGGTCAGCGCCAGCGCGTCATGATCGCCATGGCGCTGGCCAACGAGCCCGACCTCCTGATCGCCGACGAGCCCACGACGGCGCTCGACGTCACCATCCAGGCGCAGATCCTGAAGCTCTTGAAGACGCTGCAGGCGCGCTACGGCATGGCGCTGCTGTTCATCACCCACGACCTCGGCATCGTCCGCAAGATGGCCGATCGCGTCTGCGTCATGACCCAGGGCGAGATCGTCGAGCAGGGACCCGTCGCCGACGTGTTCGACCGGCCGCAGCACGTCTACACGCAGCACCTTCTGTCGGCCGAGCCCAAAGGGCGCCCGGCGCCGAGCGACCCGGAGGCGCCGGAGATCCTGCGTCTCGACGATTTGAAAGTGCACTTTCCGATCAAGCGCGGCGTGCTGCGCCGTACGGTCGGCTACGTGAAGGCGGTCGACGGCGTCAGCCTGGCGCTGCGCGAGGGCCACACGATCGGGCTGGTGGGCGAGTCGGGCTCCGGCAAGACGACGCTGGGCCTCGCTTTGCTGCGACTGGAACGCAGCCAGGGCGGCATCCGCTTCGACGGCCACGACCTGCAGGCGCTCGCCCAGCGCGACATACGTCCGCTGCGCAAGGAGATGCAGATCGTCTTCCAGGACCCGTTCAGCTCGCTCAGCCCGCGCATGTCGGTCGGCGAGATCGTCGGCGAGGGGCTGGAAGTGCACAAAATCGGCACCGCGGCCGAGCGCACCCTTATGATCGACCAGGCGCTCGGCGAGGTCGGCCTCGATACCGCTGCGCGCGAGCGCTATCCGCACGAATTCTCCGGCGGGCAGCGCCAGCGCATCGCCATCGCGCGCGCCCTGGTGCTGAAGCCGCGCCTGATCGTGCTCGACGAGCCGACCTCGGCGCTCGACATGAGCGTGCAGGCGCAGATCGTCGACCTGTTGCGCGACCTGCAGATGCGCCACCGGCTCGCCTACCTGTTCATCAGCCACGACCTCAAGGTCGTGCGCGCGCTGGCCGACGAGGTCGTCGTGCTGCGCCAGGGCAAAGTGGTCGAGCGCGGCCCCGCACGCCAGGTGTTCGAGGCGCCGCAGACGCCTTACACGCAGGCGCTGATCGCCGCGGCGTTCAACCTGGAGGCCATCGGCGCCGAGAGGAATGTCGTGGCGACTTGAGTCATCGCTGGGGGCGCGCCACTCCAGTGGCGCGGTCTTTGCTGACCGCGACACAAGACGCGCCACTGGAGTGGCGCGCCCCCAGCCAAGAAAGAGGGAGGGTAGATGCCAGGGGCCATCGCTTATATCAGCCGCGACACCGACGGCGTGCTTTGGAACAAGGTCCTGACGGCGGGCTTGGGGCCGATCGACTTCCGCACGCTCAGCCGTCTCGGCAACACCGACGACATCGAGGTGGCCCTGGCGTGGAAGCCCGATCCCGGGCTGCTGGCCACCTTCAGGAACCTCCGGCTGATCGTGTCGCT
>JAFAKN010000623.1 GCA_019235415.1 Alphaproteobacteria bacterium
CATGCGGGCACAGAGCCTTGATCTCGCGGGTCGCCTCGATGAAGTCGACGCCGTAGTTGTTGTGCTCCTCGATGCCGGTGGCGACCGCGAAGATGTTGGGATCGAAGATGATGTCCTCGGCCGGGAAGCCGACCTCGTTCACCAGGATGTGGTAGGCGCGCTGGCAGATCTCGACCTTGCGCCGTTTGCTGTCGGCCTGGCCTTTTTCGTCGAACGCCATCACGACCACTGCCGCACCGTAGCGGCGCACCTTGCGGGCGTGCTCGATGAACGGCTCGACGCCTTCCTTCATCGAGATCGAGTTCACGATCGGCTTGCCGGCGACGCACTTCAGCCCGGCCTCGATCACGCTCCATTTGGAGCTGTCGATCATGATCGGCACGCGGGCGATATCGGGCTCCGACGCGATCAGCTTCAGGAAGGTCTCCATCGCCTTCTCGGCGTCCAAGAGGCCCTCGTCCATGTTGACGTCGATGACCTGCGCGCCGCTCTCGACCTGCTGGCGCGCCACTTCGATGGCCGACGTGTAGTCGCCCTCGAGGATCAGCTTCTTGAAGCGGGCCGAGCCGGTGACGTTGGTGCGCTCGCCGATGTTGATGAAGGTGGCGACCTGGCTATTGCTCGACGCGGTACTCGTTTGCTCGGACATCAAAAGAAACTCGCTGCTTCCATTCCTGAGAGACGCAGAGCCGGGGGCAGCGCATGCCATTGGCGCGGCTTCAGGCCGTTGACCGCCTCGGCGATCGCCTTGATATGCGCCGGCGTCGTGCCGCAGCAGCCGCCGACGACGTTCAGCCAGCCGTTCTCGGCCCAGCCCCTGACCAGCTTCGCCGTCATCTCGGGCGGCTCGTCGTAGGCGCCGAGCTCGTTGGGCAGGCCGGCGTTGGGATAGACGCAGACCAGCCCGTCGACCTGCGGGTTCAGGGCATTGACGTAGGGATGCAGCTCGGTGGCGCCGAAGCTGCAGTTCAACCCCATGGTGAGCGGCTTGGCGTGCCGCACGGAATGCCAGAACGCCTCGACTGTCTGGCCGGAAAGGTTGCGGCCAGCGAGGTCGGTGAGCGTCATCGACACCATGACCGGCAGCTCCTCGCGGCGCGCCTCGGCGGCTTCGCCGGCGGCGACCAGGGCCGCCTTGGCGTTCAGCGTGTCGAACACCGTCTCGATCAGGATGAAGTCGACGCCGCCGTCCAGCAGCCCGTCGATCTGCTCGCGATAGATGGCCTTCACCTCGTCGAAGGTGACGGCGCGGAAGCCCGGATCGTTGACGTTGGGCGACACCGAGAGCGTCTTGTTGGTCGGGCCGAGCGCGCCGACCACGAAGCGCGGCCTGCCGGGATCGCGTTCGGTGGCGGCGTCGGCGCAGGCGCGCGTCAGCTTCGCCGCCGCGACGTTGATCTCGCGCGCCATCTCAGGGATGCCGTAGTCGCTCTGGCTGATGGCGTTGGCGTTGAAGGTGTTGGTGGCCAGGATGTCGGCGCCGGCCGCGATGTAGGCGTTGCAGATCTCGCCCACCACGTCGGGCCGCGTCAGGTTCAAGAGGTCGTTGTTGCCCTTCTGGTCCTGGGCGAAGCTGCGGCCGCCGCGAAAGCCTTCCTCGTCGAGCCTGTAGGTCTGGATCATCGAGCCGTATGGCCCGTCCTTTACCAGGATGCGGTCGGCCCCGATGTCGCGCAGCAGCCGGGCCTTCTCGGCGCGGGTCATGGCTCACCTCTTTGCGGACGCACGCCGAGAAGATGGCAGATCGCGAAGGTGAGATCCGCCCGGTTGAGCGTATAGAAATGGAACTGGTCGACGCCCTCGCTTTGCAGCCGGCGGCAGAGGTCGCCGGCGACGGTCGCGGCAATCATGCGCCGCGTCTCGAGATCGTCGTCGAGGCCGTCGAACAGGTGCGCCAGCCACGACGGCACCTTCGAGCCGCAGAGTCCTGCGATGCGCGAGATGGCCTGGAAGTTCGAGACCGGCATGATGCCCGGCACGATCGGCACGTTGATGCCGAACAGGTCGGCGCGGTCGCGGAAGCGAAGGTAGTCGTCGGCCTCGAAGAAGAACTGGGTGATGCAGCGGTCGGCGCCGGCGTCGACCTTGCGCTTCAGGTTCTCGAGGTCGGCCTTGGCGTCGGGCGAATCGGGATGCTTCTCGGGATAGGCCGCGACGCTGATCTGGAAGTCGCCGGCCTTCTTCAGGCCGGCCACCAGCTCGGCGGCATTGGCGTAGCCGCCGGGATGCGGGCTGTACTTGCCGCCCATGCCGCTCGGCGGATCGCCGCGCAGCGCCACGATGTGGCGGATGCCGGCATCCCAGTAGGCTTGCGCCACCTCGTCGATCTCGCCCTGCGTGGCGCCGACGCAGGTAAGGTGCGCGGCCGGGTCGATACCGGTCTCCTTCTTCAGCCGCACCACCGTCTCGTGCGTGCGCTGCCGCGTCGAGCCGCCGGCGCCATAGGTCACGGAGAAGAAGATCGGCTGCACCGGCGTCAGCCGCTCGACGGCCTCCCACAGCGCCTTCTCCATCGCCTCGGTCTTGGGCGGGAAGAACTCGAACGAGACCCGCAGACGCTGCGGGGCGCGGGCGGGGAAGTCGGGCGCCGCCACGCTGAGCGGTCCGGCCAAAGGACGCGTGTCAGGACTCATCGCAGAGCTCCGTGCGGTTGGATGGAGGAGTGGGCGGCGGTGCGGGCCGGCAGCTCGCGCTCGCCGCGCCAGATGCCGGTCATCAGGCGGCGGCCGGGGAAGTGCAGCGGCTCGAGCGGGTTCAGCCCGGCACTGCGCAGCCAGCCCTGCACCTGGTTGTCGGCGAAGCCGAGATGGACGTGCGCATGCTCGCGCTTGAGCTCGACGAGATCGTGCGGCGAGAAGTCGACGACCAGCACGACGCCGCCCGGCCGCACCACGCGCGCCGCCTCGCTGAGCGCCGCCGCCGGATCGTCGGCGTAGTGCAGCACGTGATGGATGGTGACGACGTCGAAGCTGTCGGCCTCGAAGGGCAGCGCGTACATGTCGCCTTGGCGGATATCGACGTTGTCGAGGCCGGCGCGCGCCAGGTTGGCGCGGGCGAGCGCCAGCATCTCGCGCGACTGGTCGACGCCCACGGCGCGCTCGACCTTGGGTGCCAGCACTTCCAGGAGGCGGCCGGTGCCGGTGCCGATGTCGAGCAGCCGGCGAGCCCCGAACGGCAGGTGGTGGACGAGCGCGCGCTCGATCTCGCGGTCGGCCACGTGCAACGCCCGGAGCTCGTCCCAGCGCTGGGCATTGTCGCGAAAGAAGCGCACCGCGGCGGTCTGGCGGCGCTGCTGCAGCGCGTCGAGGCGGGCGCGGTCGGCGGCGATGCGCGGATGCTTGGGGTCGAGCCGGCGCACGAACTCGCGCACCAGTTGGGCATCGTCGCCTGACGTGACCAGGCGGAAGCGGGTGAACTGGGCTTCGCGGAAGCGCTCCAGCAGGCCACCCTCGACCAGCAGCTTCAAATGGCGCGAGACCCTGGGCTGGCTCTGGCCCAGCACATGGACGTAGTCGCTGACCGTGAGGTCCTCCCGTGCCGCCAGGGCGAGAATGCGCAGCCGGGTGTCCTCGGCGGCGGCCCGCAGGAGGGTGAGCAGGTGATCCATAGGGTGAAGAATATAAGCATATCTTTATAGATGCAATAGCCATGGCGATCGACGCTTCTGTCATCCCGAGCGCTGAGGGATCCTTCGTGTTGCCTTAAGGATCCCTCGGCGCTCGGGATGACACAGGCAGCTGCGCTCGGGATGACACAGCGGGCGCGGTTGATCGCGGGACCTGCCGCTATGCACTTCAAACCACAGCCGCCCTGTGCGAAAGTGAGTGTGAACGGCGGCAACCATGCCGCTTCTTGCGGTTCGGCCCCGCTCCGGAGGCCGCTGAAGGACGCGGGGTTGGCGTTGATGACTGCAGGCGTGCCCAAGAGTTTGATGGCCCGCGCTCGTCGTTCGGGCCTTGCTTTGGCGCTGACCGGCATGGTCCTGGCGGGTTGCGCTTCCAGCGACACCGGCGCCACCGAGCCCTGGGATCCGGCCGAGACTCCCAACCGCTTCATCTTCGCCATCAATCGGACGGTCGACATGATCGCCGTCCGCCCGGCGGCGGTGATCTACCGCGACTGGGTGCCCGAAGGCGCCCAGAAGAGCGTGCGCAACGCGCTGGACAACCTGGGCGAGCCGGTCACGGCCGTGAACGAGGTGTTCCAGGGCGACCCCGGGCGCGCCGCCACCACCATGGCGCGCTTCTTTGTCAATTCGACCATCGGTCTTGCGGGATTGTTCGATGTCGCCGCCATGTGGGGCATGAAGCGCACCAAGGAGGACGCCGGCATCACCATCGGCATGTGGGCCGCCAAGAACGTCGAGCCGGAAAACGGCGGCTTCTACATGGTGCTGCCGCTGATCGGCCCGTCCAACATCCGTGACGCCACCGGGCTGATGATCGACTACGCCGTCGATCCGTTCAACATCCTGCCGATCGCCTTCAACTGGAGCTGGTGGTACACCACGCCGCGTTTCGCGTTGAACGTGATCGACTACCGTTCGCGCACCCTGTTTGCCCTCGACGACCTGGAGAAGAACAGCGTCGACTACTATGCGGCGCTGAAATCGGCCTATACCCAGCACCGCGCCGAGCTGATCCGCCAGAAGCGCGAGAAAGTCGACACCAAGGCCGAGCTGGAACGTCGCGACAACCTGGCGCTCGTCAGGTAACAATCCCCTCCCTACGTCGTTGGTTTGACGTCCCATCCACGGAGCGCGCCGTGCCGCAGACTGTCTCTCGTCGTTTCGTTCTCACCGTCGCGGCCGCTGCCGCAGCGGCAACCATGCCCGCCGTGACCATGCCGGCGCGGGCGGCCGAACCGGCCGCCGAGCTGATCTCGAGCACGGCGACGGAAGTGATCGAGGCGATGAAGCGCACGCCACCCGGCCCCGAGCGGGCGGCGGTGATGGAGCGCGTGCTCGAGACCAAGTTCGACCTGCCGGGCATGGGGCAGTTTGCTCTCGGCCAATACTGGAGCCGGATAACGCCGCAGCAGCAGGCGCAGTTCCTGAAGGCCGCTGAATCGGCGGAGGCGCGCGCCTACAGCGACCGCTTCGGCCAGTATGCCGGCCAGTCGCTGCAGGTCGGCAGGGTCACCACGCGTGGCGGCAAATACTACGTCGAGAGCACCATCAACCAGAGCGGCGGCGGGCAGCCGATCAAGCTCGAATGGGAGGTCAAGAACACGCCCAACGGCTTGCGCATCAGCGATATCAAGGTCGAGGGCGTCAGCATGATCCAGACCCGGCGGGCGGATTTCACGTCCTACGTCCAAAGCCATGGCGGCGACGTCAACGCACTGACCAACGAACTGCAGGCGCGCGCGACCGCAGCGGCGGCGGCGAGGTAGGCTGTCCAGAGGCGGCCGCGTTTCCTCGCGAATTGCGCTTGTAACAAGGTCGACGTACATTCCGCTCGGGAGGCGTGACTGTCGGCCCGCTTGGGCATCAGGGAACCCGATCGAGCCGAAGGAGAGCGCCATGGATAGCGCACTGGTCAAGGAAGCAGCCGAGCCCCGGACGGTCGATCCGGTGTGGACGCGGATTCGCGACGCCGCCCGGGCCGCGGCCGCCGCAGAGCCGGTTCTCGCCGGCACCTTGCACGCTACCGTCCTCAGCCAGCCGAAGTTCGAAGGCGCCCTCAGCTACCATCTCGCGCGCCTGGCTGGAACGACGGAAGTGCCCGCCGCCCTGATCCGCCAGATCTTCGACGAGGCCTTCGCCTCCGATCCCGCCATCGGGTTAGCGGCTCGCGCCGACATCGTGGCGGTCACCGAGCGCGATCCGGCCTGCACCTCGCATCTCGACCCGCTGCTCTGGTTCAAGGGCTACCACGCCCTGCAGACGCACCGCGTCGCGCACTGGCTGTGGAAGCAGGGCCGCCAGGCGCTGGCGCACTATCTGCAGAGCCGCGGCAGCGCCTTGTTCGGCGTCGACATCCATCCCGGCGCGGTGATCGGCAAGGGCATCTTCATCGACCACGGGACCGGCGTGGTGATCGGCGAGACCGCGACCGTCGACGACGGCGTGTCGATGCTGCACGGCGTGACCTTGGGCGGCACCGGCAAGGAGCGCGGCGATCGCCATCCCAAGGTGCGGCGCGGCGTGCTGCTGGGCGCCGGCGCCAAGGTCTTGGGCAACATCGAGATCGGCGCCTGCGCGAAGATCGCGGCCGGCAGCGTCGTGCTCGAACCGGTGCCCGCAGGCTGCACAGCGGCTGGCGTGCCGGCGCGCATCATCGGCTGCGTCGACGTGCCGGAGCCCGCGCTGGAGATGGACCAGCGGATTTGAGTGCCGGGAGCGCACCACTCCAGTGGCGCCGCTTGCTGTCATCCCGAGCGCAGCGAGAGATCCTGAAGGCCATGGGAAAGATCCCTCGCTTCGCTCGGGATGACAGGACCGGAGGTCCGCGCTCCGCTTGATCTAAGGTCCGCGCAGGTCGGCAGGTTGACGCAGCGGCCAGAGCTTGGCCATCGACCAGCTGACCAGCAGCCCCACCAGGCAGCCGAACAGCACCTCGCCCACCTTGTGCAGGCCGTGCTCGATGCCGCCGAGATCGGAATGTGCGCTGATGCCGGAGGAGAGCACCAGGGCGGCCGTGATGGGCGCCTGGCGCCACATGGTCTGGATGTGGATGACGTAGGAGGACAACAGCACGGTCACGGCGAGCGCGATCGGCAGTTTCCATTCGGCGGGCCCGCCGGCCACCAGGAACAAGAGCCCGACGATGCAGCCCACTCCCACGTTGATCATGCGGCTGCGGAACATGCGCGTGGCCTGAGTGACCTGCGGGTCGGATGCGGCAACCATCGAGGCGATGGCCCAGATCGGATCGGTATTGGCCAAGTGATCCATGACGTACCACACGATGATGGTGGCCAGCGCGACGTTGAACGCGAACCGGATGCCGACCGGGTCGTGCCGCATCTCGTCGTACCATTTCATCCCGCGCATGACTTCCCCACCTGACTGCTAGCGTCCCTCGGATCTCTGCACCACCTGCACCAGAAGCGCGGTCGACCAGCCGAACATCAGCATCCCCGCCGCGGCCTCGAGCGCGCCCGCGATGCGATGCGCAGGGCTCAGGACCAGCTCGGACGCTCCCACCGTGGTGAAGCTGGCCAGCGAAAAGTAGATGCAATTGGCGAACGAGCCCAGCTCGCCCATGTGGAAGTACACCACGGCCCACAGCAGGACCTGCAGGATGTGCCCCAGCATCAGCACCAGCACGCAGGCTACGACGTAAGCCAGCCACAGCGGCGAGCGATGCGACACGTGGCGCATGGGGAGCGCCGTGCTGACACGCGCGAGCCCGCTCTGCGAGAGCGCCTGGAGCACGACAGTGCCGCCCAGGAGGATCACGCCTCGCACGAAATGGGCGAGGCTGATCCCGTCATCCATTGCCGCTGCCGGCTCGGCTAGAGCGCATCCCGATCGGGTCAATCATCTCATGGCTGGGAGCGCGCCACTCCAGTGGCGCTCTTCCTCGGTGGTTCGGTACCGCATGATGCGCCACTAGAGTGGCGCGCTCCCAGCGATGACGCGCTTTTAGCGAATCGGGGCGTGGGCTAGTGGCGCACCAGCGGCTTGTACTTGATGCGGTGCGGTTGGTCGGCTTCGGCGCCCAGTCGGCGGTGGCGGTCGGCCTCGTAGTCCTGGTAGTTGCCCTCGAACCATTCGACATGACTGTCCCCCTCGAAGGCCAGCATATGCGTGGCGATGCGGTCGAGGAACCAGCGATCGTGGCTGATGATCACGGCGCAGCCGGCGAAATCGATCAGCGCTTCCTCGAGCGCGCGCAAGGTGTCGACGTCGAGGTCGTTGGTCGGCTCGTCGAGCAGCAGCACGTTGGCGCCGCTCTTCAGCATCTTGGCGAGATTGACCCGGTTGCGCTCGCCGCCCGAGAGCTGGCCGACCTTCTTCTGCTGGTCGGCGCCGCGGAAGTTGAACGAGGCGCAGTAGGCCCGGCTCGGCACCTCGCGGTTGCCGAGCTTGATGAGGTCGAGCCCGTCCGACAGCTCCTGCCACACCGTCTTGTTGGGATCGAGCGTTTCGCGCGTCTGGTCGACATAGCCGAGCTTGACCGTCGGTCCGACCGAGAACGAGCCCGAGTCGGGCGTCTCCTGGCCGGTGATCATCTTGAACAGCGTCGTCTTGCCGGCACCGTTGGGCCCGATCACGCCGACGATGCCGCCGGGCGGCAGATTGAAGGAGAGGTTGTCGATCAGCAGCCGATCGGCGAATCCCTTGGAAATACCCTCGGCCGTGATGACATGGTCGCCGAGCCGCGGCCCGGCCGGAATGACGATCTGCGCCGTATCGAGCGTCGCCTTCTGCTCCTCCTCGACCATCTGGTTGTAGGCCGCGATGCGTGCCTTGCTCTTGGAGCGGCGCGCCTGCGGGCTCTGGCCCATCCATTCGAGCTCGCGCTGCAGGGTGCGCCGGCGGGTGTCGGCCGCCTTTTCCTCCTGCGCCAGCCGCTGATCCTTCTGCTTCAGCCACGAGGTGTAGTTGCCCTCCCAGGGGATGCCCTGGCCACGGTCGAGCTCGAGGATCCAGCCGGCGACATTGTCGAGGAAGTAGCGGTCATGGGTGACGGCCACGACGGTGCCGGGAAACTCGCCGAGATGGCGCTCCAGCCAGGCGACGGACTCGGCATCGAGATGGTTGGTCGGCTCGTCGAGCAGCAGCATGTCGGGTTTCGACAACAGCAGGCGGCAGAGGGCCACGCGGCGGCGCTCGCCGCCCGACAGCTTCTCGACGTCGGCGTCGGGCGCGGGGCAGCGCAGCGCATCCATGGCGATCTCGACGGTGCGCTGCAGGTCCCAGCCGTTGCCGGCGTCGATCTTCTCCTGCAGCTCGGCCTGCTCGGCTAAAAGCTTGTCCATGTCGGCGTCGGGATCGGAGAAGGCGTTCGACACCTCCTCGAAGCGCGCCAGCATCGTCGCCATCTCGCCGGCGCCGTCCATGACGTTGCCTAAAACGTCCTTCTTGGGATCGAGCTGGGGCTCCTGCTCGAGCATGCCGACCTTGGCGCCCTCGGCCGCCCAGGCCTCGCCGGTGAAATTGTCGTCGCGGCCGGCCATGACCCGCAGCAAGGTCGACTTGCCGGCGCCGTTCAGGCCCAGCACGCCGATTTTTGCGCCCGGGAAAAACGACAGCCAGATGTCCTTCAGGACCTGCTTGCCGCCAGGATAGGTCTTGTTCAGGCCCTTCATGACGTAGATGTACTGGTACGCGGCCATGGGCAGCTCCGGCTCGAACGGGTTGGAATGGGATCGGCGCGCTTGTAGCGGCCCCGCCGAACGGGTTCAATGCCGGCGGGAGAAACGCTGAAAGATGCTGGCGGAACCCTCCGTTCTCGCCTTGTCGCTGGCCTATGTCGGCCTGTTGTTCGCGGTGGCCTATGTCGGCGACCGGCATGCCCGTGCCTGGTCGGCGAGCTCGGTGGCGCCGGCCGTCTACGGCTTGTCGCTGGCCATCTACTGCACGTCGTGGACGTTCTACGGCGCGGTCGGCCGCGCCTCGACGGCAGGCTTCGACTTCATTCTGATCTACACGGGGCCTGCACTCCTGATCGTGCTGGGCTACCCGATGCTGCGCAAGATGGTGCGGCTGGCCAAGCAGCACAACGTGACGTCGATCGCCGACTTCCTCGCCTCGCGCTACGGCAAGAGCCGCGCGGTCGGCGTGGCGGCGACCTTGTTCGCCACCGTCGGCGTGCTGCCCTACATCGCGCTGCAGCTGCAGGCCGTGTCCTCGACTTTCAAGACCATCGCCGAGCCGGCCTCCTGGCTCGGCGGCTCGAACGGCGTGGTGCACACCGACACCTCGCTGATCGTGGCCGCGCTGATGGCGGTGTTCACCATCCTGTTCGGCGTGCGCCATGTGCACGCTTCCGAGCAGCATCGCGGCATGATGCTGGCGATCGCCTTCGAATCGGTGGTCAAGCTCCTGGTCCTGCTCACCGTCGGGCCGTTCGTGCTGTTCGTGCTGTTCGACGGGCCGGGCGACCTGCTGGCCCGCGTCGAGCAGGCGCCCCAGGTGGCCGAGCGCGTGCTGCACGAAGGCTCGCCACTCACCTGGATCGTCATGACGCTCTTGTCGGCGATGGCCTTCCTCTGCCTGCCGCGCCAGTTCCATGTCGCCGTCGTCGAGCATGGCCATCCCGCGAGTCTCAGGACCGCGCGCTGGCTGTTTCCGCTCTACCTGCTGCTGATCAACCTGTTCGTCGTGCCGATCGCGGCGGCCGGCCTCCTGCTGCTCGGCCCGCGCGTCAATCCCGACCTCTTCGTGCTGCAGGTGCCGCTCAGCCAGGGCCAGTCGTGGCTGTCGGCGCTCGTCTATATCGGCGGCCTGTCGGCTGCGACGTCGATGGTGATCGTAGCCTGCATGGCGCTGTCGGGCATGATCGGCAACGAGCTTTTGATGCCCTACCTGCTGCGCCAGCAGGCGCGCTGGGGCGCCGGCACGACCGGCGCCATGGGGCCGCTGGTGGTGTTCGTGCGGCGCGCCGCCGTCGTGATGATCCTGATGGCGGCCTACGCCTACGAGCGGGTCATCTCGGGCTACCTGCCGCTCGCGTCGATCGGCCTGATCAGCTTCTGCGCCGTCGCCAACTTCGCGCCGGGCGTGGTGCTTGGGCTCTATTGGCGGCGCGCCCATCGCCACGGCGTCGTCGCCGGACTCGCCGGCGGCTTCATGGTCTGGCTCTACGCCCTGCTGCTGCCGACCCTGGAGCAGAGCGAGGGCGGCGGGCTCGTGGCGCCCTTGCAAGCCTACCTGCCGTCGCCGCTCGCCGAGCTCGATCCCGTGGGGCAGGGCTTCGTGGTCGGCATCCTGCTGAACACGCTCCTGCTGGTCGTCACCTCGCTGCTGGTGCCGGCCCGCGGCCGCGACGCCGAGCAGGCCGACGCCTTCGTGCTGGGCGCCGAGCTCGATCAGCTCGACAGCGGGCAACTCGAGCGCGGGCAGCACGAGCGCGAGGCGCCGGCCGATTCTGCGCGGCTCGACGAGCTGCGCGAGATGCTCGCGCGCTTCGTCGGCGCCGACCGCGCCGTTCGGGCCCTGGCCGGCGAGCGGCTGTCGCTCGACGTTGCCTTGAGCCGCACCGAGCGCGTCCTGTCGGGCACGCTGGGCGCGGCCTCGGCACGCATCATCGTGGCGGCGTTCGAGCGGCGCGGCCGGCTGCTGCCGCGACGGGCGCGGGCGCTGATCGACGAGGCTTCCGAGGCGATCCGCTACAACTACGACATCCTGCGCAACACGCTCGATCACGTCGGCATGGGCATCGCCGCCTTCGATCGCGAAGGGCGGCTGGAAATCTTCAACGAGCGCTTCACGAGCCTGCTGTCGCTCGACGACAGCGCCGTCGCCGTCGGCGCCACGCCCGGCGAATTCGGCGCCGCGCCCGAAGTGGTGGCGCTGCTGCGCCGCCCCGAGGCGCCGCAGACCCACGAGATCGCCACGCGCGACAGTCGCGTCGTCGAGCTCAGGCTCGATCCGCTGCCGGGCGGCGGCTTCGTGGCCACCTGCAACGACGTCACCGCGCGCGTGCGCACCGCCGAGGCGCTGCGCGAAAGCGACCGCAGGCTCAGGCAGGCGGCCGAGACGCTGGAGCAGCGCGTCGTCGAGCGCACTGCCGAGCTCGAAGCGAGCCGTGCCGAAGCCGAGGCTGCCAACCTCGGCAAGACGCGTTTCATCGCCGCGGCGAGCCACGACCTGCTGCAACCGCTGCACGCCGCTCGGCTGTTCACCGCGGCGCTGATCGACCGCATGCCGGCCAACGACCTCGCGGCCAAGATCGACACCAGCCTCGGCGCGGTCGAAGCGCTGCTCGACGTGCTGCTCGACATCTCCAAGCTCGATGCCGGCGCGTTCAGCCCGGAAAATCGGCCGTTTCCCTTGCAACCCTTGTTCGACTCGCTGGCGACGGCGTTCGCGCCGGTCGTCGCCCGCCGCGGCATCGACCTCCGGGTGGCGCCGACCGGCGCCTATGTCCTGACCGATCCCGCCTTCCTGCGGCGCATCCTGCAGAACTTCTTGTCCAATGCGGTACGGTACGGCCACCAGGGGGACCGTCCGCCCAAGGTCATGCTCGGCTGCCGGCGCGTGGGCGATGCCTTGCGCATCGAGGTCAAGGACAACGGGCCTGGCATTGCCGCCGACAAGCAGGCGGCCATCTTCGACGAGTTCGTGCGCCTGCAGGCCGAGGACGACGCGCCGCGCGACGCGCGTGGGCTGGGCCTCGGGCTTGCCATCGTCGACCGCATCGCGCGGATGCTCGACCTGCCGATCGGGCTGAGCTCGGCGCCGGGCCGCGGCTCGACCTTTTCCGTCACGGTGCCGCGCGCGGCGGCGGTCGCGGCTGCAGCGCCGGCCCAGCCGGCGCCGCCGCCCGCCGCCTCCCTCGAGGCCGAGTGCTTCGTGCTCTGTATCGACAACGAGCCCAGCGTGCGCGAGGCGATGGCGACGCTTCTGTCCGGCTGGGGATGTCGCGTCGCCACCGCGGCGTCCGCGGGCGAGGCGCTGGGCGCAGCGAGCCGCGCCGGACGGCTGCCCGACCTCGTGCTCGCCGACCTGCATCTCGACGGCGAAGTCGACGGGCTCGCCGTCATCGATGCCTTGCGCGCGACATGGTCGCGTCAGGTGGCGGCGGCTCTGGTCACCGCCGACCGGGATCCGACCCTGCGCCTGCGAGCGCGCACGTACCAGGTCGAGCTGCTTCACAAGCCGGTGAAGCCGGCGGCGCTACGCGCCCTGCTGCGCCTGCGGCGGCGCGCGCCTACGGAGACAACGTCGACCGTCTGACCCCATCCGTCATTCTGACCGGAGCCGAACCCCTCGACTTCGCTCGGGACAGGCTAAGCGAGGCGTAGCGGTTTTGTCATCCCGAGCGTAGCGAGGGATCCTTCCTGCGATTCTAAGGATCCCTCGCTACGCTCGGGATGACATGGGTGCTCCGCTCGGGATGACGGGGATCAGGACGCCGCCGCCACGGCCGTGGGCCCGGCCGGCTGGTCCGCGGCCGGGGCCGTCGGCACGGCAGGTGGCGGTCCGGTCTCGACGCCGCCGCCGGTCGTGTGCAGCACCACGGCCGCGCTCCCCGAGGCGAACTGGATACCTTCCTCGGGAAATACCTTGAACATCCGGTTGACCGCCTCGCGCTGGATCGATGCCGGATTGCCCGGCCGGGCGGTGTACTTGAAGCGCACGATCAAGGCGTTGTCGTCGATGTCGGCCACGCCCTGCATCTTGAAGGGTTCCAACACCTCGGCCTTGATCTCGGGCAGCTCCAGCATGTCGGTGCCGATCCGCTTGGCCGCCTTGCGCAGCTTCTCGAGGTCGGTGTCGCGCGCAAAGCGCATGTTGAACTTCACCGTGGTCCAATCGCGGCTGAAATTGGTGATCGAGCCGAGTTGGCCGAACGGCACGGTGAAGACCTGGCCGTTCTGATGGCGCAGCCTGATCGAGCGCAGGGTGAAGCCTTCCACCGTGCCCTTGGCCTTGCCGCAGTCGATGAACTCGCCGACCCGAAAGGCATCGTCGGTGAGATAGAAGATGCCCGAGACGATGTCGCGCACCAGCGACTGGCTGCCGAACGAGATGGCGATGCCGAACACCGACGCGCCGGCGATCAAGGGCGTGATGTTGATGCCGAAATCGTCGAGCGCGATCATCACGGCGATCACCGCGATCACCACCGCGCCCGTCACGCGCAGCATCGGCATCAGGGTGCTGATGCGCGACGCCGGACCCTTGGCCGGGTCGCCGTCGGCGATCGCCTGGGCCGCGTCCTTCGTCTTGTGTTCCATGTAGGGCTCGGTCGCGTACCTGAAGAGCTCCCACATCACGTAGGCGAGGAACAGGGTGATGGCGGCGGTGCGCGAGGAGAGCGTGAGCTGGGTCCATTCGCTTTCGCTTGCCAGCGCGAGCACGTCGACCACCCAGGTCTGCGCGATGGTCACCGCCGCGGCGATCAGCACGAAGACCCGGATGCAGCGGGCGACCACGTCAGGCAGGCGCGGCCGGTCGCCCGCCGGCGTCGCGCCTTCGAGCTGGGAATCGAGGCGGCGCACGACCGCCTGCATGAGAGTCTCGAACATCAGCACGCCCACCACCAGGGTGAGCGTCAGCATCATCGCCTCTCCGACATGCAGGTGGCCGGACACGACGGCATAGACTTGCGTCACTCCCAGAGCGACGAAGAACGTCGTGGCGACCGGAACCCAGTATTCACCGAGCTTGCCGATAAGCGGCGCGATCTTGCGCAGTCCCTTGAACCATTGGCGTGCGGCCTCCTTGGAGCCGAACACCAGCCATAGCAGGGCCGCCACATAGACCACCGGCGAGAGCATGCGGAAGGCGGACAGCTCGCCGACCGGCGCACCCATCGCCTCGATCACCTGATAAAAAAGATGCGCCAAGACCGCGAGCAGCAGGACGACCGAGATGCGCACATACATGCCGCGCGCCGGGCGATCTTCCACTTCGCACAGCCGTGCAGCCGGCATGTCGGGTTGCAGGACGATGCGGAACAGCAGCACCGAGATGCGCCAGGAGACGATGGCCATCAGCAGCGCAGCGGCGAAGCGGTCCTGCGGGCTCCTCCCGGTGAACCAGGCGCCGAGTGCGGCATGGCAGATGAACCACACTGCCAGGACGCCGAGGCCATCGAGTGCGGCCAAGGCGATCACGTTGCCGATCGACCGCACGCCGCGCTGCGGCACGGCGCCGGTCGAGACGCGCGTGCGCCAGCGGCGCAGCAGCGCGCGCAAGGTCGCTTCGAGCAGCACCGCGACGATCGAGACGGCGCCCAGGATCAGCAGGATCGAGGCCGGTCCGCGCCCGCCGGTGGCGCGCTCGTCGAGCACGCCGGGGAGGAGCGCCAGACGATGGCCCAGCGCCGGAACATTCATCAGCACCCGGTCGCCGTCCTCGAGGAAGACTGCTACCGGGTCGGGCTTGTCCTGGATCGGCGTCTTGATGATCAGCGGCTTGTCCGGCGCCTTGGCGGGCTTGGTCGACTTGGACGGCGGGGTGGCCGGTGCCGCGGGAGGCGAGGAGGCCGGCGCGGCTGTCACTCCCTCCGCCTTGAGCCGCTCGGTGACGGATTTGCTGATCGCGTCGACCAGGGCGTCGAACTGCTGCTGGCTCATGCCAGGCGGCAGGGCGGCTGGGCTCTGGTCCTGAGCAGCGGCCGAGCCGGCCACGAGCAGGCCCAGCGCGGCGATGATGACACGCAGATGGTACATGACGTTCCCCCTCGCGACCCTGGTCCTCAGCCCGCCGGCAGCTCGAGGCGCCGCGCTTCGATCACCGCCTGGGTTCGCGAGCGAACGCCGAGCTTGCGCAGGATCACCGTGACATGCGCCTTCACGGTGGCCTCGCCGACCCCGAGCTTGTAGGCGATCTGCT
The DNA here is from genome assembly GCA_019235415.1 of Alphaproteobacteria bacterium. Taxonomy (GTDB): domain Bacteria; phylum Pseudomonadota; class Alphaproteobacteria; order Reyranellales; family Reyranellaceae; genus Reyranella. The sequence continues at coordinate 15,461 of JAFAKN010000623.1, forward strand.
TGTTCTGGTCGCCCTGCACCATGAGCACAAGCACGCGCCATTGCTGCGGCGTGAGCTGCGCGGCGCGCTTGTCGATGGACTCGTCCGTTTCGGCCATCGGCGGGGCGAACACCTCGCCCTCGAGCACCGCCCGGACCGTGGCGGCGATCTCCGGCAGCGAGGCCGACTTGTCGATGTAGGCCGAGGCGCCGAACTCGTAGGCGCGGCGGATCGTGGCGGCATCGCGTGCCGCCGAGACGACGATGATCGGGATAGTAGGATGGGACGAGCGCAGCACGCCCAGACCGGTCAGCCCCGCCATGCCGGGCATGTCGAGGTCGAGCAGCAAAGCATCCGTCTCGGGCTGCTCCTCCAGGAGCACCTGGGTCTGGGCCAAGGTCGCGGCGGTCGCCACCGTGGAGCCGCCGAACGTTTGGCCGAGCGCCGATGCCAACGCCTCGCGGACCATGGGATGGTCGTCGGCGACGACGAAGGCGAAAGGGGCGGCGAAAGGAGCGGCAGGCGTCATTGGCGCGTTTCCGACGGCCGCAGGGCGGCAACGTTGCCGCGCTGCACAATAGCTTAGGTTTGACCTTAGTCGAATTGCTTAACGCAGGACATTGAGCGTAAACAGCAAATTAAATGCACAAAGTGTGCTAAACAAAGGGAGAAGCGCTCATGGCAATGGCAGCTGCGGTGGGGACCGGACCCAGGCCGATGACCCGCGAAGAGCGGAAGGTCATCATCGCCTCGTCCGTCGGCACCGTCTTCGAATGGTATGACTTCTACCTCGCGGGCTCGCTGGCCGCCAATATCAGCGCCAATTTCTTCTCCGGCGTCAATCCGACGGCCGGCTTCATCTTCACCCTGCTTGGCTTCGCCGCCGGCTTCGCGGTGCGCCCGTTCGGCGCCCTGGTGTTCGGCAGCCTGGGCGACCTGATCGGCCGCAAGTACACCTTCCTGGTCACCATGACCCTGATGGGTCTCGCGACCTTCGTCGTCGGCCTGCTGCCGGGTTATGCGTCGATCGGCTTCACGGCGCCGATTCTCTTCATCGCCGCCCGCCTGATCCAGGGCCTGGCGCTGGGCGGTGAGTATGGCGGCGCGGCGACGTACGTCGCCGAGCACGCGCCGCAGAACCGTCGCGGCTATTACACCTCCTGGATCCAGACCACCGCAACAGTCGGCCTGTTCCTGTCGCTGATCGTGATCCTGGTCTTGCGCATGTCGATGACACCGGCCGCGTTCGGCGACTGGGGCTGGCGGGTTCCCTTCCTGCTGTCGATCATCCTGCTCGGCGTCTCGATCTGGATCCGGCTGCAGTTGCAGGAATCGCCCGCCTTCCAGCGCATCAAGGACGAGGGCAAACATTCCAGGACGCCGTTGCGCGAGGCTTTCGGCCGCTGGCAGAACGCCAAGATCGCGTTGCTCGCCCTGTTCGGCGGCACCGCCGGCCAAGCCGTGGTTTGGTACTCCGGCCAGTTCTACGCGCTGTTCTTCCTCACCCAGACGCTGAAGCTCGATGCCACGACCTCCAATTGGGTGATCGCAGCGTCGCTGGCGATCGGCACGCCGTTCTTCATCTTCTTCGGCTGGCTCTCCGACA
>JAFAKN010000041.1 GCA_019235415.1 Alphaproteobacteria bacterium
GGGCGCTGTTCGACAAGGCGCGCCAGAGCCTGCCGACCGAGAGCCCTTGGCCCGCGCGCTACGGCGTTTCCAAGTCGGGTGATCCCACGCTGCTGGTCGAAGCCAAGGGGCTGAAGCCCGACAGCGTGCGCGACGTCTATTTCTTTCCCGCCGAGTGGGGCCCGGTGGCCGCCATGGCCAAGCAGAGCGCCAAGGTCGGCGCCGATGGGATCCGCATCCCGCTGAAGCGCGGCGATGCCAAGGCCACCCTGCCCGACCGGCTCAGCGGCACCTTGGTGCTGACCGAGAAGACGGGGGACGGCGAGGTCCGGCATGCCTTCGACATCTCGGCCAAGCTCGACCCCGCCTTGGTCGGCGGCTCGTCGCTTGCCGGGGCCGAGGGCGCCGAAGCGCTGTCGCTGGTACGCGCGCTGCTGTTCGCCCTGCTGGGCGGGCTGATCCTGAACCTGATGCCTTGCGTCTTCCCCGTGCTGGCCATGAAGGCGGCGGCGCTGGCGCGCATGGCGGGACACCAGCAGCGCGAGATGCGGCGCGACGGCATCGCTTATACGGTTGGCGTGCTGGCGGCGTTCGCGGCGATGGCCGGCATCATCGTGGCGATCCGCGCCAGCGTCGGCGAGGTCACGTGGGGCTTCCAGTTCCAGTCGCCGGTCTTCTCGCTGCTGATCGCCTACCTGTTCTTCGTCGTCGGCTTGAATCTGTCGGGGGTGTTCGAAATCGGCGGCCGGTTCGCCGGCGTCGGCCAAAGCCTCGCAAGCCGCGGCGGCACCGTCGGGCCGTTCTTCACCGGGGTGCTGGCGGTCGTCGTCGCCACACCGTGCACCGTGCCGTTCATGGCCGCCGCCCTGGGCTTTGCCCTCAGCCAGCCGGCGCCCGAGACGGTCGCCGTGCTGCTTGCCCTTGGCCTGGGCCTCGCGCTGCCCTACCTGCTGCTGTCGATCACGCCGGCGTTGCAGCGGCTGCTGCCACGGCCGGGTCCGTGGATGGAGCGGGTGCGCCAGTTGCTCGCCTTCCCGATGTATGCCTCTGCCGTCTGGATGGTCTGGGTGCTGATCCAGCAGACCGGCGCGGACGTCGTGATCTACGCGCTGGGCGGCATGATCCTGATCGCCTTCGCGATCTGGCTGCTGCGGCTCGGGGTGGGTACCGGGGGAGTGGGTACGGACGCAGGCGCTTCGCGGGCGACGTGGTTGCGCCGGGGGTTCGCCGCCGCGGCCGTGCTTTTAGCGTTCGGCGCGGCGTTGAAGCTCGAGGACGGCCCGGCGACCGCCGCTTCGGCCTCCGGCCCGCCGTCGGGTGGCGTGAGCTTCGACGGCTGGGAGCGCTACTCGCGAGCCCGCCTCGATCAAGCGATCGCAGCCGGCAAGCCGGTGTTCGTCGACTTCACGGCGGCGTGGTGCATCACCTGCCTGGTGAACGAGCGCGTGGCGCTCGAAACGCCTGATGTGCGCAAGGCCTTCGAGCAGGCGGGCGTGGTGAAGCTCAAGGGCGACTGGACCAACCGCGATCCCGAGATCACCGCGACCCTGAAAGAGCTCGGCCGCGCCGGCGTGCCGCTTTACCTCTGGTGGGCGCCGCATGCCGAGCGGCCGAAGATCTTGCCGCAGGTGCTGACCGAGCAGATGATCCTGTCCGAGCTGTCGTCGAAACCGTAGATGCATCTCGTCATCCCGACCGGAGCGAAGCGGAGTGGAGGGACCTTTCATGTCTCTGGCAGCACTAAGAAAGGTCCCTCCACTACGCGCGGAGTTTATCCCGAGCGAAGTCGAGGGGCGCTCCGGTCGGGATGACGGATAGATCAAACCCTAGGAGGAGCCCATGTCGATCGCCATTCCTCGCCGTTCGTTGATGCTGGCCGGTGCGGCGGCAGCAGTGGCCCCTTCCCTGGCATTCGCCGCGACGCCCGATCTCGGCAAGCCCGCGCCATTGTTCACGGCCGCCGACAGCAACGGCAAGACATGGTCGCTGGCCGATCTCAAGGGCAAGGTCGTGGTGATCGAGACGACCAATCACGAGTGCCCCTACGTGCGCAAGCACTACACCGCCAAGAACATGCAGACCCAGCAGCGCGAAGCCGCCGCCAAGGGCGTGGTGTGGCTGACCTCGGCCTCTTCCGCGACCGGCGAGCAGGGCTGGGTCACGGCCGACCAGGCCAATGCGCTGACCCGCAGCCGCGACGCTGCCCCGGCGGCGGTGTTGCTCGATCCCCAGAGCAAGATCGCGCGCGCCTACGGCGCGACCGTGACGCCGCACATGTACATCGTCGATGCCTCGGGGATCCTGGTCTACAAGGGCGGCATCGATTCGATCCCGTCGGCCGACATCGCCGACATTCCACGGGCCAAGCAATACGTGCGAGTCGGGCTGGACGAGGTGCTGGCCGGCAGGCCGGTGGCCGACAGCTCGACCCGGCCTTACGGCTGCAGCCTGAAGTACCCGCACGCGGGCGCGTGAGCTCACATTCCTCCCCGCTAACCCGAGTTCCGATCTCATCGCTGGGAGCGCGCCACTCCAGTGGCGCCTCATGGATTGCTGCTACGCCAAGGAAGAGCGCCACTGGAGTGGCGCGCTCCCAGCAGTGAAGGCAAGCCTCAGGCGTCGCCGATGCGGCGGCCGGTTTGCGAATCGAACAGGTGGAGATGCGAGGCGTCGGCCTGGAAGCGGCGGCGCTCGCCGGGCTTGGCCTGGACGTGGCCGCCTTGGCGCACCGTGACCAGCTCGCGGGCTTGCCCGAACCGGCCGTGCAGCAAGGTGTCGGCGCCCAGCGGCTCGGCGAGCTCAACCTCGAACTCGAGCGCGCCGTCGGCGGCCGGCTGCAGGTGCTCGGGCCGCACGCCCAGCGCCACCGGCGTGCCGCCGACGGCCGAGGTCGGCCGCGCCAGCGGCAGCTCGATGCGCGCTGTTCCCGTGCCGGCAAGCTCGACGGATTTCTGGTCGATGCCGACCTTGGCAGCCAGAAAGTTCATGGCCGGCGAGCCGATGAA
>JAFAKN010000242.1 GCA_019235415.1 Alphaproteobacteria bacterium
CGCCCTCCCTTTCGACGCCGGCGGCGGCGCCGTCTGCTCGAGATAGGCCTCGAGGCGCTTGAACTGGGTCGCCCAGAACCGGCGATACGCTTCGATCCAGTCGGCTGCCGCACGCAGGCCTTCGCCCTTGAGCGCACAGCGACGCCACTGCGCCTCGGTGCGGCGTTCGATCAGGCCGGCATCGGTCAGCACCTTGAGATGGCGAGACACCGCCGGCAAAGACATGTCGAACGGCCCGGCGAGCTCGCCCACCGTGGCGTCGCCCGGCGCCAGCCGCGCGAGGATGGCCCGCCGTGTCGGATCAGCAAGAGCCGAGAAGGTTTGCGACAAGCGATCCATATTTAACGATCTTGTTAAATACAAACCGAGCAGCCGTCAAGTCGCTACCTCGGTCGAGGTCAGGCGAGCTCGCCGCGCTTCCAGGTCGTGCCGTTGGGCCCGTCCTCCAGGATCACGCCCTTGCCCTTCAGGTCGTCGCGAATGCGATCGGCTTCGGCGAAATCCTTTGCCTTGCGCGCCGCTTGTCGCGCGGCGATGGCCGTCTCGATCTCGCTGTCGGGCGGGCCCGACGATCCCGCGGGCGCCCAGCGGAACCACGCTTCCGCGTCCTGCTGGAGGAGACCGAGCGCCTGACCGGCCGCGCGAAGTTCGGTCGGCGTGCCGAGCTGGTGGGCGGCACTGACCGCCAACGGCGTGTTGAGATCGTCCGACAGCGCGTCCTCGACCGCTTGCGGTACCGCGTTGGCGGGCGCCGCGTCGCGTCCCCGCAGCAGCCCGTACCAGCGATCGAGCGTCGCCTTGGCCTGCACCAGCCCCTGGTGGGTGAAGTCGAGCGGCTGGCGATAGTGCGCCGTCAGCAGCAGCAGCCGGATCGCCTCGCCGGGATACTGGTCGAGGAGCTCGTGCACGGTGAAGAAGTTGCCCAGCGACTTGCTCATCTTCTCGCCCGAGATGTTGAGAAAGCCGTTGTGCATCCAGTACTTCGCCATGATGGCATGGCCGAATGCCGAGCGGCTTTGGGCGATCTCGTTCTCGTGGTGCGGGAAGATGAGGTCGATGCCGCCGGCGTGGATGTCGAACGTCTCGCCGAGGGTCTTGGCGCTCATCGCCGAGCACTCGATGTGCCAGCCTGGCCGGCCGCGCCCCCACGGGCTCGGCCAACCCGGCTGCTCGTCGGTCGACGGTTTCCACAGCACGAAGTCGGCCGGGTCCTTCTTGTAGGGCGCTACCTCGACGCGCGCGCCGGCTACAAGCTCGTCGCGCGTGCGACGCGACAGGCGGCCGTAGTCGCTCATGCTCGGCACGCTGAACAGCACGTGGCCTTCCGCCGCGTAGGCATGTCCGTTGTCGACCAGTCGCTGGATCAGCGCGACCATCTCGCCGACATACTGCGTCGCGCGCGGCTCGACGTCGGGCGAAAGCGCGCCCAGCCGCTGCATGTCGCTTTGATACGCATCGCCGGTGCGGCGCGTGAGCGCCTCGATGGGCTCGTGATTGTCCGCCGCGCGCACCATGATGCGATCGTCGATGTCGGTGATGTTGCGGACGTAGCTGACGCGCGGATAGCGCCGCTGCAACAGGCGGTAGAGCACGTCGAACACCACTACCGGTCGCGCGTTGCCGATATGCACGTAGTCGTAGACGGTCGGGCCGCAGACATACATGCGCACATGGCTCGCATCGATCGGCACGAACGGCTCTTTGTCACGCGACAGCGTGTTGTAGACGACGAGGGACATGGCCCTATTCCCCGGAATCAGAGTTGGAAGTCAAACGCGCGCGAACCGCGCGGACTTCAGTTACATCGCAGCGAGACTGCGCCCGGGGATAGAAGCAAGGGCATGCCGGTAGTTTAACCGACCGGTTCTTTCTGCGCAAATGCGGGGCAGTGGAAGTGTTTTTCGTCTCCGTCGCGATCGCCGAGATCGGCGACAAGAGGCAGATCACGACGGTGGCGCTTCACATCGTTCGTATCGTCGCGGCGCTGTTGTTCCTCGCCTTGGGCCTCGCGCCGATCTTCATGCCGTGCGCCCCTTGAGGCGCGCCTCAGCCCTCGCCCGCCCGATCAGCGGCAGACGCCTTGCCATCTCGGGCCCCGTCGCGCGCGGTTAGCGCCAGGCGCAGGGGATGGAACAACGCCCGGCCCTTGCGGCCGCTCTGCGCCGAAACCGCCGACGTTCACGACTTCCAGCTCGGCTCACCCCACCGCTCGTCGGGCAGGCACGCCGCCGCTTCCTGCAGGAAGGCTGGATCCTCGAGCATGGGCGTGATCGGTCCCTGAACGACTTCGGCCCATGCCGTGGCGTCGGCCAGCGTCGCGAGGTTGCCGCGCACGGCGAGCCACAACGGCTCCGTCACGTCCGCGGGCAGGCGATCGCGCACCGCCTCGTAGGACAAGAGATGCAAGGTGCGGGCGCTGAGCTGGGCCAGCTGCTCCTCGGAGAACCGCGTTGCGACCCGCGCAGCCCCTGTCATCCCGAGCGCTGAGGGACCTTTCCTGCGGCCTTAAAGGTCCCTCGGCCTTGGGCCTCGGGATGACAGCGAGGTCGAGCTACTTATACCCGGGCGGCGGCGGAATGTTGGCGGGGGCCGGCGTGATGGGCGCCTGGGGCGGCATCTGCGCGGGCGTCGGCAACACGGGCGCCGGTGCCGTCACGTCGCTGGTCGAAGCGACCTTGCCCGGCGCGTTCTGCCCCGTGTTGCTGATGTAGTAGCCTGCGACGGCATTGGACTGGTCGCCCACGGTCTTCTCCGGAATGTCGACGATGCCCAGCCGCTCGCCGTCGTTGTCGACGCGGTAGCCCTGGTTGTCGAGCTTGTAGCCGTCGTTGTCGACCCGCACGCCGCTCTCGACCCGGTAGGATGGCGGCGTGGTCACGTTCACATAGTCGGGCGTCGGCAGAGGATTGCACCCGGCCAGCGCCAGTCCACCCAGCGCTGCAAAAACCCACAATCTCCGCCGCATCGCGCCCCCTGTTCAGGGAGTGGTCGACTGCGGGCTGATGATGTTGCCGTAGCGGTCGAGCCGGTTCCCTTGGCCATCATAGCGGAAACGGTATTCGTCGCGGAAGGCCTCAACGCCGGCCGGCGGCGTCGGGGCGGCGGGCACGACAGCCACGCTGGAGCTGGGGGTGTAGACCATCGGCGGCGGTGCGGCGACTGGCACCGCCCGCGTCGTCGTCTCAGAATAGCTGCATGCCGTTCCCGAAAGGCCAATGCAAATCAAAGCCAAGACCCTGATCGTCGTCATCGGGTTCCTCGCACCTCCAGGCATCAAGCCTGCGAGCGAAACGTGACGCAGTGACCAAGGTTGCAGCATAGCTGCGCCCATGGGCCGTACGGGAGACTACGCGGCCTTCTTCACGGCCCCGCCACGCAGCTCGCGACGCAGGATCTTGCCGACGTTAGTCTTGGGCAGCTCGTCGCGGAACTCGATGTGCTTGGGCCGCTTGTAGCCGGTCAGCCGCTCGCGGCACCAGGCGGCCAGGGCCTCCTTTGTGAGCGCCGGATCCCTTCTCACCACGAACACCATCACGGCCTCGCCTGAGCCCGCGTCGGGTACGCCGACCGCGGCGCTCTCCCGCACCCCGGGATGGTCGGCCAGCACGTCCTCGATCTCGTTGGGATAGACCTTGAAGCCCGAGACCACGATCATGTCCTTCTTGCGATCGACGATCTTGACGTAGCCGCGCCCGTCCATCTGCCCAATGTCGCCCGACTTGAAAAAGCCGTCGGCCGTCATCACCAGCGCCGTTTCGTCCGGTCTTTGCCAGTAGCCCTGCATGACCTGCGGGCCGCGAATCGCGATCTCGCCCGCCTCGCCGAGCGGCAGTGGCTTGCCGGCCTCGTCGAGGATCTCGATCTCCACGTTGGGCAGCGGCAGGCCGATGGTGCCGGTGTAGATTTCCGAATCGGTCGGATTGCAGGTGACGCCGGCGGCGGTCTCGCTCAGCCCGTAGCCCTCGCAGATCGGACAGCCGGTGATCGCCAACCACTTGCGCGCCACGGCTTCCTGCACCGCCATGCCGCCGCCGTTGGAGATCAGCAGCCCGGAGAAATCGAGCTTGGCGAACTCGGGCTGGTTGGCCAGGCCGTTGAACAGCGTGTTGACGCCGGGGAAGATGTTGACGCGGTACTTGGCGAGCTGCTTGACGGTGCCCTTCATGTCGCGCGGGTTGGGGATCAGGATGTTGAGTGCGCCGGTGCGCATGCCAAGCAGCCCGCACGTGACGAACGCGAACACGTGGTAGAGCGGCAAGGCGCAAACGATCGTGAGTTGGCCGGTGGTCGGCTTGCGCTCGAGGCCGGGCTGCATCCACGCTTCCGACGCCAGCAGGTTGGCGACGATCGTGCGATGCAGCAGCGTGGCGCCCTTGGCGACGCCCGTCGTGCCGCCGGTGTACTGCAGCACCGCCACGTCGTCGGGCCGCAGCTCGACCGGCGCGAAGGCCAGCCTGCGGCCGGCGGCGATCACGTCGTTGAACCTGAAATGACCGGGCAGCGAAAAGGCCGGCACCATCCGCGCGACGTGGCGGACGACCAGATTGACGATTGCGCCCTTGGCAAAGCCTAGAAGGTCGCCCATCGATGCCACGACGACGTGCTTCACGCCCGTTCCCTCGATTGTGCCCTCGAGCGCCGCCTGCAGCGTCGCGGCGAAGTTCTCCAGGACGATCACCGCCTCGGCTCCTGAGTCCTGCAGCTGATGCTGCAGCTCGCGCGCGGTGTAGAGCGGGTTGACGTTGACCGCGATCAGTCCCGCGCGCAGTACCGCGGCGACCGTGACGGGATATTGCAGCACGTTGGGCATCATCACCGCCACGCGCGCGCCACGCTTCAGGCCGCGGCCTTGCAGCCAGGCGGCAAGCGCTTTGCTCAGCACGTCGACCTCGCCGAAGCTCAGCGCCTTGTCCATGCACACGTACGCCTTGCGGTCGCGATACTTGGCGAAGCTTTCCTCGACCAGGGCCACCAAGCTGGGATAGATCGAGGGATCGATGTCCGACGGCACGCCCGGCGGGTAGTTCTTCAGCCAGAAACGGTCCACGTCGTCTCCCGTCGCTCTCTCGGTGATCATTCCACCTTGAAATGCGGGGGGCCATTCCGATATGGGAGAATCCGGCCGAAAGAACAAAGTCAGGAGTACCAATGTCGGCTGATACGCAGGCGCTGCGCCCCCCTTCGCGCGCGCTGCTGATGCTGGAAGGCCGTGCCGTGCACGAGCTCGCGGCTTTCATGCTGCTGCGACCTTGGCTCGCGGCGCCGCGTGGCGATGGCCATCCAGTGCTGGTGTTCCCGGGCCTGCTGGCCACCGACCTTGCCACCCAGCCGCTGCGCAATTTCCTGAAGGCGCAGGGCTACGCCGTGCACGGCTGGAAGCAAGGCCGCAACTTCGGCCTGCGGCCAGGCGTCGAGGCCGGGATGCTCGACCGCTTCGAGAGCCTGCATCGACGCTACGACGGACGGCGGCTCAGCCTGGTCGGCTGGAGCCTGGGCGGCATCTACGCTCGCCAGCTCGCCAAGCGCTTCCCCGAGAGGGTGCGCCAGGTGGTCACGCTCGGCAGCCCGTTCGCGGGCACGCCGCGCGCGACCAATGCCTGGCGGGTCTACGAACTCGCCTCGGGACAAAGCATCGACGATGGCGTCGACGACTTCGTCGCGTCGCTGGGCGAGCCGCCGCCGGTGCCCACGACCTCGATCTTCAGCCGATCCGACGGCATCTGCGCCTGGCAGACCTGCCTCAACCCCGAGAGCGGCTTTGCCGAGAACATCGAGGTGCACGGCAGCCACTGTGGGCTGGCCTATCATCCCGCCGCCGTGTTCGCGGTCGCCGATCGCCTGGCGCAGCCCGACGGCGAATGGCAGCCGTTCGATCGCGCCGGCTGGAGGAGCGTCGTCTATCCCGACTGGCGGCGGGAGTGACGCCTAGCCTGTCATCCCGAGCGAAGCGAGGGTCCTTGAGGCAACAGGAAAGATCCCTCGCTACGCTCGGGATGACAGAGAAACTGCTCAGAACAACGACGGCTACTTCCGCTCCAGGCTCGCCTTGATCTCCTCGTAGGACTCCTTCATGCGGTCCTGCACGATGCGGAAGGCCTCGCCTGTCGACTTCTGGACCAGCTCGGCGATGTCGCGCGTGTTGGCGATCGCCGCCTCCATCGCCTTCTTGGCGAACTCGGACTGCTTGGCCACCATGTCCTGCGGCGTGCCGCCCGGCTTGTAGTCCTGCACCATCGCGGTGACGTCCTGCACCGCCTGCTCGAAGATCGCGCGCTGCCTGGTTGCGATCTCGCTCGCGCCGCTGGCCATCGCCTGCCAGGACTTGCTCATCGCCTCCAGATTCTTCTGTTGATGCTCCATGATCTTGTTCATGTCGAACTGCGGCACCCTCAGTTGCTCGCCCAGCCTCATGAACATGTCGGTGAAGTTCTGCGGTGCGTCAGCCATGGCATCCTCCCGGGGCTCAGGAAGCGAGCTTCGACCCATGCTCCAGGCCGCGCAAGGCGAAACCGGCAGATTTGCCGATCACACCTGCGTTGAGGAAGTAGGTCGGTGTCATCCCGAGCGCGAGCGAGGGACCTTTGAGGCAATGGGAAAGGTCCCTCGCTTCGCTCGGGATGACAGAAGCCGACGCCGCTGGTCGATGTAGCGTATAGTCGGACATTGCCAATCCTGTCGGGAGGATATCGTGAAGGTCGGGTTCATAGGCGTCGGCAACATGGGCGGTCCGATGTGCCGCAACATC
>JAFAKN010000280.1 GCA_019235415.1 Alphaproteobacteria bacterium
GAAGTCGACCAGGGTCGGCTTCTCGGGCATGGCCGGCAGGCGCGGATCGTCGCCCATCATCATGCGGGCGTTGGGATTGGCCTTGAGCTGGGCCGCGGCGCTGCCCGGCGAGCTCATATCGCCCTCGGCCAGCAGGTGCAGGCGCGATTTCACGACGATGTAGTCGAGCTCGCGGGCCATCTTGGCCTCCAGCGCGTCGGCGCGCTCCGCGAGAGTCGCAGCGGGGGGCGTGGCATTCATGGGCAATCTCCTCCACGTTCGGGTTGCTACGAGCTTAGCGGCTCAGCCGCGGCCCTTCCAGCTCGCCGCCAGGCAGTCCAGCTGCCGGACCGATGGCGCTTCGATGCGATAGATTTTTAGTCCGTCGGGCAGCGCCGTCGTGTCGGCCGGCGCAAAGCAGATGGCGTAGTCGGCCTTCGAGACGAAGCGCAGCCGTGCGCCGGCCGGCAGGCCCGCCGCGAAGTCTTTCAGCGCCCGCGGTGTCGCGAAGCGCCACACGCGCTTGTAGGAGATCGCCACCGGAACCGGCGGGTTGTCGGCGATCTCGACGCTGTCGCTCAAGAAGACCTCGTCGAAGGTGGTGTGGGCGCGCAGCCATTCGGCGAGCGCCTGGGTCGCGGGCGGCGCCGGCTGGTACCAGGCCTCCCAGTCGGTGCGGAAGTGGATCATGTAGAAGGCCCACAGGAAGACCATCGCGGCGAACGCAAGGGTCCGCGCCGCGCCGTGGAGGCTCCAGATCAGGCGATAGGGCATGACGCCGAAGGCGACCAACGACAGCGGCACGAAGAACTTCATCGACTGGAAGTCGTGCGTCGATACGTCGTTGGGCAGCAGCACGACGTAGAGATAGGGCGTCAAGAGCGACAGGCAGCAGACGACGGCGACCGGATCGCGGCGATTGCGCACCAGGTAGTAGAGGCTGGCCAGCGCGGCGAGATGGAGCCAGACCTGGGTGTTGCCCAGCGTCTCGACGAACACCCGCTTGTAGACGGACCAGAAGGACATCGGGAGTACACCCGCCACGTCCTTGGCCACGCCGGTGCGCAACAGCGCGCGCGACACCAGGTCCTCGAGCAGGCCGCTGAAATAGAGGTCCGCGAGGTAGGCGGCACAGACCAGGCTGGGCAGCAGCCAGATCGAAAGCAGCATGCGCAGCAGGCTCGCACGCGCGTAGGGCCGTGCCGCACCCGGCAGGGGGCTGACCAGCCGGAACAGCGTCAGCCCCAGGCAGAACGGGATGAACGACCAGTCGCAGGCGGCCAGCCAGCCCAGGATGAGCGTCTGCACCCACCACAGCGAGCGCCGGCCCTTCGCCCGCATGAGGTATTCGAGAAAGGTTCCAAGCGCGATCGGCACCAGCGCCGCCTGGTAGGCGAACGGCACCATGGGATGGAAGTAGTAGGGCGCCGGATGGAACAGGTAGGTGAGCATCGCGGCGAACACGAAGAACAGCGCCGGCCCGGCGCGGTCCTCGGGCCGCATCATGCGCCACACCAAAAGTCCGTAGATCAGCGCCACCAGCGCCTGCAAAGCGATGCCGTAGCCGGAGATCAGGGTGACCAGCGGCACGCCGGGCAGCAGGCGATGCAGCAGCCAGACCTGCACGACGCCGCCCGGGATGAACGAGGTGTAGACGATGCGGCTCTCGAGCGTCGTCGTCTCGATCGAGCGCGGGCTCTCGAGCGTCAGAAAGCGATCGGCGAAGATTCCATCGCGCTCCCAGTATTCGACGAACTTGGCGTACTCGGCCATCAGCCACTGGTGATGGCCTTCGGTGAGGGTGCCGATGTAAGGCAGCCGCTGCACGATGCCCGCCGCGACGGCCAGCGCGAACACCAGGCCGACGACCGCAAGCGACAGCCGGTTGGCGAGCCCGCTACGGCCGGGCATGGCCGGCCGCCAGGAGCGAGAGCGCGAAGAGCAGCAGGCCGGCGATCGCATAGGTGCCAATCAGGAAGATCTGCGACGTCGTTGCGGCCACGAGGGCGGTGGCCGCGTCGAGGCCCAATTGTCCGAAGATCAGCACCCAGGCGTACTGGTAGCTGCCGACGAAGCCGGGAGCCGTCGGCAGCACCGTGCTGAGGCTGATGCCGCCCATCAGGCAGAGCAGCGCGGCGAAGCCGAGCTCAACCTGCGCGGCGCGGCAGATCGACCAGATGGCGGCGGTCTCGATCGCCCAGATCGGCAGCGTCATCGCCAAGGCGGCCAGGAAGCGCCGGCTCTGCAGCACCCGGGCGAAGGAGGCGAAGTCGTCCGCGATGGCCCCCAATCGCCGGGCGATCAGCGGGCCCTGCCGCAGCCGGCGCAAGAGCCGCAGCACGAGCGTTTCGGCTTGGCCGGAAGCGAAGCCCCTGCCGATCGCGATCAGGGCAGCGGCGACGGCCACCGCGAGCAGCGCGCCGGCGATGGCGACGTAACGCACCACGGCCTGCGCACTGTCCTTGGCATCGGCGCCCGAGACGAGCCCGAGACCAGTGAGCAACAGGGATACCGCCATCGCGAGATCGAGCAGACGCTCGACGACGATCGACGCGAGCGCCGTCGACCGCGAGACGCTCCCGGCGCGGGCCAGGCGATCGGCTCGGAACAGCTCGCCAAGGCGAGCCGGCAGCGCGGCATTGACCGCGTATCCCACCAGCAGGGCGTCGAAGACGCGCGACGCGCGCACTGGCGCCGCGAACAGCAGCAGCTCACGCCAGCGCGCCGAGCGCAGCAGCAGGTTGAGGCCTTGCAGGGCGACGGCCGTCGCGATCCACGAGGGGTCGACCATCGCCGCCGCCCCGCGCACCTCGCGCCAGTCGACACCGCGCACGGCGAGCCACAGGCAGAGGCCGCCGAACGACAGCCCCAACAGCCCCAGGACGACCTTGCGCGCGGCCGTTTCAGCGATGACGCGGCTCACGGAACCTGAACTTCACCACGTACCACAGCGCCAAAAGCCCGTCGCGCCAGCCGATCTTCTTGCCCTCCTCGTAGGTGCGCCCGTAGTAGTCGATGGCGCATTCGTAGATGCGCCATCGCCGGGAGCGAGCGAAGGCGGCCGACAGCTCGACCTCGATGCCGAAGTCGTCGCTCACCAGGGCGACGTCCTCGATCACGGCGCGGCGGAACATCTTGTAGCAGGTCTCGAGATCGGTGAGCGTCTGGTCGAACAGCAGGTTGAAGAACGCCGAGATCAGCCGATTGCCGAGGTAGTGGTAGAGATAGAGCGTGCGATGCGGCCGGCCGTAGAAGCGCGAGCCGTAGACCACGTCGGCGACGCCGATCTGCATCAGCCGGAACATCGCCGCCCAATTCGCCGGATCGTATTCGAGATCGGCGTCCTGGATGACGATGACCTCGCCCTTGGCCATCGCCAGGCCGGAGCGCAAGGCGGCGCCCTTGCCGCGGTTGGCCGGATGCAGGCAGGGCCGCACGGCTAGAAGGCCGGCCGGGCGTTCGCAGCTGCCGTGCGGCGCGCTCGAAAGCTCGGCGTCGGACAGGAACTCGATCGACCCGTCGTCGCGCCGGCGCAGGCCGGCGATGCGGTTGGCCTGATGCGGGAAGGTCGCTTCGATCCACTGGCGCGTGCCGTCGCGCGAGCCGTCGTCGACCAGCAGGACCTCGCGGGCGACGCCGGGCAGAGCCAGCGCCACCGCGCGCAGGACGCGGGGCAGCGTGGCGAGCTCGTTGTAGACCGGAATGACCACCGACAGCTGCAAGCCGAGCCGCGGCGGCGCATCGTAGCCGGACGGCAGCGCGTGCGGCTCCTCGCCGAGGCCTGCCGGAGTGTGGAAGTCGGGCACGGTCCCCGCCTTGTGCCGCTCCGTTAAACTGACTATGGAACCTACACTGTATCGTTGCCTGCGCAACATGGAGCATGGGTGAGCAGCACCAGGCCCGGTCGCCCCCTTATCCTTATCGCCTCGATAGGCGTCGCCATGTCGAGCCTGCTGCTGGACCTTGCCGCCGCCGGTCCGAGCTTCGCCCAGCAGCCGCCCGGGCCACCGCCGGCGGTCGGCGTTGTGGCGGCGACGCGCCAGCCCACCATCCAGTCGAGCGAATACACCGGGCGCATCCTCGCCACCAACCGGGTCAACGTCGTCGCCCGGGTCAGCGCCTATCTCGAGCAGGTGTTGTTCAAGGAAGGCGCCGAGGTCCAGGAAGGCGACCTCTTGTACCGGCTCGACCAGCGGCCGTTCGAGGCCGACATGCAGGCGCGGGAAGCCGCGGTCGCGCAGTTCAAGGCGCAGCTCAAGAACGCCGAGGCGGTCACGGCGCGCGCCAAGGCGCTGCAGGGGACGCCGGCCTACCAGCCGTCGGCAGTCGACATCGCGGTGGCCAACGAGGACGCGCTCAAGGCCCAGGTGCTGGGCGCCGAGGGCCAGCTGCAACAGGCCGAGATCAACCTCGCCTACACCCAGATCCGCGCCCCGATCGGCGGCAAGATCGGCCGCACCTCGGTGACCGTCGGCAACTACGTCACGCCGTCGTCGGGCGTGCTCTGCACCATCGTCAGCCAGGACCCGATGTACGTGCTGTTTCCCGTGTCGACGCGGGCGGTGATCGAGCTGCAGCGGCGCAGCGCCGAGAAGGCGGGCGCGCTGGTCATCCGGCTGCGGCTGCCGGACGGCCGGCTGTACGGTCCGACCGGCCGTCTCGACTTCGTCGACAACACCGTGGCAGGCAACACCGACACCATGAACCTGCGCGGCGTGATCCCCAATCCGCCGATCGACGGATCGCCCAACGGCACGCGCGAGCTCATAGACAACGAGCTGGTCACCGTGATCCTGGAGGACGTGCAGCCGACCGAGGCGATCGGCGTGCCGCGCTCGGCGGTGCTGGCCGACCAGGAAGGCGACTACGTGTTCGTGGTCGGCAGCGACAACAAGGCCGAGCAGCGCCGCGTCAAGCTCGCCAAGTCCTCGACGCCGGCGGTCGCCATCATCACCAGCGGGCTGAAGGACGGCGAGAAGGTGATCCTCGACGGCATCCAGCGGGTGCGCAACGGCCAGCCGGTCACGCCCGGGCCGGCCAGCCCGCAGGTGAAGCCGCCGGCCGGCGCTGTACAGGCAGGCAGCACGCCGATTCGATGAATAATCGATGATGGTTCGATGATCTCCGCCGTCTTCATCCGCCGGCCGCGGCTGGCGGTGGTGATCGCCATCGTCACGACGCTCGCCGGGCTGATCGCGATGACCCGCATTCCGGTGGCACAGTTTCCCGACATCGTGCCGCCGCGCGTGCAGGTCACGGCGTCCTATCCCGGCGCGTCGGCCGCGGTGATCGAGGCCGCGATCGCACAGCCCCTGGAAGCGCAGGTCGTCGGCGTCGACAAGA
>JAFAKN010000310.1 GCA_019235415.1 Alphaproteobacteria bacterium
CGGCGAGCGCCGCACCGCGCTCGACATCCGCACTGCCTCGATCGACACCCTGGTCGGCACGCTGTCCGGCGGCAACCAGCAGAAGGTCGTGCTGGCCAAGTGGCTGTCGATGACGCCCAAGGTCGTGATCTTCGACGAGCCGACGCGTGGCATCGACGTCGGCTCCAAGTCGGAGATTTATAGGCTGATGCGCGGCTTGGCCGACGGCGGCGTCGCCGTGCTGATGATCTCGAGCGACATGGAGGAGGTGATCGGCGTCAGCGACCGAATCGTCGTCATGCGCGAAGGACGCATCGCGGGCTTTCTGTCGCCGGCCGAGTTCGGCGAGGAGAACATCATGCGGCTGGCGGTGGGCCGGCAGGATCTCAAGAAAGCGGAGGCGATCTAAGTGCTGAAGAAGGATCTCGGGCTCCTGGTATTGATCCTGGTGGTCGGCGTCGTGGTCTCCGTGCTCAATCCCCGCTTCCTGTCGCCGATCAACCTCGGCAACACGGCGAACCTGGTCGGCTTGTTCGGCCTGTTCTCGATCGGCGAGGGCTTCGTCATCATCACCGGCGGCATCGACCTCGCCATCGGCTCGGTGTTCGCGCTGCTGGGCGTGATCTACATCGACCTGCTGGTGACCTGGCAGCTCCCCTGGTGGCTCGCGGTTGTCGTGGTCGTGCTTGGCGGCGTGGCGCTGGGCGCGATCCACGGCCTGCTGGTGACGCGGCTGAAATTGCAGCCCTTCATCGTGACCCTGTGCGGGCTGCTGATCTATCGCGGTGTCGCGCGCTACTACACCAATGACGGTACGGCGGGCTTCGAGTACGGACAGACCTTCCCGACGCTCGAATGGCTGACCACCGGGCGCACGCTCGGCGTGCCGCACTCGTTCGTCGTGTTCCTGGTGGTGGCGGCGTTCATGGGCGTGGTGCTGCATCGCTCGGTGTTCGGCCGCTACCTGTTCGCGGTCGGCAAGAACGAGGAGGCGGCGCGCTATTCCGGCATCCGCACCGAGCGCATCATCGCCGCCGCCTACATCATCAGCGGCGCGCTGGCCGGGCTGTCGTCGATCTACCTCGCGATGTACACGCGGTCGATCTCGCCCGCCAGCCACGGCAATTTCTACGAGCTCTACGGCATCGCCGCCGCCGTCCTGGGCGGCTGCTCGCTGCGCGGCGGCGAGGGCTCGGTCCTGGGCATCGTGCTCGGCACCATCCTGTTGCAGATCCTGCAGAACCTGGTGAACCTGCTCGGCATCCCGAGCTCGCTCAACTTCGCGGTGATGGGTACGGTGATCCTGCTCGGCGTCATCGCCGACCAGCAGCTGACGCGGCTGCGCGCGCCGCGCGCCAAGGCTTAGCTCACGCGCAGGCCCAGGCGGAGACGGCGAACGGAATCGTGTTCTCGACGACGGGCGTGGGCACGGCCGGAACGGGTAGTGCACGGCGTGCCGCGGCCGTCGTGGGGCCCTCGCCCAGCAACAGGACCTCGCGCGTGTTGCAGTCGATGCGTCGGCGCGTGAAGCTGGTTCCGGTCCGGCTGTCGCGGCGCGTGAGAATCTCGGCGACCCGCGGCGCGATCCATTTGAAGTCGACGACGGTGAGCTGCGTGCGGGTGTGCCATGACAGCGGGATGCGGTCGCTCGGCGCATGGAGCGACATGGGCTCCGGTGCCGGTGGCGCCGCGAGCAGGAAGGCGAGCGCGCCGATCGCGATGCCCGCAGCCGTCGCGAGCCAAGCGGCGTGACGCGGGAAGGACAGCGCGCTCATCCTTCGAGGTCGAGCTGCAGGCGCTTGCCGAGCCCTGAGCGGCGCCGCAGCAACAGGTGACACCATACCGTGCCCAAGAGCGTGTAGCCGGCAAACAGGTAGGGCAGCAGGTTCTGCGGCCAGGGCGGCACGGGGTAAACGCTGCCGAAGATCACGAAGGTCATCATCAGCACGCCGCCGCCGCTGGCCAGCAGGTGGCGCAGGGCGAGCGTGCCGGCGGCGTGCTGGTCGAGCGGTGCGGCGATGCAGATCAGGAAATAGATCGCGAGGAAGCCGAAGGTGGCGAGCGCCCCGGCATCGCCAAATGCCTCCAGGTTGCCGAGCGGCAGCAGGGCGAGCGACAGGGCAAGCACCATCACGGCCGACAGCGCGATGCCGACATAGGGTGTGCGGTGCCGCGGGTGAACGGCGGCGAGACGGCGGGGCAGGACGGCGTAGCGCGCCATCGAGAACAGCAGCCGGGAGACCGCGTTCAGCGATGCCAGCAGGCAGGCGCAGGAGCTGATCAGGGCTCCGAAGTAGAGGACGCCGGCCGCGGCCGAGAGGCCGGCGCGGCGCGCCATCTCGGTGAGCGGCGAGGCGCTGTCGGCAATGGCCGCGGCGTTGTCGTCGAAGCCCAGCACCATGAAATAGGCGATGGCGACGAAGAACAGGCCGGAGAGCAGGGTGCTCACCGTCACGGCCAGCGGCACGTTGCGCCTCGGATTGCGCGTCTCGCGGGCAAGCGTTGCTGCGCTCTCGAAGCCCACGAAGCAGAACACTGCGAAGGTGAGCGACGTCATGATGCCGCCCAATCGCAGGCTCCCGAAGTCGAGCTGCAGCGTGTCGACGATGCGGCCGCTGCGCATCACCACCACGGTGGTCACCACGGCCAGGATGATGAGCGATAGGGCCTCAAGGGCAAGGCCCAAGCGCGCCGAAAAGCGCACGTTGCCCCAGGCCGCCAACGTCATGGATGCGACCAGGACGGCGACGGTCAGCATCTGGTCCGGCTGCCACGAGACCAGGCCGACGGCATCCAGGAAGTGCTGCAGGAACACCAGGAAGCCGAACGAGATGGCCACGCCCATCATCAGGTAGGCGCCGATCAGCAGCCAACCTGAAACGAGGCCGGCCAGCGGGCCGGCCGTGCGGCCGATATACAGGAAGTACGAGCCCGAGAGCGTGTGACGGTGCGACAGGGTGCTGATGTTGAAGGCCACGAACATCATGCCCACCGTCGCAACCAGGAAGCTCAGCCACGAGCCGTTGCCGGCGAGGCCGGCCACCAGCGCGATGTTGATGGCAGGCGTCAGCGTCGGCCCGATGCTGGCGACCGACTGGCCGATGCAGTCCACCAGGCCGAGTGCGCCGGCGCGCAGGCCGGCTTGCTCGCTCACGTTCGTCGTCAGGCCCCGCTCCCTCACCCTCGGACCGCGCTTGTAGCGCGGATACCGGCCTGCGGTCTCGTCGAATTGACGGCATTGCGCGCCGTTGCCTAGGCTTTGGCCATGAACAGTGACGCCCCCCAG
The DNA here is from genome assembly GCA_019235415.1 of Alphaproteobacteria bacterium. Lineage (GTDB taxonomy): Bacteria > Pseudomonadota > Alphaproteobacteria > Reyranellales > Reyranellaceae > Reyranella. Next base: position 3,266 of record JAFAKN010000310.1, read on the forward strand.
GTCCTGATCACGGGCGCGGGCCCGGTCGGGCTGACGCTCGCCATCGATCTCGGCCGGCGCGGCGTGCGCTGTACCCTGATCGAGAAGAATCCCACCACGGCGCCCTACCCCAAGATGGACCGCTCCAACGCGCGGACCATGGAGTTCTATCGCCGGATCGGCATCGTCGACCGCGTACGGGCGCTGGGCTATCCGCCCGAGATCTCGATGAACGTCTATTGCTGCACGCGACTCAGCGATCCGCCGATTGCCGTGCTCGAGTACCCGTCGGTGGAGGAGCGGCGCAGGCAGATCAAGGAGAGCCTGGACGGCAGTTGGCTGCTCGAGCCCTACCAGCTGGTGTCGCAGAACAAGCTCGAGCCGCTCCTGAAGGAGGTCGCCGAGGGCACGCCCAACGTCACGGTGCGCTACGGCTGCGAGTTCGTGTCCCTCGAGCAGGATGCCGAGAGCGTCACGGTGCAGGCGCGGACCATCGACGGCCACGACGTCACCTATCGCACGCAGTACCTCGTCGGCTGCGACGGCGGCAGCAGCCCGGTGCGCAAGGCGCTCGGCGTCAAGCTCGACGGGCATGGCCGCATCCGCAACCTCGTGCAGGTGATCTTCAAGTCGGACGAGCTCTACCAGCGCATCAAGACCGGACACGGCCGCCACTACAACTTCGTCGACGCGGATGGCTCGACGATCATCGCGCAGGGCTGCCGTACCGAGTTCACGCTGCACTCCTCGCGGCCGCCCGACACCGACTTCCGGCCGATCGTCGCGAGCCTGATCGGCTTTCCCTGCCGCTTCGAGATCCTCCAGGTGATCCCGTGGCGGCACAATCTCCTGGTCGCCGATCACTACCGGCAGGGCCGTGTCCTCCTGGCCGGCGACGCCATCCATCTCGTGATCCCGGCAGGCGGCCTCGGCATGAACACCGGCGTCGGCGATGCCTTCGACCTCAGCTGGAAGCTCGCCGGCACCTTGCACGGGTGGGGTGGGCCGGCGCTGCTCGAGGCCTACGAGGGCGAACGACGCCCGATCGGCGTGCGCAACGTCGAGGCGGCCGGCTGGGCGGCCGCCGGCGTGCCGATCTGGCGCAAGCTGGTGCGACCGGAGATCTACGAGAGCACGCCGGAGAGCGCAAAGCTGCGCGCCGACGTGGCGGCCTCGTTCGCCGTCAACCATCGGCGCATGCACGGCATGGTTGGCGTCGAGGCGGGCTACTCCTACGCCGGCTCGCCGCTGATCGCCGACGAGCCCGGTAACGTCGCCGAATGGGAGACCAGCAAGTACGTCCCGAAGGCAGTGCCGGGTGCGCGCATCCCGCACATGTGGCTCGCCGACGGCAGCGCGCTGCAGGATCGGCTGGGCCAGAACTTCACGCTGCTCGATCTCGAGGGCGATTGCGACACGGCGGCGATCGAGGCGGCGTTCAGAAAGATCGGCGCCCCATTCGAGGTCCTGCGGCTGGACGAGAAGCGGGTACGCGAGGTCTACGGCAAGTCGGTGTTCTTGCTTCGGCCGGACCTGCACATCGTCTGGCGCGGCGACGGTCCCCCGGAAAACCCGCAAGAGCTCGCCGCCATCGCGACCGGCTGGCGCCCTCGCGCCGTGAAGCAACCGCGCGTGAACCTGGCGGCGGCTTAGACTGCCCTCCCTGTCATCCCGAGCCCCTCCTCTGTCATCCCGAGCGTAAGCGAGGGATCCTTCCTGTTGCCTTAAGGATCCCTCGCTGCGCTCGGGATGACAGCGAGGGCGCGTGACGACAGCATCAATCGGCGCTGTACACCGGACCGAACGGCTTCCACGACGTGCCGTCGAAGCGGGAGAGCACGTACTGGCGAAACAAGGTGTAGCTTTGCGGCGAGTTCTGCAGTGCCACGCCCGGCAACAG
>JAFAKN010000319.1 GCA_019235415.1 Alphaproteobacteria bacterium
CGTGTATGACGGCTGCCCATCGTAGGTGAGGACGAATTCGGTGATCCAGAGATCGCCGGCGCCGACGATGCGGCGCACCGCGAAGCGCTTCTTGTTCGGCTGCGCGGCGCGAGACGCCTGGATATGGCGTCGGCCGCGGATGCGCTCGCCCGACTGCGGGTACTCGAGCACGGCGTCCTCGCGGTAGATCTGGTGCTCGATCTCGAAATCGTTTGCGTCGGAGGCAGCCCAGTGGAGATCCAAAGCCGCCCGGAAGTCGCGGTCTTCCATTTCATCCTCCACACGCCGTAGGAATCCGATCTTGGGCCATTTCCTCGCGACACAGGAACTGCGATCCAGGCGGCGAAAGTTCGGAACCGGTGGTCGGCTGTTCAGTTTTGACCACAGCTCGCTTCCGTCACCTGCGCCATCCGGTATGATTGCTGACATGTCCAGAATCCTCGGCATCATCACCGTCGGCCAAGCGCCGCGCGACGACATCGCGGCGCTGTTCGCCAGCCACGCTCCGGCCGGCACCAGGGTCGTCCTCCGCGGCGCGCTCGACGGATTGAGCGACTCCGAGGTCGACATGCTGAAGCCCGAGAGCGGCGCCGACACGCTCTACACCCGCCTGCGCGGCGAGCGCGACGTGAAGCTGTCGAAGAAGGCGGTCATCGCGCGCTCGCCCGCGACGCTCGCCAAGCTGCGCGACGACGGCTGCGACGTCATCGTCTATGCCTGCACCGGGGACTTTCCGCCGATGGCCGGGGACGAGGGCGTGCTGTTTCCCTCGCGGGTGCTGAGCGGCTTGGCGGCAGGCCTGCTGCCGCGCGGACGGCTCGGCCTGCTGGTGCCGCTCGCCGAGCAGATCGGCAAGCTCACCTCGAAGTGGGCGCGGCCCGATCTCGAGATCGTCGCGGAGGCGCTGGCGCCCAGCGCCGATGCGGCGGAGGCAAAGCAGGCGGCCGAGCGTCTTGCGGCGCGCAAGCCCGACCTCGTGGCGATGGACTGCATGAGCTACACGCCCGCCACCAAGGAATGGGTCAAGGGCCCGCTCGGCGTGCCGGCGCTGCTCGCCATCAGCGCCACCGGCCGTGTGCTCAGCGAGATGCTGGAATGAACGCCGGCTCGGCTCAGTGCTGCATCGTGGGCGGCGGGCCGGGTGGCATGATGCTGGGCTTTCTGCTGGCACGCGCCGGCGTGGCGACCGTCGTGCTGGAAAAGCACGGCGACTTCCTGCGCGATTTCCGCGGCGACACCGTCCATCCCTCGACCCTCACGGTGATGGACGAGCTCGGCCTGCTGGACGAGTTCCTGAAACTGCCGCACCAGGAGGTGTCGCGCTTCAGCGCGCAGTTCGGCGAGGAGCGCGTCGAGTTCGCCGATTTTTCGCACCTGCCGGTCCGCTCCCGCTTCATCGCGCTGATGCCGCAATGGGATTTTCTGAATTTTCTCGCGGACCAAGGCAGACGCTATCCGGGCTTCACCGTGCTGATGAATGCCGAGGCCACCGGCTTGATCGAGGAGGCCGGCCGGACCGTCGGCGTTCGCGCCATCGTCGAAGGTCAGCCGCGCGAGATCCGCGCCGACTTGGTTGTGGGTGCCGACGGCCGCCATTCGACGGTGCGCGCCGCGGCCGCGCTGGCAGTCAAGGTGCTGGGCGCACCGATGGACGTGCTGTGGTTCCGTGTCAGCCGCCAGCCGAGCGATCCCGCCGAGACCATGGGCCGCTTCGACCCCGGCAGCATCCTGGTGATGCTCGAGCGTGGCGAGTACTGGCAATGCGCCTATGTCATCGCCAAAGGCTCGGCCGACGCCGTGAAAGGCGAGGGCATCGAGAGGTTTCGCGCGCGCATCGCGGCCCTCATGCCGTTCCTTGGCGATCGCCTGGCGGAGCTGCGAACCGTCGACGACCTGAAGCTGCTGACCGTGGGAGTCGAGCGCCTGGAGAGATGGTGGAAGCCGGGGCTGCTCTGCATCGGCGATGCCGCGCACACCATGTCGCCGATCGGCGGCGTCGGCGTGAACATCGCCGTGCAGGACGCCGTCGCCGCCGCCAACATCCTCGCCGCGCCGCTGAAGGGACGCCGCCTACGCGATGCCGATCTCGAGGCCGTCCAGGCGCGACGCCAGTGGCCGGTGCGCGCGACCCAGGCCATCCAGATCTTCATGCAGAACCGCATGATCGCCCCGACGCTTGCAGGATCGCGATCGCCGCGTCCACCGCTCGCCATCCAGCTGCTCGCGTGGTTCCCCTTGCTTCGACGGCTGCCGGCGCGCGTGCTGGGTCTCGGCGTGCAGCCCGAGCATGTCAGGACCGGCGTCGCATAACGTTCCCTTGAAGCAGATCAAGGCGTTCGCTAAGGATCAGCCAATCATCCTGACATGAAGATCACGACCAAACTCCTGTTGGTGGGTGCGCTGCTGGCGCCCGGCCTTGCCCAGGCTCAGGACGCCCTGCGTGGGCAGCAGCTTGCCGAGCGCTGGTGCGCCAACTGCCATGTCGTCTCGCGCGCCGCCGACACCGGCCGGTCAGACGGCCTGCCGACCTTCCCTGCACTCGCCAATCGCAAGGACCTCACTGCCGCGACCTTGAAGGGCGCCATGTCGGCGACGCACAGCCGTATGCCGGACTTCCAACTCGGCGCGCGCGACCAGGACGACCTCGTCGCCTATATTTTCAGCCTGCGC
>JAFAKN010000353.1 GCA_019235415.1 Alphaproteobacteria bacterium
TCGTGGACGAGCGGCGCGTCGGGCAGTGGCGCCAAAAGCATGTCGTGCACCGCCGGCAGCGCCTGGTAGTCGAGGACGCAGGCGGCGGCGAGATCCTCGGCCTCGGCGCGCGTGTCGGCGACACAGGCGGCGATCGCCTCGCCGACATGGCGCAGCTTGCCTTCGGCGAGCGGCGGCTGCTCTGAGACGCGGAAGCCGGGCAGCGCCGAGTTGGCGCGAATGGTGCGCACGCCGGGCAAGTCGGCGAGCGTGAACACGCGGTGCTCGGCGCCGCTTGGCTTGGTCACGCCCTTCAGAAGGGCGTGTGCCACCGGGCTGCGGAGGAACGCTACTTCGAGCAGGCCTGGCCGCGCGATGTCGCCGACATAGCGGCCTTGGCCGAACAGAAAGCGCGCGTCCTCCTTGCGCCGCAGTGATGCGCCGATTCCCAGGCCCTCGGTCATGGCCAGTTGCTCACGGGCGGCGGCTCACGCCGCGTCGGCCAGCAGCGGCTCGGGCAGGATGGCAGCGTCGGCATCGAAGCGCTTGCCGCCGCGCAGGCAGAAAACGGGGCGCAGGTAGTGCTCGGCCACGACCTGGGTGCCTTCGTTGTCCTGCAGCACGAAGCGGCCGGTCTCGTCGGCCAGCACCGAGACATCGGCTTCGACGCCTGCCTTGAGCGTGCCGATCTCGCCTTCCATGCCGAGCATCTTGGCCGAGTTGCTGGTCGCCATGGCGACGACCTGCTCGGGTGCGAGGCCCAGCGCCAGCATGCCGGTCATGGCCGAAGCCAGCGAAAAGTTCTGCGCGCCGGCGAAGAGATGCATCTCCTGCTTGTCGGGATGCTCCTCGGGCGTGCCGCGCGGCTTGGGAATGGTCGTGTTGTAGCCATGCATGTCGGCACCCAAGGTGTCGGGCACGATACCGGCATCGAGCACGCGCCGCGCCATGTTGAAGGAGAAGTGCGAGCCGTGGCCGACGTCGACCTTGAGGCCGCGGGCCAGCGCCTCACGCACCACGGGATGGACCTTGCCATGGCTGTCGACGAAGCCGCCGGGATGGCGCGTGAAGGGATGGGCGAGGATGTCGCCCGGCCGCAGGATCTTCAGCATCTCGGGCAGGATCTCGTCGGGATCATACGGATGCTTGTCCTCGGGCAGCGGCCACAGCTGGCCGAAGTGGATGTAGAGCGGCAGGTCGAGGGCGCGGCCGATCTCGGCGGCGCGGCGCATCGCCTCGCTGCCCCAGCGCGTGAAGCCGCCGATCTCGGCATGGCCCTTGATGCCGCGCACCAGGTCGGCGTTCTCCCTTGCGGCGCGCACCGTGTCGTCGACGGCGATGCAGTCGGGTCGATAGAGCTCGGGATAGTAGTGGCCCTCCAGCCCGCCCACCATGTAGGCCGAGATGAAGGCGAGCACGCGTGTCTTGGCCGGCTTCACGACGTATTCGCGGAACCCCGGGAAGGTCAGCACTGACGGCCCACCCTGGTCGACGACGGTGGTCACGGCGGAATGCACGCCGACGCTGTCGGCGTCGAGGCCGAAGCGGCCGGTGACGTAGCGGTAGACATGGGCGTGGGTGTCGATCAGCCCGGGCAGCACCAGCTTGCCGCGCACGTCGAGCGTCTCCTTGGCCGGAGGCAGGCTCTTGCCAATGGCGGCGATTCGCCCGCCGCTCACCGCGACGTCGAACACGCCGTCGAGACCTTGCGCGGGATCGATCACGCGGCCACCGCGCAGCACGAGATCGCAGGCTTGGCTCTGCACGATATCCATGGCCCTCACCTTCGCGGAAAATGTCGCCATTCAGCGACCGCGTGCGCACTGTCGATGTTGGCGGCGGCTTTGGCAAGCATGCGCGAGCCACCGACCTTCGTCAGTGTGCTGACGAATTGGCTGGCATGTCGTTTGCCTCTGGCCCAATGCCGCCCCGAGTGCCAACATTGGAATTCCGGATCGCCGAGGCCGGATCGTCGAAGGAGGTCGCCGTGGGCCAGATCCTGACCGAAACCGTCCATCACCCGTCCGCCTGGTACGGCCGCGATCTCGCACGCGACGACTCGTGGATCGTGCAGCTGGAACCCAGGCATCTGGAGGAGATCGCCACGGCGATCGCCGATGTCGGCCGCCGCGGCTTGCCTTTTGCCAAGCTCACCCGGGACGATTTCCCGCTGCCCACGCTCGGGCCCAAGCTGCGCCAGTGGCAAAAGGAAATCATCGACGGCCGCGGCTTCTATCTGCTGCGCGGCCTCAACGCGGCAGACTACACCGACGCCGAGGTTGGCACGATTTTCTGGGCCATGGGCCTTTATCTCGGCCACGCCGTCACGCAGAACCCCATGGGCGACCTCTTGGGTCACGTCTACGATCATGGCCGGCGCTACGGCGATCTCGACGTGCGCGGCTACGAGACCAACGCGCATCTGCCGTTCCACACCGATTCGGGCGACGTCGTCGGATTGCTCTGCCTGCGCCGTTCCAAGAGCGGCGGCCTGTCGAGCGTGGTGAGCGCCGTCACCATCCACAACGAGATCCTGCAGCGCCATCCGGAGTACCTGGCGCCGCTCTATCGCGGCTTCCATTACATCCGCCGCGAGGCGGCGCTGACCGACAGCCCGATCACGCCGCACCGCCTGCCGGTGTTCGGCGCCCGCGACGGCAAGGTGAGCGTGCGGCTGGTGCGCAACCAGATCAACGCCGCCGCCACGAAGTCGGGCGTGCCGCTCGAGCCGATCGAGAAGGCGGCCCTCGACCTGTTCGACGAGCTGGCCTACGACCCCGCCATTCACCTCGACATGGATCTGCAGCCGGGCGACATCCAGTTCTGCTCCAACTACACGATCCTGCACTCGCGCACCGGCTTCGAAGACCACCCCGAGC
>JAFAKN010000365.1 GCA_019235415.1 Alphaproteobacteria bacterium
CGAGTAGACGACCACCTCCCTGCCGAAGCGTGCCCATTCGCCGACCGCCAGCAGCACCATCGACACCTTGGCGCTGGCGGCCGGCGGCGGCGCCTCCGGCTTCCACGACGAGGCGGGACAGGGGCCGAGCGGCGGCAGGCCGGCCGCACTGCGCGGCGGGGGCTGCGTCGCGCAACCCGCGACGGCGATGTAGGCGACGACTGCGACCATGGGCACGATGCGCCGCACGCCGCCCTCTACCAGCGGCCGATGCCGCCGATCACGATCGTGGGCACGCCCTCGGTGTGGCTTTTTACGGTGAACACCTGGCTGCCCGGCCGCCGCCCGTCGCGGACCTCGGAGACATCGACGCCGGCGGCCTCGAGCCGCGCGTGCACCTTGCCGATGTCGGCGGCGCGCCAGCCGAGGCCCCACAGCTCGTCCGGCCCAGCCGACACGCCCCTGGCGAGATCGTGGGCGATCTCGACCACGAGATCGCCGCAACGGAAGAACAGCAGCCGCGAGCCCCAGGCGGGATTGCTGCGGTCGAGCCTGAGATCGAGCCCGAGGCGGCCGGCATACAAGGCGACGGCGCGTTCCGGATTGGGCGAGCGGATGACGACGTGGTCGAGCGAGGTGATCGCCGCGGCTTCATCCTCGATCGCCGGCGACGGCGGTGGCGGCGCCTGACGCTCGACAACGCCGATCGGCACGCCGTGCGTGGCCTCCGACGCGAGTTGCAGGATGTCGTTGCGCGTGGTCGCAACCCCGCGCCGTTCGAGCAGGCGTTTCGCTTTGTCGAGAGACGGTGTGGCAAAGACGATGCTGGACAAAGGCGCGGTTCCTCGACCGAACGTCAGGCCGACATTCGCCGTCTGCAGCCGGCTGCCTTCGATACAGCGTCCGATCAGCGCCTCATAGGCCTTCCCCGATCCGGCAAGGACGAAGTGGTCGACCGCGGCAATCACGGGCGCAGCAGCCGACGGGTGATGTTACGACGACCGTCGACGATGCGCGCGATACGCACTGTGATTCGAATATCTCGTCCGAGGGATGGCCGTCTCGCGCCGCTTCTCGGAAACGTCGCCAGACGATCGAAGGGCAAATCGAAATACCGGCGGTATCGAGTGGCCACCGCTGCGCCGGCTTCGCGCGTCAGCATGTCCACGATTGTGGCGGCGTCGGCATGGGCCTCTCGCGAAAGGACAAGCTGCGCCATTCAGCGGTCGAGCTTGCCGAACCTTTCCTCCATACGCTTGCGGTACTCGTCCAGGGTCATTCCCTCGCCGCGTTCCAAGGAGGAGAGCGCCTCGTCAACCAGAGGCTTCGCCCACGCCAAATCGTCGATTTCCAGGCTCATGCGCTCGGCGACGATGCTCGCGACGGCCTCATCGACGCTATCGTAGGCGCCGGCCCTGACCTGCGCCTCGAGCCATTCCTGCTGTTCACGCGGAAGGGTGATGGTCATAGGGGTATTTTACCTTCTTTCGCTGGGCCACCCAATCCGCTTTGCCGGCCATCGGAGAGGGCTCGGTCTGCAAGCGCGGCAGGGCTGGGCTGTATCGCACATCGGACTCGGGCCTTTCGCGAGCCGGCGATCAGGGCATAAACTCGGACCATAAATTCACTCGGTCACGAGGGGGGAAATAATGAGCGAAGTCGACGGCGCGACCCTGATGGCGAGGAGCCTCAAGCAGCAGGGCATCGATCATCTGTTCGGGGTGGTCGGGTTTCCGATCACCGCGATCGCCGCGGCCGCCCAGAAGGAAGGCATCGCCTACCTCGGCATGCGCAACGAGCAGAGTGCCGCCTACGCGGCGGGCGCCTACGGCTATCTCACCGGCCGGCCTGGCGCCTGTGTCACCGTGACCGGCCCGGGCGTCGTCCACGGCCTGGCGGGCCTCGCCAACGCCCAGCAGAACTGCTGGCCGATGATCCTGATCGGCGGCGCCTCGGAAAGCTATCGCGGCGGCATGGGCGCCTTCCAGGAGGAGCGCCAGGTGCTGATCGCCTCTCCGTTCTGCAAGTTCGCGCACGGCATCGAGAACGTTCATCGCATTCCCTACTATGTCGAGATGGCCACCCGGCAGGCGATCTACGGCCGGCCGGGCGCCAGCTACCTCGACTTCCCCGACGACATGATCCGCGGCACCTGCGAGCTCGACAAGGTCGTCGAGGTCGAGCGTGCGCCCGACCCGCCGCGCATGGTCGCGCCGTCGGAGAACATCGAGGCGGCCCTCGATCTGCTCGAGCGGGCGCAGCGGCCGTTGGTCCTGGTCGGCAAGGGCATGGCGTGGTCGCACGCCGAGGACGAAGTCCGCGCCTTCGTCGAACGGACGCAGGTGCCGTTCGTGCGTTCGCCGATGGGCAAGGGCGTGGTGCCGGACGACCATCCATTGTCCGCCGGTGCGGCGCGTACGCTGGCGCTGCAGCAGGCCGATGTCATCTTCCTGATGGGCGCCCGGTTCAACTGGATCTTCCACTTCGGCCTGCCGCCGCGCTTTGCGAAGGACGTCAAGGTCATCCAGCTCGACATCGCGCCGGAAGAGATCGGCCACAACAAGCCGACGCAGGTGGCGCTGGTCGGCGACGGCAAGGCGATCGTGGGCCAGCTCAACAAGGCGCTGGTGAACCGCCAGTGGTTCCATCCCAAGGACACGCCGTGGCGCCAGGCGCTGGGCAAGAAGGCGGCCGAGAATGCCGCAACCATCAAGCCGCAGATCGACGACGACACGGCGCCGGCCGGCTACTACCGCGCGCTGCGCGACGTCGCCGCCTGGATGCCGCGCGACGCCATCCTGAGCGCCGAAGGCGCCGGCACCATGGACATCGGCCTGACGCAGCTGCCGAGCTTCAACGCCCGCTCCGTGCTCAACGCCGGCACCTACGGCACGATGGGCGTCGGGCTCGGCCAGGCGATCGCCGCCTGCGTAGCGCATCCCGACGGGCCGGTCGTGCACCTCTCGGGCGATTCGGCGATCGGCTTCTCCGGCATGGAGATGGAAACCCTGGTCCGCTACAACCTGCCGGCCAAGATCGTCGTCTTGAACAACGGCGGCATCGGCCCCGGCATGCCGGAGATCCCCGAAAACCCGATGTTCAACCTGAAGCCCAACGCGCTGATCTACGGGGCGCGCTACGACAAGGTGATGGAGGCGTTCGGCGGCAAGGGTCTGTTCGTCGAGAACCCGAAGGACATCCGCGGCGCCCTCGACGAGGCGATGAAGTTCAGCGGCCCCGCGCTGGTCAACGTCGTGCTCTCGCAGGGCTCTACCCGCAAGGCGCAGCAGTTCGCTTGGCATAGCTAATCTAATATGGAGTGACACAACAAAGGCCGCGTCCTTTGCCGGCGCGGTCGCCTATGGAGGGATCGCCATGCAGGATCAGGTAAGGCAGCAGGAGATCGACACCGCGACCGCGCCGGCGCCGGCGCTCAAAGGAGTCAAGGTGCTCGACCTCACGCAGTTCGAGGCGGGACCGTCCTGCACCGAGGTGCTGGCCTGGCTGGGGGCCGACGTCGTCAAGGTCGAGGAGCCGACACGCGGCGAACCCGGCCGCTGGGGCATGACCGACCGCTCCGACGCCGATTCGCACTATTTCATCTACTACAACCTCAACAAGCGTAGCGTGACCTGCAACCTCAAGAGCGAGGAGGGCAAGGCGCTGCTGCGGCGCATGATCGAGAAGGCCGATGTCCTGATCGAGAACATGGCGCCCGGCACCTTCGCGCGGCTCGGCTTCGACTGGCCGCGGTTGCACGCCATCAATCCGAGATTGATCTTCGCCCAGGTCAAGGGCTTCGCGCCCGAGAGCCCGCAGGCCAACTATCTTTCCTTCGACATGATCGCCCAGGCGATGGGCGGCACGATGGGCGTCAACGGCCATCCTGGCCAGCCGCCGGTCCGCCCCGGCCCGACGATCGGCGACACCGGCACCGGCATGCTGTGCGCCATCGGCATCCTCACGGCACTCTACCAGCGCATGGCGACCGGCCGCGGCCAGCACATCCAGATCGCCATGCGCGATGCCATGCTGAACTACTGCCGCACGCCGATGAGCCGCCA
>JAFAKN010000564.1 GCA_019235415.1 Alphaproteobacteria bacterium
ATCAACAGGACGTTCTTGGGCGCGGACATGCCGGTTGACCTCGCAGCGAATGGTTTTATGGGCGCAGGATTGCGCTACAGTGCGGCCAAATTTGTGGAGGAGACAACACGTGGCGCGCTACAAGATCGTGACGACCGGTCCCGGCAATACCGACCATTCACTCGAGATGGAGACGCTCAGCCAGATCGGCGCCGAGATCGTCGAAGTCCCCGGCAACGACGACGACCTGATCAAGGCGGTGGCCGACGCCGATGCGATCTACGCCAAGGGCCGGCCGCGCGTCACCGCCAAGGTGATCGAGGCCGGCAAGAAGCTCAAGGTCGTGTCGCTGGGCTCGGTCGGAGTCGATTCGGTCGACGTCCATGCCGCGACCAAGCTCGGCATACCGGTGACCAACTGCCCCGACACATTCATCGAGGAAGTGGCCGACCACGCCATGACCTTGATCCTGGCGAGCTGGCGTCGGCTGGTCGTGCAGGACCAGATGGTGCGCAAGGGCGAATGGACCAAGGCGCGGCCGATGCTCTACCAGTTCCCGCGGCTGATGGGCATGACCCTGGGCTTCATCTCCTTCGGCCATGTCGCGCGCGCCGTCGCCAAGCGTGCGGCACCATTCGGCTTCCAGATGCTGGCCTACGATCCCTACATCGAGGAGCTGGTGATGAGCGGCCACGACGTGCAGCCGGTCGGCCTCGACGAGCTCCTGGAGCGCTCCGACATCATCTCCATGCACGCGCCGGGCACCAAGGACGCCCATCACCTGATGAAGGAGCCGCACTTCCGCAAGATGAAGAAGACGGCGCTGTTCGTGAACACCGGCCGCGGCTCGACGGTCGACGAGTCGGCGATGATCAAGGCGCTGCAGGAGGGCTGGATCGCCGGCGCCGGGCTCGACGTGATGGAGACCGAGCCGGTCGGCCACAACAATCCGCTGCTCGGCATGGACAACGTGATCCTGACCGCGCACGTCGCCTCGGCGTCGAGCCGCTTCGACATCGCGCGCAAGCGGCGGGTCGGTGCCGAGCTGTCGCTCGTGTTGTCGGGCAAGTGGCCGCGGGCGTGCGTCAATCCGTCGGTGCTGGAGAAGTCGAACCTCGAGCGCTGGCAGCCCTTCTCGATGGAGCGCGGCCCGGGAAACTAAACCACCGTCATCCCGAGCGGAGCCGACCGTGGGGCGGCGTAGTCGAGGGACCTTTCTTGTCGGCGCAGCCACAAAGAGAAGTCCCTCCACTTCGCCTCGCTGCGCGAGGATTCGGCCGGGATGACGGAAATTGATCACCCCGCCGTCGCCACCCACTTGCAGCTGCCGTCGTCGTTGCGCAGGGTCAGCCGTTTGGGCGTGCTCGCCAGGTTGGCCTCGATCTTCACCCAGTAGCCTTCGGCATAGACGTTGGGCGCAACGCGCGTCAGGTCGTAGTGGATGCCGCCCAAGGTGAGCAGCACCGCCTTGTCGTTGGTCACGGTGACGGTCACCGGTCGCGTCATGCTCGGATCGGCGAGGATGCAGCCCGTGACGCTGTCGGGCGTCAGGGCCAGGGTGAACACCGTCGACGAGTTCGGATCCTTGGGCCCTGCCGGGTCGGCGACATAGCCCGGGTTGCAAGCGGCTAAAAGGCTCGCGGTCAGCAGCAGGGCCGATCCTGCCCGCAGGGACGCAGCGGGTTTCAGGCGCTGCCTGCGACGTGTTGCGCCAGGGCCGCCTTCAGGGCGTTCTCGGTGGCGTTGTCGAACGAGGTCGTGACCACCGTGCCGCCGACGCCGGCGAGGTCGGCCAGCACCTTGTCCGTCGTCATCTTGCGGATCAGCAGGAAGAGACCGGCTTGGCCCGGCTGCAGCGCCTGGGCCTGCTCCTTCATCTTGGCATCGGAGATGCCGAAGTCGGTCAGCGCGCCACTGACGGCGCCCGCTGCCGCGCCCACCGCGGCACCCGCCACCGGCATCAGGAAGATCATGCCGATGAGCGCGCCCCACAGCGCGCCGCTCGCCGCGCCGATCCCGGTCGTGTGGACCATCTGGTTGAGCTTGACGTGGCCTTTGTCGTCGCGCGTGGCGATCACCGCGTCGCCGATCTCGATGAGGTACTCCTTCTGCATGTCGAAGATCTTACTGCGCACCTCTTCGGCCTTGGCCTCGGATGGAAAAGCGATGAATACCAGGTCGGTCATGACGGGCTCCTGCACGTTAGCGAGGTCGGTCTTCTCGCCGTTGGTTGTTACAGTTTGAAGCACGCCCTGTCAGCGGCGGATCATAAGGACCGCGGGCCTCTGGCCCCTCGTGATTCATGAGCGGGCGAGACGCCCGCGGTCCAATGATGCCTGCGGTTCAGGGTCCTCTGCCACGTGACGGGCCAGGGCCGCTCTAAAAGCCCTCTCGGTGGCTTCATCGAACGTCGTCCTGACCACCCGGCCGCCGATGCCGGCGAGGTCGGCCAGTACCTTGTCGGTCTTCATCTCCTTGATGAGGACGAATAGGCCGGCCTCGCCGGGTTTCAGAGCCTGGGCCTGCTCCTTTACTTCCGAATCGGCCAGGCCGGAGTCCTTCAGCAGGCTACTGAAGGCGCTGCTGGCGCCGGCAGCCCCCGCTGCCGCAGCCACCGCGGGGACGGCGGCGGCGACAAGCTCGGCGGCGCCCAACGCCACACCCGCCGCCGGCACGACGAACAGCGCACCGACCAGCGGCCCCCACAACGCGCCGCTTACCGCGCCGCCGATCCTGAGCGGATGGACCATCTGGTTGAGCTTCACGTGGCCCTTCTCGTTGCGTGTGGCGATCACCGCGTCCTCGACCTCGATCAGATAGTGCTTCTGCATGTCGAGGAGCTTGCCGCGCACTTTTTCGGCCTCGACCTCCGACGGAAACGCAATGAACACCAGTTCCTTCATCACGGGCTCCTGTGCCATCCGACGTTTGTGGCTGCGCGCTGTTACAGTTTTCGCACCCGCTGTCATCCCGAGCCCACTCCTGTCATCTCGAGCCCACTCCTGTCATCCCGAGCCCACTCCTGTCATCCCGAGCGTAGTGAGGGATCTTTCCTGCTGCCTTAAGGATCCCTCGCTACGCTCGGGACGACAGGGCGCTGCGGTCGAGATGACATACACCTAGTGCGGCACCTTCTTCTCGGGCCGGCGCCGCATGCGGCGCCATTCGCGGATGGCGCGATCGCATAGGCCAAGGCTGTCGAACGGGCCGAGCACGACGCGCGTCCCGCTGTCGTCGACGGCGTACCAGCCGGCCTCGGTAACATTGTAGTCGCCGACATCCGCGGTGTGGATGTCGACGGCGATCAAATCCTTGGGCTCACCCATGGCCTCGCCTTTCTCCCGCGCTTTTGCAACAATGCCGCCGCGGGGAACGATAGTCGAGGGTTCAAGCCATGCGATGGCTGCGGCTTGGGGCGATGGCAATCGTCGGGTGCGGGCTGTTGGCGTCCGCCGAAGCGCAAACACTGCGGCCGCTGGCGCCGAACGGCAGCACCCCACAGCCGGGCGTCGGCCAGGCCTATGCCCTGCCGGGCGGGCTCGTCGCTCCGGGCCGAGGTGCAGCGGCGGCGCTCGCCATCGCCGACCAGCCGGAACCGCCGTTGCGCCTGCGCGGCCCGCACGAGATCGAGCTCTACAAGAAGCTGGCGCCGTCGGTGGCGCTGATCGTGACCGAGGACGGATCTGGCTCGGGCTCGCTGATCGCGCGCAGGCCCGCTGACGGCAAGGCGCCCGCTTCGGCCCTGCTTCTGACCAACGCGCATGTCGTCGCGGACTGGCCGGAGGTCGACGTGATCTTCAAGCCGTCGACCGTTCGGCAGAAGATCGACCCAGCCAGCGTGCGGCCCGGTCGCGTGATCAAGGTCGACCCGGTGCGCGACCTCGCGCTGGTCGAGGTGACGGACGTGCCCGACGGTCTGCCGACCATCGCGCTCGGCAGCATGGACGAGGTGCAGATCGGCGCCGACGTGCACGCCATCGGCCATCCCATAGGCCAGACCTGGACCTACACCAAGGGCCTGATCAGCCAGCTGCGGCCGGGCTACCAGTGGCAGACCTCGGCCACCGACAAGCACACCGCCGACGTGATCCAGACGCAGACGCCGATCAATCCCGGCAACTCGGGCGGCCCGCTGATCAGCGACGCGGGCAAGCTGATCGGCGTCAACTCCTTCGGGTTTCGCGGCAACGAAGGTCTGAACTTCGCGGTCGCCGTCGACGAGGTCGATAAGTTTCTGGCCGCGGCGAAAAAGGGCGAGTACGAGCTCAAGCTCGCGGCGCAGCCCGAAAGGCGCTGCCAAGAGGTGGTCTATGAGGGGCGCGCGCCGGACAACAAGGGCCTGTTGCGCAACTTCGACACCGACTGCATCGGCAAGGTCACGGCGAGCCTTTACATCCCCGACGACAAGGCCGAGCCCGTGGTGCTCAGCCTCGACAAGAACGGCGACGGGAAGGCCGACGCCTGGATCTTCGACGAGAACCGCGACGGCAAGTGGGACTTCTCACTGTGGGACATCGACTTCGACGGCAAGCCCGACCTCATCGGCTTCCATCCCGACGGCGGGCTCAGGCCCACGCGCTACGAGAAGTACCAGCCGAAGGCCTGAGGAACCACGAAGCCGGCGCATGACGACGCTCAAGCCCGAGACGCGCGACAAGCTCAAGTCCGTCGGCACGGCCGCCGTGGCGACCTGCCTTTTCAAGCGCGGCTTTCGCAACCAGGCGATCCAGAACGTGCAGCCCTTGTCGTCGATGCAGCCGGTGCTGGTCGGTCCCGCCTTCACGCTGCGCTACATGCCGGCGCGCGAGGACCTCAACAGGCTAGACGTGCTCCG
>JAFAKN010000686.1 GCA_019235415.1 Alphaproteobacteria bacterium
CGAGCTCAGCGCCTACCGCGACGTCGACCGCCGCGCCGCCGCCGCCGTCCGCGCCCTCGCGCCCAGCCTCTACCTCGACGAGGGCTAGGACAGAGGCGCCGTTGCCGCCAATTTGTCTAAGTGCCGAGCCAGGCAGCGTGCACGACATCCGCTGCCTTGACTGCGTCGGCCACCGTGAACGAGCGCAGAGATCCACAAGGGCGCGATAGGGCGGTTCGCCCCGCACGCTCGATGGCGTCGCCTGCGGCCTCGATGCCGGTGCCGGTGAGCTGGCCGGCGATGTATCGGGCCTGCAGCGCAGCAGCGGCCTGCACTTCCTGCGGCAGTCGGAAAGCGGCGTCGGAGTCCTGGTGGCTGATGAGGAAGCCTAGATACTCAATTGCGGCAACGCGACCTACAAAGTCCGTCTCGTTCCTGACATGGGCGATCGCTACGCTGATTGGGAGCTCCCGTCGCGTCCTCCATGCACGCCGCAGGACCTTTTGGCCGTTGATAAGCTAGGTGAAGGTACAATTGGAGCCGATCATGTTGTTCTCAGAAGAGACACCCGACGAATTGCTGGCCGATCTCGACCGGGGCATATCTTTGCCCGCGCATTGGTACACCGACTCGAAAATCACCGAGCAGGAGCTCGCGCACATTTTCCGCAGCAGCTGGCACTATGTCGGGCCTGCCGCACAGCTCGCCAATCGCGGCGACTACGTGACCGGCCAAGCCGGTCGGGTGCCAGTGGTGGTCGTGCGCAACGACCAAGGCCTATCGGCCTTCATCAACGTGTGCCGCCATCGTCGCCACATCATCATGAAGGGACGTGGACAAGCGACTTCCCTTCAGTGCCCCTACCATGCTTGGACCTACGACTTGCAGGGCGGCCTGAAGCGCGCACCGCGTGCGGCGGCCGGACCCGAGCTGAGGCTGGAGGAGCTGGGCTTGCTGCCGGCCCGCGTCGAGACTCTCGGACCTTTCGTCTTCGTTACTCTCGACCTGCAGGCTCGACCGCTTGCCGATTGCTACGGCTCCGTCCTGCAGCAGCTGGCCAAAACGGGCGTCCGGCCCGGAGAGCTTGAGTGCCACAGCCGGGAGGAGTGGCGCTTCGAGGCGAACTGGAAAACAATGATCGAAAACTATCTAGAGTGCTATCACTGCCCGGTCGCCCATCCCGGCTTCAGCGCGGCAATCGACGTTCGCCCGGACCGCTACAAGCTTCACGCCGACGGCTTGGTATTCAGCCAGGCTGGGGAGGTGCGGCCGAGCGCACTCGAGGGCAAAACCCGCTTGCCGCTTTACGACCTCGTGGGCGAGATCAAGGAGTCGCAGTACTATCTCCTGTGGCCGAACACTACGATCAACGTCAATCCGGGCTTTCCCAATTTGTCCATCGATGTCTGGATCCCGGACGGCGCTAACGCGACCAAGGGCTTCTCGGAGCAGTACTTCGCTCCTGGCGTCGACGCGCAATTCGCACGAGACCTCATCGCTTTCAACAAGCAGGTCGCCCACGAGGACGAAACGCTTACCGACTCGGTTCAGCGCGGCCTGCTCGGGGGCCTGCCCGGCCGCGGACAGTTCCTGGTCAGTAGCGAGCATCTGGTCGTTGGCTTCCAGAGGATGGTCGTTGAAGCGCTGAGGGACACCAAGGGGCGATGACGACCGTCCGCAGTGTCGAGCCTTGCCGAGGCACACCAGGAATGCGGCAGGTGGCGATATGCGTAGTTTTACAGGTGGCACCTCTAGCGTCATCGGGACCGAGCGCACTTTGCCGACCCGCATCGCCACACAGTGGTAACGCGCATAGCGCAAAGTTCGAAAGCATTGCACCTGGCGTACTGCACTCGTAGGAGGGAAGGATGTCGATCGAAGGCATGCAGGCGTTTCGCCAAGAACTCAATTCCAGCGAAGTGCTCCAGGCGGCCGTCAAGGGCGCCGTGTCGTCCGATGGGACGATCGACCAGGAGACGATTGCGCGGGTCGGCCGCGAGAATGGGTTCGATGTGACCGTCAGCGAGATCGATGCCGCCTTCAAGCAAGGCGGCGAGTTGTCGGACATCGAGCTCGACTTGGTCGCGGGTGGAATGGCGACGCGCAGGCACGGCATCCCAAAGGTAGTCTAGCCGGCCGACACAGGGGCGGCCGACACAGGGGCGGCCGACGAAGCGCCAGCTCTGCGGCCAGCTTGGCCTGGATGCCGAAGACTGCTCCAGGACGGCTCCCCCGTTGTGCGCCACGGATCCCAACGCACAGGGAGCCGCCTTTAGGGACGGCTCACATGCGGGCCCATATCGCCCCGACGACGCCAATCTTCGTCTGGAGCTGCCACGGTGCGCCTTGGCCCCCCGCTTGAGCCGGCGCCCTGTCGTTCAATCCGATGTTTGTGGTGATGGCGGCGGGTGCTTCTTGTCTTCCCAGGCCGCCATGCGTTCCCACATTTCGGCATCGTGCAACAAGGAGGCGCGCGCCTGTTCATCCGGCATCCCCTTACCTTTGGCCCGCGCATCCTCCGCTCGTCTTCGATACTCTGCGGCGCGATTTGAAGAACCATTGCCCGACATAGCTCTTCCCTCATGCGGGCTATAGGGGCGGATAGACCCGTGTCGCCGGAACGACAAGGGCGCCGGCGGGCCAGCGATTGTCGTTGGCAATCTCGCGCTTGTGGGCCATCGCCTTCTCGATGGCGGCGAGCAGCCTTTCGCGGCTGAACGGCTTCTCGACCACCGGACGTCGCCTGTGCCGCGACGGAACGGAGCCCAGCACGCCGGTCGCGAGATAGACGAACGGCACATCGGCGAAGGCCAGCAGATCGGCGACGGGCAGCGGCGCCCGCCGGTCGACGTCGAGATCGAGGATGGCGCAATCGATGGCGCCGCGCTGAATCACGCCCTGGATTTCGCCGACGGTGGTGGCGGGGCCTACGACGCGGTAGCCCGCCTCATGGAGCAGGCGCTGCAGCTCGAGCGCCGTTACCGCGTCGTCCACCGCGATCAGGATCCCGCCGTGCGGCAGCTCGATTGTGTCAGAGGACGGTGGCGAATACCGCCTGCCGAGCGGCATGGGCTGCCGGTCGAGTTTCTCGTCGCGCTTCTCATTGCAATCACGAAGCCGGTTCCACGTATCGCCAAGCGTGGAAGCGGCCGACGTTGCCGTCATACCTCACCTCCTGTTGGAATGCGTTGCGGAGACCGGACGCCCGCCGTCGGTTGGCCGTCCGGTCCCCGGTCGGACTGTCACTGATGGGTGATCGTTTGCGGGGTCGCGGCCTCGATGCGGATCGCGCGCGGCTTCTTTTCCTCCGGCAGCTCGCGCTGCAAGTCGATGGTAAGCAGGCCGTTCTGCAGCTTGGCGCCCGTCACGCGGACATGGTCGGCGAGCTGGAAGCGGCGGTCGAAGTCGCGCGCGGCGATGCCGCGATAAAGGTACTCGACGCCATCGTTGGCGTTGGGTTGGGCCTTGCCCGTCACCAGGAGCTCGTCCTCCTTCTGGGTCAGGTTGAGCTCGGCTTCGCTGAAGCCTGCCACTGCCATGACGATGCGCCAGGCATCGTCGGCGACCCTCTCGATATTGTAGGGCGGATAGCCGACTTGGCTGGGCTGGCCGGCCACCGAGTCGAGCATGTCGAAGATGCGGTCGAAGCCGACCGTGGCCCGGTACAAGGGAGCAAAATTGACGTCGCTGCGCATGGTCATCCTCCTTATGAGCGATGGTGTGCGGC
>JAFAKN010000719.1 GCA_019235415.1 Alphaproteobacteria bacterium
CCGGGCGCGGGAAATCCTGACGGCACTGCTCGACCCGTTGTTCGACGGCTTCAAGCGCGGGCGGATCGTGAAGTTCGCGGCAGCTGCCGGCATGGTCGAGTACTCGGCCGCCCTCGACAAGCTCCTGTCGACGCTGTTCCCGCCCGCGGTCCTGCCGATGGGGCTCGGCGAGACGGTGGCCAAGGCCGGGCTGAAGCAGCTGCGCATTGCCGAAACCGAGAAGTACGCCCACGTCACTTTTTTCTTCAACGGCGGCGAGGAGCGGCCATTCGACGGCGAGGACCGGATCCTCGTTCCCTCGCCCAAGGTCAAGACATACGACCTGAAGCCGGAGATGAGTGCGGCGGAAGTCACCGACAGGCTGGTGGAGGCAATCGCCACCGGCAAGTACGACCTGATCGTGGTCAATTACGCCAACACCGACCAGGTCGGGCACTCGGGCAATTACGAGGCGGCCATTAAGGCCGTCGAAGCGGTAGACGGCTGCCTTGGCCGCCTCATGGAAGCGGTGAGGAAGGCGGGCGGCGTGCTGCTGGTGACGGCCGATCACGGCAACGCCGAACTTATGTTCGACGAGCAGAGCCGTCAGAAGCACACGCAGCACACGCTCAATCGCGTGCCGGCACTGCTGTTCAACGGGCCGGCCGAAGTTCGCTCGCTCGAGGATGGAAAGCTCGCCGACGTGGCGCCGACGTTGCTGGCGCTCATGAAAATCCCGCAACCGGCAGAGATGACGGGACATTCCCTGCTTTCTGCGGCAGAGCGCGGGGCGATACTTGCAGTGCCAAAGCCGCCGGCCGCTGCGGCATCAGCGTGACATTGTCACGCTCGCAGGCACCGTCGCCTTGATAGTGCCAAACGCCGCCCTGTATCCTGTCCCCTGACGCTCCGCGACTTTCCGCCAAAGGCAATTTCATGACCCGAACGCGCTTTGCCACTGCCGCCGTCCTGCTGTCGTTCCTCGCCATACCGGCCTGGGTCGTACTGGGCCAGGACAAGGCTTCCAAGCCCGCCAGCGAAAAGAGCGAGCTTTACCAGCAGCTCAACCTGTTCGGCGACGTGCTCGAGCGCATTCGCCGCGACTATGTCGAGCCGGTCGACGAGAAGACGCTGATGGAGAACGCCATCAACGGCATGCTGTCGTCGCTCGATCCGCACTCGAGCTACATGAACCCCAAGACCTACCGCGACATGCAGGTGCAGACGCGCGGCGAGTTCGGCGGGCTCGGCATCGAGGTCACGATGGAGAACGGCGTCATCAAGGTGGTGTCGCCGATCGACGACACGCCGGCCTCGAAGGCCGGCCTGCAGTCCGGCGACCTGATCTTCGCGCTCGACGGCGAGCCGGTGCAGGGCCTCACCCTGCAGGAGGCGGTCGAGAAGATGCGCGGCAAGGTCGGCACCGCGATCAAGCTCGGGGTGCGCCGCGCCGGCAAGGATCCGTTCGACGTGTCGCTGACGCGCGAGATGATCAAGGTGAAGTCGGTGCGCTATCACCTCGAAGGCGGCGATGTCGGCTACATCCGCGTCACCTCGTTCACCGAGCAGAGCACCTCGGGGGTGCTCGACGCCGTCGAGAAGCTCAAGAAGGAAGCCGGCAACAAGCTCAAAGGCTACGTGCTCGACCTGCGCAACAACCCCGGCGGCCTGTTGGACCAGGCGATCGCCATGTCCGACGCCTTCCTCGAGAAGGGCGAGATCGTCTCGGTCAAGGCGCGCAAGAGCGAGGACGTGCAGCGCTGGAACGCCAAGCCGGGTGACGTGACCGGCGGCCTGCCGATCGTCGTGCTGATCAACGGCGGCTCGGCCTCGGCCTCGGAGATCGTGGCCGGCGCGCTGCAGGACCACCGCCGCGCCATCATCCTCGGCACCCGCTCGTTCGGCAAAGGCTCGGTGCAGACCATCATGCAGGTGACTGGCGGCGGCGCGATCCGGCTGACCACGGCGCTCTACTTCACGCCGTCGGGCCGCTCGATCCAGAAGGAAGGCATCAAGCCCGACATCGAGGTCGAGCCCGCCAAGATCGAGAACCTGCAGGCGCGCGCCGGCTTCCGCGAGGAGAACCTGCGGCGCTCGATCACCAACCCCAACGCGCCGACGCCCGCGCCCGACGCCGCCAAGCCTGCCGACAAGCCGGCCGACGCCAAGCCGGAAGCGGCCAAGCCTTCCGACAAGAAGGACGACAAGGCGGCTGCGACTCCGCCGACCGTCACGCAGCCGACCCCGTCGGGCGATCCCGACGAGCCGCCGAAGGACTCGGTGGCCGACTACCAGCTGCTGCGCGCGGCCGACCTGATCCGCGGCATCTCGCTCTACAGCAGCCGGGCCAACTGACCGGCCGAGGGTCCGCAGCCTCGTGCCGGGCATTTCGCGGGGCAGGCTGATCGCGGTCTGCCTCCTGGGGCTGAGCGCCGTCTTGGGCGCCGGCGCTCTGCTCCACCTCAAGGACAATGCGGCGACGCCCGCCGCAGCCGCGAGTCAGGCGGCGCCAACACCACCGAAGCCAACACCGAAGCCAACACCGCCGAAGCCAACACCGCCGAAGCCAACACCGCCGAAGATCGTCTCATTGCCGGTGCCGCCGCGGCCGCAGCCTCTCGTGCCGTTCCGTACGCTCGCGCCGGAAGAGCTTGGCGAGATGGTCGAGACGCTCGACGACGGCACGCACCTGCCGCGCGTCGCGGCCTCCGGCTGGATGCCCTGGATCGCCTTCGCGCGGCGCTTCGAAGTCCCGGGCAGTGCGGCGCGCATCGGCATCCTGATGATCAATCTCGGCGCTGACGACAAGCTCACCACGCGGGCGATCGATGAGCTGCCGGGTGAAGTGAGCCTCGCCTTCCTGCCCGGCAGCCCGGACCTGGCGCGCTGGCTCAAGCAGGCGCACGAGCACGGGCACGAGGTCTATCTCATGCTGCCGATGGACGATCAGAGCGTGCCGGCCGAGCGCGGCGTGCGGCCCGTGCAGGCCGCACTCGAGCCGGCCGAGAATGTGCGGCGGCTGCGCCTCGCCATGGCGCGCGGCGAGGGCTATGTCGGCTTCGTGATGGTTCCCGGCGGCGCGGCGTGGCAGTCGGAAAACGTCGTGCGTCCCTTGGTGCAGGAGATCGCCGAGCGCGGTCTCGGCCTGGTAGAGGTCAACCCCGCGGCCGCCCCGTCCACCATCCAGCGACTGACCCGAGAGCTGGGCGTGGGCTACGCGCGCACCCGCGAAGTGCTGGACTACAAGCTCGCAGAAGGCGGGCTTGCCGCCAACCTCGACCAGCTCGACGCGTGGGCGAGCGAGGTCGTGCCCGGCCAGCCGCCGCGCCATCGTTTCGGCGTGGTGCAACCGGACGGCGATGCCGTCGACACCGTCGCCGCCTGGTTCCGCGGCCGGCCGAAGAAATCGGCCGCCGCCGTGGTGCCGGTGATCGGCCATTTCGAATGCCGCGATGCCTGCATGGCCCGGCTGCGCGCCCAGCCGGCGCAGCTGAAGCCATGAGCGTGCCCCGCCTCGACCGTTACCGGCCCAATGTCGGGCTGATGCTGATCGGGCCTGGGCGGCGGGTGTTCGTGGGCCATCGGCCGGGCATGCCGGCGGACCTCGCGTGGCAGATGCCCCAAGGCGGCATCGACAAAGGCGAGACGCCGATCGAAGCGGCCTGCCGCGAGCTGGGCGAGGAGGTCGGCACGACCAAGGCGCTGCTGCTGCGCGAGAGCCGCGAGTGGCTCGCCTACGACGTGCCGAAAGCGGCGTCGCCCAAGTTCTGGAAGGGCAAGTGGCGCGGCCAGCGGCAGAAGTGGTTTGCGCTCGCCTTCACCGGCAGCGACGCCGACATCGACATTGCCGCCCACGGCGACGAGTTCGACGCCTGGAGGTGGGTGCCGGCCGGCGAGCTGGTCGGCCTGATCGTCGAGTTCAAGCGACCGGTGTACGAGGCGGTGGTGAAGGAGTTCGCGGACCTGGTGTCGTAGAGGCAATCCTGTCATCCCGAGCGAAGCGAGGGATCCTTGAAGCAACACGAAGGATCCCTCGCTGCACTCGGGATGACAATCTACGCCCCCTGCCCTGCGTACTTGCTGGCGCTGCGGCGCAGGAACCAGAGGCCGGCCTTGGTCAAAAGCTCGTTCAGCCAGCCCTGCGGCTGCAGGCCGACCGCCTTCAGCACCATGCCGATGCCGCGCTGCACGTGGCCGCGCTTGTAGAGCGGATAGGCGCGCCGCGCGTAGGCGGCCATGCTGCGCGCCCGATCGTACACGGCATCGGTCGGCTCGTTGGCCGCGAAGTAGGCGTAGGCGAGCTCGTCGTCCTCGCTTTCGGCCAGCCGCCCCCAGCCGATGCGCAGCCGGTCCCAGCGCCCCAGCCGATCGCGCTCCAGGCAGCGCCCGAGGTGATCGTAGAACAGCTTGTAGTGACGGAACTCGTCGCCCGCGATCTTTCCGCAGATCTGCTTCAGCACCGGCTCGTCGGTGGCATCGCGCAGCGCGCTGTAATAGGAGCTGGTGCCGGTCTCGACGATGCAGCGGGCGATCATCTCGCCCGCCTGGCTGCCGCGCACCGACTCGGTTGCGTCGAGCGGCAGGCTGTAGCCCGCGCGAAACCGCGCGAAGGCGGCATCGAACTCCCAGTCCGGATCGGCGAGCTTCGCCCAACGGCCAAGCGCAATGCCGTGCTGGATCTCCTCGCTGACCCAGGTGCTGACCGCGTCCTTGAACGCAGCATCGTTGGCAAACACGCGGCCGAGATACACGCCATAGTCGCCGCCATTGCGCTCGACCAGCGCAGCGGCCTTGATGTTGCGCAGAATCTCCGGATCGACCTTCGACGCGTCGAACCGATCCCACGCGATCGTTTCGAGTGTCCAGTTAGCCATTCGTCGAGATCCCTCGGCGATTGTCGTTGTGGCGTAATAAAGCGAGCCCGGCGCCTGCTTTCAATGCCCAGTCGCGCACATCCCGCAACAAAATTTCGCGCAGGGTGTGAAGTTGCAGCAGGAAACCGGCGCCCGATCAGCGGCCAAAATCAGCGGCCGAATCAGCGGCCAAAATCAGCGGCCAAAATCAGCGGCTCGCGTAGTAGGCCTGCGCTCGCCGCAGGTCCTTGGCGACTTCCAGGTCCTTTTGCGCCTTGGCCTTCTCGGCGTCGGTCACGGCATCGACCAGCTCGCGCTCCGCGGTGCGCTCGCGCTCGGCCAGCTGCTCGGCGGTGACCTCCTCGAACGGCGTCGCCTCGTCGGTCAGCACGGTGCAGCGCTCCGTCGTCACCTCGGCAAAGCCGCCGACCACGATGAAGCGCCGCTCGACCTTGTTGTCCTGGATGACCTCGAGCACGCCGGGGCGCACCGTCGAGATCAGCGGTGCGTGGCCGTGCAGGACGCCGAAGTCGCCTTCGCTGCCCGGGACGACGACCATGTCCGCCTCGGTCGCGAGCACCTCGCGCTCGGGCATGACGAGCTGGAAGGAAACCTTGGCCATCGCCCTTACGCCGCCTCGGCTGCGAGCTTCTTGGCCTTGGCGACCGCCTCATCGATGGTGCCGACCATGTAGAAGGCCGCTTCCGGCAGGTCGTCGTAGTCGCCGGCGACGATCCCCTTGAAGCCCTTGATGGTGTCCTCGAGCTTCACGAACACGCCCGGCGTGCCGGTGAACACCTCGGCGACATGGAACGGCTGGCTGAGGAAGCGCTGGATCTTGCGCGCGCGCGCCACCACCAGCTTGTCCTCTTCCGAAAGCTCGTCCATGCCCAGGATGGCGATGATGTCCTGCAGCGATTTGTACTGCTGCAGCACGCGCTGCACGTCACGCGCCACCTGGTAGTGCTCTTCGCCGACGACGCGCGGGTCGAGCATGCGCGAGGTCGAGTCGAGCGGGTCGACCGCCGGGAAGATCGCCATCTCGGCGATCGAGCGGCTGAGCACCGTGGTCGCGTCCAGATGCGCGAACGAGGTCGCGGGTGCGGGGTCGGTCAAGTCGTCGGCCGGCACGTAGATCGCCTGCACCGAGGTGATCGAGCCCTTCTTGGTCGAGGTGATGCGCTCCTGCAGCGCCCCCATGTCGGTCGACAGCGTCGGCTGATAGCCCACTGCCGAGGGGATGCGGCCCAAGAGCGCCGACACTTCCGAGCCGGCCTGGGTAAAGCGGAAGATGTTGTCGACGAAGAACAGCACGTCCTGGCCTTCGGCATCGCGGAAGTACTCGGCGACGGTGAGGCCGGACAGGCCGACGCGGGCGCGCGCGCCGGGCGGCTCGTTCATCTGCCCGTAGACCAGCGCCACCTTGGAGCCCGGGCCATCGAGCTTGATGACGCCCGATTCGATCATCTCGTGATAGAGG